>NZ_JAMYLZ010000008.1:0-203161 GCF_040318315.1 Mesorhizobium sp. M1227
TGAGCCACGGTCCGACCGATCCCAAAGCGCCGGCACAACGCGCTCACATTCGCCCCCGGCGCGCTCGCCAACCTGACAAATTCCAGCTTCTGTTTCATCGCGCGCGTGTCCTCGAAGGGCATCCCGAACCTCCCGGCGCAAAGCGCGCCAAACTGTTCGCGATGTCCTCGCACACCTGTTCGCGATGTCTCCGGTCCAAACACCCCCTTGAGGGGGAGATGGCCGCGAAGCGGCCAGAGGGGGTCGGTCCAACGGGGCTCGGCCCCTTATCGCAGGCGCAAGAGGTCGGTGCTCCATCCGAGACGACCCCCTCTGTCGCCTTCGGCGACATCTCCCCCTCGAGGGGGGAGATTCGCCAGCCTGTTCACTGTTATCAAACCTTCATCGTTTCGAAATGTGCCTGAAACATTGAAGCTGGAGCTTGGCGGCGACGTTCAATGCCATCCAGGAGACAGCCATGAACAAGATTTCGATGACGCGGCGCGCTTTCGTCACGTCGGCCAGCGCCGTTGGCCTGGTCGGCGCCTCGGGCCTCGCCCTTCCCTATTACTCGCGCGCCAATCAGCGCCCGGCGTTCACCCATGGCATCCAATCCGGCGACGTCGACGCCACCAGCGGCATGGTCTGGACACGCACCGACCGGCCGTCGCGCGTCATGTTCGAGGTGTCGTCGACCGAAAGCTTCACCAATGCCGTCCGCCTGGCGCCGCTCGATACCTCGCCGGCCAGCGACTATACGGTGAAGCGGCTGCTTACCGATCTCGCCTCCGACCAGGACATCTTCTACCGCATGGTCGCGGCCGATCTTGCCGACATCAACGCCGTTTCCGAGCCGGTCGTCGGCCGCTTCCGCACGGCACCTGCCTCGAAGCGCGACATTCGCTTTGCCTGGTCGGGCGACACCGCCGGCCAAGGTTGGGGCATCGACGAGACCGGCATGAAGACCTACGCCGCCATTGCCAAGCACACGCCCGACTTCTTCCTGCATTCGGGCGATACGATCTATGCCGATGGTGCGATGAAGGACGAGGTCGACCTGCCCAACGGCGGCAAGTGGAAAAACAAAGTGCTGATCGACGAGAAGCGCAAGGTTGCCGAGACGCTGGACGAATACCGGGCGCAGTGGAAATACAACATGATGGACAGGCATGTGCTGGCGCTCAGCGCCATCTGTCCGACCTTCTATCAGTGGGATGACCACGAGGTGCTGAACAACTGGTCGGACTCGAAGGACCTGAGCGCCGACGATCGCTACACTGAAAAATCCATCCATGTGCTGGCGGCACGTGCGGCGCGCGCCTTCCACGAAATGACGACGATCCGTTACGAGCCGTCGGAGCCCGGCCGCGTCTACCGCAAGATCGCCTATGGTCCGCTGCTCGACGTGTTCTTCCTCGACATGCGTTCCTACCGCGGCCCCAACGGTCCGGATATGCAGGAGACGATGACGCCGCAATCGCGCATCCTCGGTGAACAGCAGATCAAGTGGCTGAAGCGTGAACTGGCGAATTCCAACGCAACCTGGAAAATCATCGCCGCCGACATGCCGCTCGGCCTCGTCGTCTGGAACGACGGCACCAAGAAGGTAGGGGCCGAGGCGGTCAGCAATGGCGACAATGGCCCGGCCAAAGGGCGTGAGCTGGAAATTGCCGACCTTCTTCGCTATATAAAGAATGCGGGTATCAGCAACACTGTCTGGCTCACCGCAGACGTGCATTACACAGCCGCGCATTACTACAATCCGGACAAGGCGCAGTTCCAGGACTTCGATCCGTTTTGGGAATTCGTTTCGGGTCCGATCCATTCCGGGACGTTCGGGCCTAATGGTTTCGATATGACATTCGGCCCGGAGCTGAAGTTCATAAAGGCACCAACTGCCGAACAGGGTCAAAACCTGGCGCCTTCGGCCGGCCTGCAGTTCTTCGGGCTCGTCGAGATCGATGGCGCCACCGAACAGTTGACGGTGCGGCTGATGGATCGCGACGACAGCGAACTCTACAAGGTCACGCTCGATCCGGTGCGGTCGGCGTGAGCGACGGCGCCACTACCCTCGGGCCAGCCCGAGGGTAGGAACGTATATCAATCGGGATAGCAGACGACGGGAATGTTGGGCCAGACGGCGCTGTCGCATCCGGCATTTTGCTGCCGCTGCTTGAAGGCGGCGCTGACCGGCCCGGTCACCACCGGATCGACGCCATCGGGAGCATCGGCAAAAAGCTGCTCCGCCGACGGCTTGTCGGACGGCAAAGCAGACCGCGTCTCCTTGAACGACGCCGCCGATTGCGCCGCGCCGGCCGCGAGGAGGACGGCGAGCGCGGTACATGCCAAAATCGGCCGGAGTTTGATGCCTATCTCGATCATGAAATTCGAACTGTCCGGACCATGAAAGGTTCCGCCTTGGTTAATAATTCCACTTCACACCAAGACATTTAAGATTTGGTGACTTTATTTGGTGGCTCGCCTCCTCTTTCGCAATTGCGAAAAACCCTGTATGAGCCGCCCAACCGAAAGAGGCAGCGCCTTTTGGCCTGCTGCCTGCAACGCTCCCGAGACCAAAACATGAAAATCCGCAATATCGCGATCATCGCGCACGTCGACCATGGAAAAACCACCCTCGTCGACCAGCTTCTGAAACAGTCCGGCTCGTTCCGCGACAACCAGCGCGTCGCCGAGCGCGCCATGGATTCGAACGACCTCGAAAAGGAACGCGGCATCACCATCCTGGCCAAGGCGACCTCGGTCGACTGGAAGGACACCCGCATCAACATCGTCGACACGCCCGGCCACGCCGACTTCGGCGGCGAGGTCGAGCGCATTCTGTCGATGGTGGATTCGGCCATCGTGCTGGTCGACGCCGCCGAGGGGCCGATGCCGCAGACCAAATTCGTGGTCGGCAAGGCACTCAAGGTTGGACTGAAGCCGATCGTCGTCATCAACAAGATCGACCGGCCAGATGCCCGCCACGTCGAAGTGGTCAACGAGGTGTTCGATCTTTTTGCAGCACTTGACGCTACCGACGAGCAGCTCGACTTCCCTATCCTTTACGGTTCAGGCCGCGACGGCTGGGTCTCGGAAAACCCCGAAGGTCCGAAGGACCAGGCTCTGGCGCCGCTGTTCGACCTCGTCATCAAGCACGTGCCGGCCCCGACCGTTCATCCCGGCCCATTCCGCATGATCGGCACCATCCTGGAAGCCAATCCTTTCCTCGGCCGCATCATCACCGGCCGTATCGAATCCGGCACGCTGAAATCCAACCAGGCGGTCAAGGTGCTGCACCATGACGGCACCCAGGTCGAAACCGGCCGAATCTCAAAAATCCTTGCTTTCCGCGGGCTCGAGCGCCAGCCCATTGACGAGGCGCAGGCGGGCGACATCGTCGCCATTGCCGGCCTGTCGAAAGGCACCGTCGCCGACACCTTCTGCGACCCGTCGGTGACCGAACCGCTGCATGCGCAGCCGATCGATCCGCCGACCGTGACGATGTCGTTCCTGGTCAACGATTCGCCGCTGGCCGGCACCGAAGGCGACAAGGTGACCAGCCGCGTCATCCGCGACCGCCTGCTGCGCGAGGCCGAAGGCAATGTCGCGCTGAAGATCGAGGAATCGCCGGACAAGGATTCGTTCTTCGTCTCCGGCCGCGGCGAATTGCAGCTGGCCGTGCTGATCGAGACGATGCGCCGCGAAGGTTTTGAGATCGCCGTGTCGCGGCCGCGCGTCGTCATGCAGAAGGGCGATAGCGGCGAATTGCTGGAGCCGGTCGAGGAAGTCGTCATCGACGTCGACGAGGAGCATGCCGGCGTCGTCGTGCAGAAGATGTCGGAGCGCAAGGCCGAGATGGTCGAGCTTCGCCCTTCGGGCGGCAATCGCCAGCGCATCGTCTTCCACGCGCCGACGCGCGGGTTGATCGGCTACCAGTCGGAACTGTTGACCGACACGCGCGGCACCGCTGTGATGAACCGGCTGTTCCATGCCTATGAACCTTACAAGGGTGAGCTGCCGGGCCGTACCAACGGCGTGCTGATCTCCAACGAACAGGGTGAATCGGTGGCGTACGCCATGTGGAACCTGGAAGACCGTGGCCCGATGGTCATCGACCCGGGCGTCAAGGTCTATCAGGGCATGATCATCGGCATCCATTCCAGGGACAACGACCTCGAAGTCAACGTGCTCAAGGGCAAGAAGCTGACCAACATCCGCGCCGCCGGCAAGGACGAGGCGGTAAAGCTGACACCGCCGATCCGCATGACGCTGGAACGCGCGCTGGCCTGGATCCAGGACGACGAGCTGGTCGAAGTGACGCCGAAGACCATCCGCCTGCGCAAGCTCTATCTCGATCCGAATGAGCGCAAGCGTTTTGAGAAGTCGGCGAAAGTGGTCGGCGCGGCGTAAAGGGCAATACCGCGCAATGAGCGGTAAACTCGTCACGGCTGTCATATACGACAATCGACCCGAGGCCGAAGTTTGCGTGTCGATGCTCGACGCGTATGGAATTTATGCTCTCGCGAATTATCTTCTCGATACGGGCAGGCTTGGCTTGATCCATGTGCAAGTCGCCGACTCGATCTCGATGCGGCCAAGGGTTTGATTGGCTCGGCCTCCAAAGAGGGCGACTGACCCCTGGCCGTACGGATTCCTGCCGTTGCCTCATTCACCTGCAGCCGAAATGATTTTGTCCCGGTCTGGTTCGCCAGACAGGTGGATCTGGATCGCCGTTCCCGCCCGCGCTGGCTTGCGCAAGGCTTTGGCTCCGTCCGGACCAACCACCAGCAATCGTTTCTCTTCCCAAACCTGAAGCCGCGATCGCGAGACACCGAGTTCGTTGGCGAGCAACCGGTCGAGCCGCAGCGCTGTCGGCATTTCGAGCCAGAGCTGAAGTTCGAGCGCGCTGGTATTTTCCGGTCTATCCCCGAGCGCCTGCTTATGAACGACGGCTTCGGGAAACTCCTCGACGCGCCCGATACTGCTTCGCAATGCGGCAACATCGAAGGCATGGCGCCGCGCCAGGACCGGATCGTTGCTTTCGAGCGCCTGCAATATTGTCGGTTCGATATCGCGGCGGCTGCAGCGCTCCAGAATGCCGAAATTCCAGGAATTGTCGCAGTCGATGCAGCGGTAGATCAACCAGGCGTCAATGCGCTTGCCGTTGGCATTGACCCGGAATTTGCCGCTGCAGCGATAGGCTTTCAGGCCGCCGCAGCGATTGCAGTTGAGGTGAGGTCGAGGTGCGGTCTTGGGTGTGATCGTCCAGCGGATACGCAGTATCGAAGGCATGCCGAAAGCCCTTCCCGTCGGGAAGTTCGTCAGATCGGCGATATCGAGAACCCATGCGGGCACGGCGTGGCGAGAGACTGCGGCAGTTGGAAATCAGGTGTCGCGGGTGGTTATGCGCGACAGCGGTTCAGCAGTGCCAAACCGGTCTCGAACCGCCACCCGAGGAACACATGATGTGAAAACAGGCATCGCGACTGCGACGCCCTGCTCTGTGTTGGGGGAGTTGACGAGACCGGCGGTTACGAAGGCAAAGTGAAGCTCGAAATGATGTCGGGACGACATTTCTAGCCGCGAGGTGCCTGGCCGACAAGCCTTCTTTCGGTGGACGCTACTGTCGTCGGACCAGTTGGGTTATCTTGAACGACCCAAACATTTCAAACGGGATCCGCGTCATGCATTTCACATCGCTTCTGATTTTTGCCGGCGCCCTGCTTGTTGCCGCCGGCTCGCCCGGCCCATCGATCGCCGCTCTTGTGGCGCGGGTCATCGCAAAAGGGTTTCGCGACGTGTTCCCGTTCCTGCTTGCGATGTGGATCGGCGAAGCGATCTGGCTGTCGCTGGCGGTGTTTGGCCTCGCCGTGGTGGCGCAGACGTTCCACTTTGCCTTTGTCGTCGTGAAGTGGGTCGGCGTCGCCTATCTCGGCTGGCTTGCCTGGAAGATGTGGACGGCACCGGTCGAGGCCAAGGAAGGCGCGCTGCCGCGCGAAGATTCGCCCGTCAGACTGTTCTTTGCCGGCATGGCCGTGACGCTCGGCAACCCCAAGATCATGATGTTCTATCTGGCGCTGCTGCCGACCATCATCGACCTCGGTTCGGTCAGCATGGTCGGCTGGATCGAATTGACGGCGACCATGGCAGTGGTCCTGGTCGCCATCGATTTGACATGGGTGCTCGCCGCATCGCAGGCGCGCAAGCTCTTGAGGAGCAAGCGGGCGATGAAAATCGCCAACCGCATCAGCGCCGGTACCATGGCCGGCGCTGCGGCGGCGATCGCCGCGCGGTCTTGAGCCGGCGCGTCAACCCATTTCGATTATCGGCGCAATCTCGACGCTGAAACCCGGGTCCGTCAGGATAGGACAATCCTTGGCCTTGCCGACGGCATCGTCGATGTCTTTCGCTTCGATGATGGTGTAACCGGCGGTCGGATTGCTGCCGCCATTGTTCTCGACCTTGCCGCCAGGCAGCAGGGTCTTCGACATGCCGACTGGATTGCCGCCGTCGACCACCGCTGAGCCAAGCTTGCCGTACCAGCCGTTCCAGGCATCCATCGCTGCCTTCCGTTCGGCCTCCTCGGTCGGCATCTTGCCCGAGCCGTGATAGACGTAGAGAAATTTCGCCATGTTCTCCTCCTCTGATCGGCGGCATCGAACCGGCATGCGGTCATGCCGCATGCCGATCATCGGACCAAACCGGCAAACAAGCAACGAGAATGCGAAGTAGCTAATATAATATGCCGTTGACTCGCAACGCCGGTGCCCTATCGCGCCATCGCATGGTATTCATCGTTCGGCCGCATATCGATTGCCGATGCCAGCCGGTTCGACATGTTGAAGAACGCCGCGGTCGAGGCGACGTCCCAGATGTCGCGGTCGGAAAAGCCGACTTGCCGCAACGCCGCCCGGTCCGCTTCGACGATCTTTGCCGGCTGCCCGGTCAGCTTCACCGCGAATTCGAGCATGGCGCGTTGCCTGTCCGACAGCTTGGCGGCGCGAAAATTCATCACCATCATCTCGCCGAAGGCTGGGTCGCCGGAAAGCTGGCGCACCGCCGCGCCATGCGCGGCCAGGCAATAGTAGCAATGGTTGACCGATGAGACGGCCACCGCGATCATCTCGCGCTCGAGTTTCGACAGGCCGGATTCACCCAGCATCAAATCATTGTACATGTCGGTGAAAGCGCGCAGCTTCTTCTCGTCGAAGGCATAGGCGAGCAGCACGTTGGGAACGAGGCCGAGCTTCTCCCGGCACTTGGTGAAATAGGCCTTGGTCGCGTCGCTCAGCTCCGCCGGTGCCAGGTCAAGCGCGGTGATTTTGTCCGTCATGGCGGATCTCTCCTCTTTTTCGCCAGGCTGCCGGTGAATTCCGACATTTCGTCGCAAGCCGTCAAACCTTTGTCGCCAAATACCCGTCATCTGTTAGCATAGCCGCAAAAACATGTGACGGGAGGGACTCATGGCCAGCGTAAAGTCAGCGAGCCGGTTGAAAAAAGCCGGCCTGACGAGGGGTGAAGCCGCGGGTGGTGAAAAGCCCGGCAGGCTTGCCGACTACCTGCTGGCCCGAGCTCCGGCCGAAGATGTCGCCGCCTACGACGTCATCGATCTCGAACGCGCTGCCGAACTCGCCGGCCGCGCAGTGGCCAGGCACAAGAAGGACGACTGCGTCGTTGCCATAGACGTCGATTCCGGTGTCGTCCGCCAGGGCCGGCCGATGACGGTGATCACTGTCGTCAACGACAACATGCCGTTCCTGTTCGATTCCGTCCTCGGCGAGATTACAGAAAGCGCCGGCGAGCCGCTGCTGGTTACCCATCCAGTCATAGTCGTCAGGCACGGCAAGAACGGCGTCGAGGAAATCCTCGGCGATGGCGGTTATGCCAAGGGCGACCACAGCCATGACCGACTGAGCGTCATCCATGTCCATATCGGCCGCCTTTCGGCCGAGCAGGCCGAAGGCCTGGCCGCACGCCTGACGAAGCTGCTCGGCCAGGTGCGAGCCGCCGTCACCGACTGGAAGCCGATGCTTGCCCGCCTCGACCAGGCGATCTCGGAATTCCGCTACTCCCCAGTGCCGCTCGACAAGGCCCATGTCACCGAGGCGATCGCCTTCCTCGAATGGCTGCGCGACGACAATTTCACCTTTCTCGGCATGCGCGAATTCAACTACACCGGCGGCGAGACGAGCGGCATGCTCGAGCGCGCCGAAAAGCCCGGCCTCGGCATCCTTTCCGATCCCGACGTGCTGGTGCTCAGGCGCGGCACCGAAGCGGTAAGCACGACGCCGGAAATCCGTGCCTTCCTGCATGGGCCGGAACCGCTGATCGTCACCAAGGCCAACGCCAAGTCGTCGGTGCACCGCCGCATCTACCTCGACTACATCGGCGTCAAGACCTACACCGGCAAAGGCGTGCTTTCGGGCGAGCTCCGTATCGTCGGCCTGTTCACCTCGACTGCCTATACGCGCTCGGTGATGAAAATCCCCTATCTGCGCTCGAAGGCGGAAACCGTCATCGCCAAATCCGGCTTCAATCCAAGCGACCATTCCGGCAAGGCATTGATCAACGTGCTGGAGAGCTATCCGCGCGACGAGCTGTTCCAGGTTCCGGTGCCGATCCTGCGCAAGCATGCCGAAGCCATACTGGGCTTGATCGAGCGGCCGCGCGTCAGGGCATTGGTGCGTGTCGACCAGTTCGACCGCTTCGTCTCCGTGCTCGTCTTCGTGCCGCGCGACCGCTACGACAGCGTCGTGCGCGAGAAGATCGGCACCTATCTGAAGACCGTCTTCGAAGGCCGGCTGTCCGCCTATTACCCGGCCTTCCCGGAAGGCGGGCTGGCGCGCGTCCATTTCATCATCGGCCGCTCCGGCGGCAAGACGCCGAAGGTCGAGCAGGCAACGATCGAGGCGGCGATTCGCGACATCGTACGGACCTGGGACGATGCCCTGCGCGAGACCGCGACCGAGACCGGCGCCGATGCGAGACTCACGGCCATCGCCTCGCGTTTTTCGGAAAGCTATCGCGACAGTTTTCGGCCGGGCGTGGCGCTGGCCGATGCCGGGCGCATCGCCAAGCTCGATGCGTCAAATCCGATCGCCATCGACTATTACCGTCACGCCGACCAGAAGCCGCATCAGGCGGCGCTGAAGATCTATCACCATGGCAGCCCGGTGGCGCTGTCGCGGCGCGTGCCGGTGCTGGAAAACATCGGTTTCCGCGTCATCAGCGAGCGCACTTTCGAGGTCGGCGACAATCAATCCGGCATGATCAATAGTGATCAGCCCGGCATGGTCTTCATCCACGACATGGAACTCGAGAACAACTACGGCAGGCCGATCGACCTCGGCAATGGCGGCGCGCTGTTCGAGGATGCATTCCTTTCCGTCTGGCGCGGCAATGTCGACAATGACGGCTATAACGGCCTTGCCCAGACCGCAGGCCTGTGGTCGGGCGAGATCACCGTCCTGCGCGCCTATGGCCGCTATCTGCAGCAGGCCGGCATCCCGCAGAGCCAGGATTTCATCGCCGCCGCGCTCAACCGCTATCCCGAGATCGCCCGCGGCCTGCATGCGCTGTTCGTCGCCCGCCTCGGCCCGACGGCCGAAACAGAAGGCGTCGTCCAGGCCAAACATTTGAAGGCCAAGATCACGGATGCGCTGGAAGACGTTCCCAACATCGACGACGACACCATCATCCGCCGTTATCTGAACCTGATCGAAGCCTCGCTGCGCACCAATCATTTCGTTGCCGATACGAAACAGAAAGGCCAATCGCTGGCGATCAAGCTCGATTCGCAATCGGTCGACGGGCTGCCGGCGCCGCGGCCATGGCGGGAGATCTTCGTCTACGGCTCCGAGGTCGAGGGTGTGCATCTGCGCTTCGGCCCGGTCGCGCGCGGCGGCCTGCGCTGGTCGGACCGTGCGCAGGACTATCGCACCGAGGTGCTCGGCCTGGTCAAGGCACAGCAGGTCAAGAATGCGGTGATCGTGCCGGTTGGCGCCAAGGGCGGCTTCTACCCGAAAAAGCTGCCGATGAGCGCGGGGCGCGACGCAATTTTCGAGGCCGGCACGGCCGCCTACAAGAATTACGTTTCCAGCCTGTTGTCGATCACCGACAATATCGGGCTGGATGGCGTCATCCCGCCAGCCGGCGTCGTGCGGCGCGATCAGGATGATCCGTATTTCGTCGTCGCCGCGGACAAGGGCACGGCGACCTTCTCGGACATCGCCAACGCCATCAGCGAAAGGCACGGCTTCTGGCTCGACGACGCTTTCGCCAGCGGCGGTTCGGCCGGCTACGACCACAAGAAGATGGGCATCACCGCCAAGGGCGCCTGGGAAGCGGTCAAGCGGCATTTCCGCGAGATGAACCGCGACATCCAAACCACGCCGTTCACCGTCGTCGGCGTTGGCGACATGTCGGGCGACGTGTTCGGCAACGGCATGCTGCTGTCGGAGCAGACCCGGCTGATCGCCGCCTTCGATCATCGCGACATCTTCATCGATCCCGATCCCGACATGGCCGCTTCGATGGCCGAGCGCCGGCGTATGTTCGCTCTCGCTCGCTCAAGCTGGCAGGATTACGACAAGACGAAGCTGTCCGAAGGCGGCATCATCGTCTCGCGCAGCCAGAAGTCGATCACCTTGCCGGCCGCCGCGGCTGCAGCTATCGGCCTCGGCAAGACAACGGCCACGCCGGTCGAGATCATGAGTGCCATCCTCAAGGCGCCGGCAGATCTTTTGTGGTTCGGCGGCATCGGCACCTATGTCAGGGCATCGGGCGAGACCAACCAGGACGTCGGCGACCGTGCCAATGACGCGATCCGCATCACCGCGCTCGACCTGCGTGCCAAGGTCATCGGTGAAGGCGCCAATCTCGGCGTCACACAGCGGGCGCGCATCGAATTCGGATTGAATGGCGGCCGCTGCAACTCAGATGCGATCGACAATTCGGGCGGCGTGAACTGCTCAGACGTCGAGGTCAACATCAAGATCGCGCTGGCTTCCGCCATGCGGAAGGGATCGCTGACGCGGCCGTCGCGCAACAAATTGCTGGCCGAGATGACCGACGAGGTCAGCGCCCTGGTGCTGTCCAACAATTACCAGCAGACGCTGGCGCTGTCCCTTGCTCGCAAGCGCGGCCTTGCCGACATTGCCCATCAGAGCCGCTTCATGGAGGCGCTCGAGGCGCGCGGGCTGCTCGACCGTGTCGTCGAGACGCTGCCGTCGCCGGGTGCGCTTTGCGCGCGCGAAGCGCACGGCGAGCCGCTCACACGGGCCGAGCTCGGCGTGCTGCTTGCCTATGCCAAGATCGTGCTGTTTTCCGATATCGTCGCCAGCGACGTGCCGGACGATCCGCATTTCGACCGCGACCTGATGGGTTACTTTCCCGACCGCATGGCAAAGAAATATGCGGCGGAAATCCACGGCCATCGCCTGCGCCGCGAGATCATCGCCCGTGCCGTCGCCAATGACCTGGTCAATCGCGGCGGCCCGTCCTTCGTCAACAGGCTGCAGGAAGCGACCGGGCGCAGTGCCGCCGATGTCGTGCGCACCTTCGCCGTGGTGCGGGATGGCTTTGCGCTGCCGGCGCTCTATCGCCAGATCGACGCGCTCGACAACCGGATCGACGGACAGATCCAGCTCGACCTCTATCAGGCGGTCAGCCGGCTGATCTATGTGACCAGCGGCTGGTACCTGAAGAACGATGCCGGCACCGCACCACTCGGGCAGCGGATCACCGAGTTGCAGGATGCGCGCAAGGTGCTGGAGCCGAAGCTCGTTGCGCTGTTGCCGGCCTTCTCGCGCGAGCGGATCGAGGAGCGGCGGCACAGCCTGTCGAAGGGCGGCGCGCCCGAGAGCCTGGCCGAGCAACTGGCGTTGACCGATGTGGCGGAACTCATCCCCGACATTGCGCTGACGGCGCGGACGGCAAATGCCGGCATCGTCGCTGCCGCCAAGGCGTTTTTTGCAGTCAGCGATGTCTTCCGCATACCGCGCGTCGAAGATGCGGCGCGCTCGATCACGCCCTCGGATTATTACGATCAACTGGCGCTTTCCCGCGCTACCGACACGATCGGCGCGGCCAGGCGCGGCATCGCGGTGGCGGCGCTGACCGGCCATGCCGAGGCGGCGGATCCGGTGTCGGCATGGTTGGAGGCCGGCGGCGAACGGGTCGGACGCATCCGCGAGCGGCTGCAGGCTCTGACCGAGGGCGGCGACATCACCGTGTCGCGGCTGTCGGTGGCGTCCGGCCTGATGAGCGATCTGACAGGGCTGTGAGACGTCTTCCATATTGCGCGGGATTGCCGGGAAGAACTGCGCTATTGAGCGAACGGCGCCCTGCGTTGGGGGGCGCCGGAGCATGATCCCAAAAAGTGACGATCGGCTTTTGGACAAGATCGTGCTCAACAACAAGACGGAGCATCCTTCCGATTCGATCGGCATGGAGCAAGCTCCAGCGGAGGGGACATGGCTGAGATGGCAGTGCAGCGGGCATCGGGACGCGGCATCTGGGGATGGATGCTGTTCGACTGGGCGGCACAGCCGTTTTTCACGGTCGTTACCACCTTCATCTTCGGTCCTTATTTCGTCTCGCGCATGGCCAGCAATCCAGAGACCGGGCAAGCGGCCTGGGGCTACGGCATTGCCGCCGCCGGCGTCGTCATTGCCGTTTTGTCGCCGGTCCTCGGCTCGATCGCCGATCAGACTGGACCACGCAAACCGTGGATAGCCTTCTTCGCCGCGGTTAAAATCACCTGCCTCACCCTGCTGTGGTTCGCCGCGCCCGGCTCTAATCTTTTTCTGGTCGTGGCGTTGTTCTCGCTGGCGTCGGTCGCGGCGGAATTCTCGACTGTGTTCAACGATTCGATGATGCCCCGCCTGGTGCCGAAGAGCGACATCGGCAGGATCTCGAACATGGCCTGGGGACTTGGCTATCTCGGCGGCATGATCGCACTGATCTTCGTCGTTACCGTCATGGCCGGCTCGCCTGAAACCGGTAAGACCGTCGTTGGGCTCGACCCGATCTTCGGCCTCGACCCCAGGCTCGGCGAGGACGCGCGCGCCACCGGACCATTGTCGGCGGCCTGGTATTTCCTGTTCATCCTGCCGATGTTCTTCTTCACGCCTGATGCGATCAAAGGCATTCCAATCGGGCCGGCGGTGCGCGAAGGCCTGTCGGAACTGAAGTCGACGCTGGCCGAAGTGCGCAAGCGCAGCGGCATTTTTCGCTTTCTCGTCGCCCGCATGATCTATCAGGACGGCGTCAATGCACTGCTGGCGCTGGGCGGAACGTTTGCGGCGGCAATGTTCCATTGGTCGATTACCGAGATCGGCCTGTTCGGCATCATCCTCAACGTCGTTGCCATCGTCGGCTGCCTGGTTGCCGCACGCCTCGACACAGCACTGGGTTCCAAGACCATAGTGATGATTTCGCTGGTCATGCTAAGCATCGCTACGCTCGGCATCGTCTCGACCGGGCCGGGCTATACGCTGTTCGGCGCCTGGGTGATGCCCGGACTGGACGGCGGCGGATTGTTCGGCACGGCGGCGGAAAAAGCCTACATTTTCTACGGCCTGCTGATCGGGCTTGCCTTCGGGCCGGTGCAGGCATCGTCGCGCTCCTACATGGCGCGCAGCGTCTCCGCTGCCGAATCGGGCCGCTATTTCGGCATCTATGCGCTGGCCGGCCGGGCAACCAGTTTTGCCGCACCCTTCATGGTGGCCACGATCACCCTGGCTAGCGGCTCGGCGCGGCTCGGCATGGCGGCGATCGTGCTGTTCCTTGGCGCCGGCATGGCGATCCTGATCGGCACGCCCTATCCAGCGGATCGGCCGGCGGAGTGAGCTGCTCTTGCCTTCTCCCGCAGCGGGAGGGTAACGCGTTCAATGCCGGAAATGCCTCACTCCGGTGAAGACCATGGCAATGCCGTGAGCGTCGGCGGCGGCGATGACATCGTCGTCGCGCATCGAGCCGCCGGGCTGGATGACGGCTGTGGCGCCGGCTTCGATTGCCGACAAAAGCCCATCCGCGAACGGGAAAAAGGCATCCGAGGCGACGACCGAGCCCCTGGTCAAAGGCTCCGTCAGGCCGGCAGCCTCGGCCGCGTCGAGCGCCTTGCGCGCCGCGATGCGCGAGGAATCGACCCGGCTCATCTGGCCGGCGCCGATGCCGACTGTAGCGCCATCCCTGGCATAGACGATGGCGTTCGACTTGACGTGCTTTGCCACGCGAAAAGCGAATTTCAGATCGGCCAATTCGGCCGGCGTCGGAGCGCGCCTGGTCACCACTTTCAGCTCGAGGTCATCCACCACCGCGTTGTCGCGGCCCTGGACCAGCAAACCGCCAGCAACCGATTTCAAGCCAAGGCCCGCCGCGCGCGGGTCGGGCAGGCCGCCGGTGACCAGCAGGCGTAGGTTCTTCTTGGCGGCAATGATGCGGACTGCTTCTTCGGACGCCTCCGGTGCGATGATCACTTCGGTAAAGGTCTTGACGATCTCTTCGGCGGTTCCGGCATCGAGGATGCGGTTCATGGCGACGATGCCGCCGAAGGCCGAGACCGGATCGCAGGCCAGCGCCTTGGCATAGGCCGCCTGCAGCGAAGCGTCCTCAGCGACGCCGCACGGGTTGGCGTGCTTAATGATGGCAATTGCTGCGGAGCGCGACGGGTCGAACTCGCCGACCAGCTCGAAGGCAGCGTCGGTGTCGTTGATGTTGTTGTAGGAAAGCTGCTTGCCCTGAAGCTGGCGCGCCGTGGCGATGCCCGGCCGCCTGTCGCCGTTGACATAGAAGCCGGCGCCCTGATGCGGGTTTTCGCCATAGCGCATCACCGACTGCAGCTTGCCGCCGAAGGCGCGCCATGTCGGATGCTCGATCTCAAGCGCCTCGGCGAACCATCCCGAGATCGCCGCATCGTAGGTGGCGGTGCGGGCAAAGGCCTTGGCTGCCAGCTTCTTGCGGAAATCCAGCGACAACGAGCCGAAATTCATCTCCAGCGCGTTGAGCACCGAGGCATAGTCATCGGGATCGGTGACGATGCCGACATAGGCGTGGTTCTTGGCCGAGGCACGGATCATCGCCGGGCCGCCGATGTCGATGTTCTCGACGATCGCCGCGTAGTCGGCGCCGGAGCGACGCACCTCTTCGAACGGATAGAGATTGGAGACGACGAGATCGATCGGCTCGATGCCGTGGTCGCGCATCGCTGCGGCGTGCTCGGGATCGTCGCGCACGCCAAGCAGTGCGCCATGCACCGACGGGTGCAGCGTCTTGACGCGGCCGTCCATGATCTCGGGAAAGCCGGTGAGCTCGGACACGTCGCGCACCGCCATGCCTGCCTCGGCAAGCGCCCTTGCGGTGCCGCCGGTCGAGACTAGCTCGACGCCGGCCGAAGCCAGCGCCCTGGCGAAATCGATCAGGCCGGTCTTATCAAAGACGGAAAGGAGCGCGCGACGGATGGGTACAAGGTCGGGCGCGGGAATGTTCTTGGCGGCGACGGCCATGGGCTGGCGGCCTTTCCAGTTCTGGTTGGAGAGCGTCCGCGGGCCGTAGCATATGAGGCCCGGAAATCAAGCCGCAAGACTTGATCAGTGTCTGCCGTTGCCACCGGCTTCAGCTTTTTCCGGACGGCCGGCGATGATGGTGCGCGTCAATTGCCAGTGGACCTCCGACGTTTCCGAGGCCTTGAACGCAAGCACGATCTGGCGGCTGCGGCGCGGGCCGCCAAGCCCTGCGAAATAGATCGATTCCTCGACCTCGGGCACCACTTCGGTAGAGGTAAACACCCAGGTGTCGGCATGGTCGGCGGCCAGCACCAGACGGTCATGCTCATCCTGGAGCAGGCTAATATCGGGATGGACATGGAAACGCACCGTGACGAAGTCACGGCCATTGTTGCGGATAGAAGCGCCGCCCGGGCGCAGAAAACGGTCCCTGCCGGCAAACACATTGCCTTCGGTCGATAATTTCAGCTCGCGCTCATGCAGGAAGCCGAAGCGCGCTGCATAGCCGTCATGGCGGGCGATGAAGCCCTGGCTGCCCTTCTGGTCGGTGCGCTTGCAAGGCACATGCTGCGGCCCGCCGATCAAAGGCGTGCCGAGCAGGTCGTTGACGCGCAAGGAGTGATTGAAGCGCGCCGACGACGTGTCGTTGATGGTGGCGGTCGAGTGGGCGGCGGTGGCGCGGGCAAGCGGCCGGAACTCGGCGGCGCCATAAGTGTCTATTCCGGCGTTGACGATATAGTGCTGGCGGCCCGACGACAATTCGAAGGCGAGGCATCCGGCGTGAGCGGCATTGGATACGTCGACAGGGGGCGGCGGGCCGGTATCGGCGATCACAGTGACACCGCCCATCGACAGGCGCTCATAACCCGAATGCGGCGCGTGCAGCAACGGTGCGCCGGCGGTGTCGTCGTGATGCAGGATGCTGGCGATACGATCGTGAATGGTGGCGCCCATGCCGTTGAAGCGGGCAAGGCTGCCGTCCTGATGGCGAAAGAAGCGCAATGCCGGCAGCATCCGGTCGATGGCGCCGATCAGGGCGGCCGGCGGTGTCTCGGCCTGATTGGCGTATGTCTGGCGCAACGGCAGAAGGTCGGCGAGGATTTCAAGCACGGCCATCGGATTGCGCGAGATATGGCCGCCGTCAGGCAGGATCTGGCGGTCGAGCTCCTCGGCGAGATTGCGGGTAGCACCGCGTAGCGCCGAGGCCGGCGCCGGCAGCGACAAAGCGGCAAAGGCCAGCGCAATGCGGGCGCGCAGCCGGTCCTTGCCGTCCGGCATCTCGCGCACCATGGCGCGCAGATAGCGGATCTGGACGGCGAGCGATTTCAAGAACGCGCGGTAGAACGGAAATTCGGCGCCCTGCAACACGATCGAGGAATGCTGCAGCCAGGCAATGACACGCTTGGCCGTCGTGCCGGGCTCCCAGGCGACGCCGGAAATATGGCTGCCATGGATTGCAATCCAGTCGGAAACCAACGCCCGCGCGTTGGCGGCGGCTAGCTCGGTGCCGGCGGCACGCATATGGCGCAGCCAGCGAAAGCCATGCAGCGTTTTTTGCCAGCCGGGGTTGGGCACGTCGATCTGGAAGGGCGATTTGCCGCCGGTCTCGACCAGATGCCCCGAAAGCGGATAGCGGCCGTAATAGATCTCGAGCGCGATCTGAGGATCGGCGAGCCGCAGGTCCGGTGGAGCGATCAGGACGCGCTCCGGCGTGCGGCCTGAGTAGCGCCAGCGATAGAGTGGCCCGGCGCGCAAGCGCCGGCGCGTCTTGCGCCAGAACTCCCTCGCGACAAGCGTCCACAGACGCGTCGTGTTACCGGCAGCGATTGCCAAAACCCCTCCTGATCGTCCTCACCCAGGCACAAGTTTATATGATTCAAGAACTTGTGCGAAGGCGAATTCCGCGGCAGTGGGGCCGTTCAGCCTGTTTTCCATGCCTCCTCGCCCCAAGAAGCCGGACGGCGCTTCAAGATCGGCCCTTAGCCGGCTCTGCACATGCGGGCGGCGAAGAAGCCGTCCAGCCCGGAGCGGCCCGGCGAGCCTAGCTCCAGATCGGCAGGCGTGGTGCGCAACGTGCCTTGCGGCGTCAGAAACGGGTCGATGCCGGCGATCTCACCCGGCCGAAGCGGGTCGTCGACAATCTCCGCATTGCCGGCGAGAAAGTCGCGATAAAGCTCTTCGCCTTCCAGCGGATCGAGCGAACAGTTGGAAAAGACGATGCGTCCACCAGGCTTGACCAGGGTGACGGCGCGGGCAAGCAGCCGGCGTTGCAGGTCGGCCAGTTTTTCGACGTCGGCCGCCGTCTTCGTCCAGGGAACGTCGGGATGCCGCCGCACCGTGCCAGTCGAAGAGCAAGGTGCGTCGAGGAGGACGGCATCGAAGAGGTCCTTCGGCTCGTATTTGAGCAGATCGGCCTGGACGATCTCGGCGGCCAGACCGAGCCGTTCGAGGTTCTGCGTCAGCCGTGCCAGCCGCGTTTTGGACATGTCGAGCGCGGTGACGTGGGCGCCGGCGAGGATCAGCTGGGCGGTCTTGCCGCCCGGCGCGGCACAGAGGTCGGCGATTCGCAAACCATCGATATCGCCGAACACCCGGGCCGGCAGGCTGGCCGCTGCATCCTGAACCCACCAGGCGCCTTCCCCAAAGCCGGGCAGTTCGGTCACGGAAGCGCTGAGCTTTTCCACCCGCACCGTGCCGGTCGGCAAGACAAAGCCGCCGAGCCGTTCGGCCCACAGCGCCGGGTCCGACTTGACCGAGAAATCGACCGGTGCCTCATGGCGATGGGCGAGCAGTATCTGCCTGGCCTTGTCGAGGCCGTAGACCGTTTTCAAACGGTCGGAAAACCATTTTGGCGCCTCGTCGGTAGCGGCAAGTGCTGCGGCGAGCTCGTCCTGCTTGGCCCGCGCCAGCGTGCGCAGCACGCCGTTGACGAGGCCGGAAAAGCGCGCCGTGCGCGGATCGGACTTGGCGTGTGTCACGGCGAGGTCGACGGCGGCGCTGTCGGGAACATCGAGGAACAGGATCTGCGCTGCCGCCACATGCAAAATGTGCGAAAGCGCCGTGGCGTTGGGCGGCAGCGGCTTTTCCAGGCGACGGGCCAAAAGGCCTGATATGGTCATGCGGTAGCGCAGGGCGGTGACCAGAATGGCGCGCACCAAAGCGCGATCGCGCAGGTCGAGCGCCTTGTATTGTGGATGGCCGTTTTCATGGTCGGTCAGCCCGTCGAGCGGCGTTTTCGCGTCAATGACGGCGGCAAGCAGGCGCGCGGCTGCCTTGCGCGCGGCGAGGCCGCGAGCTTCTGAAGCCTCACTGTGAGTTGGCCTCATTGTGTCGGCGATCGGTTGACTAGTTTAAATATGGCGCTGACAAAATCTTCTTTGCTTCCTAGGGGGGAGATCACCTGAATGTAGTCTTTCTCAACCGTGCCGACATAGTCCGCGACTTGCTTTGGAGATGCACCATCCCCGACAAGTCGGACGATGTGGCGGAGATAGGTGTCATATTCATCTTCAGGAAGTGGGCGAAAGCCCAGGTCACTTGATGTTGCTATGCTCGCCATCGGTATGCCGATAGGGTTCCAGTGCCTTGCACAAAGATCGCGCATTTCCGCCAGCGAGATCCCGCCTTTTTTGTCTGTCGCGCTCGTCACGACCACGGACCTTTGGGTCCGGTCGGATTGCGTCCCCAGGGATTGGGTCTCGGCTTGGCCGGCTCAGGCGGCCTCTCGGGCCGCGCGGCCCTGTCCCACGGACCAGACGGCTGCTGCCCGGTCCCTTCCGGCGCCGGCCTTGACGTCGCGGCCGCTTCGGGTGCGCCGGCCATTTCGCTCGCCATCCTCTGCAACGCGGCGATGCGGTTTTCTGTGCTCGGGTGAGTGGAAAACAAACTGTCCATGCGCTCGCCGGAAAGAGGATTGATGATGAAGAGATGGGCGGTTGCCGGATTGCGCTCGGCATCCGGGTTGCGGATGCGTTCGGCGCCCCGCGCGATCTTGTCAAGTGCCGAGGCGAGCCACAGCGGGTGTCCACAGATTTCGGCACCGCGCCGGTCGGCCTCGTATTCGCGGGTGCGGCTCACCGCCATCTGCACGATCATGGCGGCCAAGGGCGCAACGATCATCGCCACCAGCACGCCGACGATGCCAAAGGAATTGTTATTGTCGCGGTTGCCGCCGAAAAAGAAGGCGAAATTGCCGAGCATCGAAATTGCGCCGGCAAAGGTGGCGACGATCGTCATGGTCAGCGTATCGCGGTGCTGCACATGGGCGAGCTCGTGTGCCATCACCGCCGCGACTTCTTCATGCGATAGCCGCTCGAGCAGGCCGGTGCTGGCGGCGACAGCGGCATTTTGCGGATTGCGGCCGGTGGCGAAGGCATTGGGCTGCGGATTGTCGATGAGATAGGTTCTCGGCATCGGCAGGCCGGCACGTTGCGCGAGACCCTTCACGATGGCGTAATATTCAGGCGCGTTGCGTTCGTCGACTTCGATCGCACGGTGCATCGACAGCACCATCTTGTCGGCGTTCCAATAGCTGAACAAATTGGTGCCGGCGGCGATCAGCAAGGCAATCATCATGCCGCCGGATCCGCCGACCAGATAGCCGACGCCCATGAACAGGGCCGTCATTGCGGCCAAAAGCATGGCGGTGCGAAGGGTGTTCATCGTCTGCTCCATTTGGGCCCAACAAAGGGGTCGATCCTTGTGGGCCCATCGCTATATGATGGGAAACAGCGGTTCCCGTTTCAATCGGGGCCTGTTTCAATCTAGCGGAAGATCGCATGATCGACAAAACCAGCCAAACGCATGCTAACGGCTCGCCGCAAAAGCCGCTGACCCCGGCAGCCAGGCGCGCCTTGGTCGAGGCCGAGGTCCGGCGGGAGAAATATCGCGAGCAGGAAGCCACGCTGCCGAGGGAGATCGGCGGGCGCGGAGACAAGGAGCCCGGCCGTTACGGCGACTGGGAGGTCAAGGGCCTGACCAGCGACTTTTAGCCCAGGCAGGGTGTTAGTCAAACAGGCAGCGCGGCCCGCTCCACTCCGATGGCAATCCAGCCGCTGGAATCGACGGCGATGCCGATCGCGTCATAGCCGGCGATGGTGGCATGCGGCGTCTCCAACGGATGCCGGTGCGTGGCGCTGATCACCACGACCGCAGCGCCCGCGGCTTCGGCCGCCGCTATGCCGGCCGGCGCGTCCTCGAAGACGAGGCAGTCGCCCACATCGACGCCGAGCCGTTCGGCCGCCAGCCGGAAGCAGTCGGGCGCCGGCTTGCCGCGAGCCACGTCCTCCGCCGCGACGATCACGGCGGGAGCCGGAATGCCGGCGGCCTGCAGGCGCAGCAAGGCAAGTTCGCGCGGTGCCGAAGTGGCGATCGCCCAGCTTCCAGGCGGCAGCGACGCCAAGAAGGCCGCGGCGCCGGCAATCGGGCGAATGCCCTCGACATCGGCCGCCTCGGCCTGCAAAAGCGATTCGGCTTCGCGGGCAGGATCGACGCCTGGGAGCGCCAGCCGGCTGATGGTCTCGATCGCCCGCACGCCGTGGATGGTCGGCAGGAATGCGGCGACGTCAAGACCTTGCCGATGCGCCCACGCTGCCCAGACCCTTTCCGCCGCGGCGATCGAATTGAGAATCGTGCCGTCCATATCGAACAGGAAGGCCGCGAATTTTCTGCCTGCGAACATCGGTTTCCCGGGGTCATTTTGGAGGAATTATTTCGAAAGACGCGTGTCGATCGACCGTAACGTTGCCGCGTCCGTATGGGAAGCCGCGAGGCGCCGTTTTTGACGACCACAAGGAACCGCCGCACACTCTCCTGCGTTGACCAGCACTATCTTCCATGACGATCGTAGGGGGACGGCGATGCTGATCAGGCTCGGCTATGAAATTGCCATTGAATGCGCTGCAGCCACGCCGATTGTTTCGCTGCTCGAGATCCATCGGGATCGCCAGGCCGACATCAAGCGGCAGACGCGCGTGCTGACGTCGCCGTCGGTTCCGACCAGGGTCTACCACGATCTTTTCGGCAATAGCTGCCGCCGCTTCACGGCGCCGGCCGGAAGCTTTCGCATCCTTTATGACGCGGTGGTCGAGGACAGCGGCGAGACGGACGAAGTCAACACGCTGGCCAGGGAAGTCCCGGTTGCCGAATTGCCGGACGAGGTGCTCGGCTATCTGCTCGGCAGCCGTTACTGCGAGACCGACCATCTCGGCGACCTGGCCTGGCAACTTTTCGGCCAGCTTCCGCCGGGCTGGGCGCGGGTGCAGGCGATCGTCGACTATGTCCACAACCGCCTGTCCTTCGGCTACGGCTATGCGCGCTCGACCCGCACGGCGGCGCAGGCGCATGAGGAGCGCGTCGGCGTCTGCCGCGACTTTGCCCATCTGGCGATCACGCTCTGCCGCTGCATGAACATCCCGGCCCGCTACGTGAACGGCTATCTCGGCGATATCGGCGTGCCCGCCGATCCGGCGCCGATGGATTTCTCGGCCTGGGTGGAAGTGTTCCTCGACGGCAGATGGTACACCTTCGATCCTCGCCACAATGTGCCGAGGATCGGCCGCGTCGTCATAGCCCGCGGCCGCGACGCCACCGACGTGCCGCTGCTGCACAGTTTCGGCCCTCATCGGCTCAGCCTGTTCAAGGTCTGGACCCACGAGCAGGAAGGCAATCTGTTCAAGCCGCCCTATCGCGGCGTCGACAAGACTGTCAGCGCACGGATGCTGGCCTGATCTTCGGACACATTCGCAGTCCGGATTTTCACCTGCCGCCACTGCGGCAGCACTGATCCTGTTCGATACATCTCGTCTGTACCGGATTGGGACGCAGTCCAGCCGTCTCGAATTGCGAGCCCGAATCTTGGTAAGCGCTTTTTGAACAAAGCCGTGCCGACGCGGCTTTCGTTTACCCGCTGTTTACCTTGTCGCCGCTCGAAACCGTTTGGAAACAATGGCCTGAGCGGGGGCCGCTCGCTTTCCCGCGCCCGGCGGCGCGATCCGGCCGGATTCCTGCAATGCGCGTTCGGACAGCTGCAGGCTGTAGCGAATGGAGGCGGAAGGAATGCGGCGTTTCGGGGGTCTTGTTCAGGCGATCGGCGGCTTTGCCGGGGATCGCAGCGGAAATTTCGCGGTCCTGTTTGGTATAATCGGCTCAGTACTGGCGCTGAGTGTCGGCTTTGCCGTCAACGTATCCCAACTCTACAATGTGAAATCGAGCCTGCAAGGCGTCGTCGACGCTGCGGTCACCTCGACGGCCCGCGACCTGACGACCGGCGTCATCAGCGAGGCCGAAGCCAGCAAATCGGTGCAGGCCTTTCTCGATGCCAACAGCACGGCGGGTATCCTGCAGGACAATCAGATCGTTCTCGACAAACTGACCGTCGACCAGACCGCCAGGACCGTTCAGGCGGACGTTCATGTCAATGTCAGCTATTATTTCCCGCTTTTCAGCACGGGTAGCATGCAGCGCGTTCCCGCATCGACGACAGCTCTCTATTCGGACAAGCAGATCGAAGTCGCGATGATGCTCGATGTGACCGGCTCGATGGCAGGCCAGAAAATCATCGATCTGCGGACGGCTGCGGCGAATGCCGTCGACAGTTTTCTGGGCGGTCAGGACACCTCCAAACCGCGCGTGCGGGTTGCCATCGTACCTTATGCCAATTCGGTGAATGCCGGTACACTTGCCGCCAGCAGCGTCTATGTGGAAACCACCGCCAGCCAACGCAAACAGGCGCCGGCCAATGACGCTGTGCAGTATGTCTCGGGCCTCATCCGTCCTGACAATTGCGCCACCGAACGCAAGGGGACCTACCAATATTCGGACGCGGGCCCCGACGCCAGCATGGTCAACCGCGACTACCTGCTGTCGTCCTTCGCCTGGCAAACCGGCACCGCCGCCTGCCCGGCCGCCACGCTGATGCCGCTGACGGCGGATGCGACGGCGCTCAAGACGGTCATCAAGAATTTCATCGCCTCCGGCGGCACTGCCGGCCATATCGGCGTACAGTGGACCTGGTACATGCTCTCGGAGAACTGGGGGAGCATAATGAGGACTTCGCAGCGGCCGGCCAAGATGGATCCAAAAAAGGTCGCCAAAATCGCGATCCTGATGACCGACGGCGAATTCAACCTGTCCTACTTCGATGCGAGCACGGTGAGCGACGTCTACAATGACGCCGGCAAGGAGCCGACCCGCACGGCCGCCAAGAAACTTTGCGCTGCCATGCGCGACAACGGCATCGAGATCTTCACTATTGGGTTTGACCTAAACGAAACGAATGCCAAGGCCACGCTCCAGGATTGCGCGAGCCCGGACACCGCCAAGATCAAGCACTTCTACCAAGCTGCCAATGGAACCGAACTCAACCAGGCTTTCCAGGACATAGCGCGCAACGTCGAGATGTTGACCGTAACCAAATAAGGGACAACAGCCCAAAAAGGAAAAGGCCGCCGCTTCTCGCGAAGTCGGCGGCCTTCCGTGTTTCCGTCCATGGCGCGGCTCCTGGCGGCGACGGTTGGTCGCCAGCCGCGCATCTCGCGCCTTAACGGGAAGACTGCTTCCCGAAGGTGCGATCCGCTGAGGCCACGTTCTGGAAAACGAAATCACTCGACATCGGATCACCTCCTTTCGATTTGTTGAACACTTCCTCATGATGGGATGTCATCCGGCAAATGGCAAGGCGCGGCACTCGAAAATCCTGAACAAGCGTGCTTGTGCACTCGGGCGGCTTGCGGCCGGCCGATCGGGCAGGCAAGATCGAGCCGCGATTGTTCCGGGCCGTTATTTGCCGGGTAAGGGAGGACGGGGATGGAGGCAGCCGAGAGAGCGGCCCGGATTGTTCGGACGGTCATCGAGACGCTGAAGCCGGGTTTCGCGGTGAGGCTGTGGACAGGCGAGCGGATCGGCCCGGCTACCGGCCCGGTGCTCACTATCAACGACCAGGACATCGTCTGGCAGATCGTACGTCGGCCCTCTTTATCGACGCTGATCGAGATGTGGATTGCCAAGGCGGTCGACGTCGAAGACGGATCGCTGTTCGATTTCTACGCCTTGCCCACGCACGGCAAGCTCAGGACGAAGCTCAAGACATTGCCGAAGCTGGCGATCCTGCGCGACCTGCCGGCGGTGCTGTTTTCGCGAAAACAGATGACGACGCGAACCGATCTTTCCGGCCGCAATCCTTTCGTCAGCGGTTCGAGCAAGGAGGCGATCCAGCATCATTACGACATTTCCAACGCATTCTACCGGCTCTTCCTCGACGAGCGCATGGTCTATAGCTGCGGCTACTTCAAGGATTTCGCCAACGATATCGATCAGGCCCAGAGAGACAAGCTCGACCATATCTGCCGCAAGCTTCGCCTGAAGCCCGGCGACAGATTGCTCGACATCGGCTGCGGCTGGGGAGCGATGCTCATCCATGCGGTGAAGAATTATGGCGTCGTCGGCCACGGCGTTTCGCTATCGGAAGCACAGACCGAACTCGCCCGTGAACGCATCCGCGCCGCCGGGCTGGAGGACCGCATCACCATCGAGATCAAGTCCTATGCCGAGCTGTCCGGCTCCTTCGACAAGATCTCCTCGATCGGCATGTTCGAGCATCTGGGGCTTGCCAACCATGCGGCCTATTTCTCGAGGATCCATCGCCTGCTCAAGCCCGGCGGCATCTATCTGCACCACGCCATCACCCGGCGCGACAAGGGCAGCTTGAAGAAGACGCTGCGCAAGGGGCCGGAATTCAAGGCGCTGATCAAATACATTTTTCCGGGCGGCGAACTCGATACGATCGGCATGACGCTCGGCAATCTCGAGGCGCACGGCTTCCTCGTCTACGACGTCGAAAACTTGCGCGAGCACTATGCGCGCACCTGCAGGCTATGGGCAGAGCGTCTCCACGCACGCTTCGACGAAGCCATCGCCGAGGTCGGCGAAGCCAAGGCGCGGCTCTGGCTGCTTTATCTCACCGGTTGCTCGATCACCTTCGAACGCGCCTCGGCGCAGGTCTTCCAGACCGTTGTCACCAGGCGCGCGCGCGGCCCGAGCGGCCTGCCGCCGACGCGGGCGGATTTGTATCGATAGCTACAGGAGGCGCATCGTGGCGCCGATCTCGACGCGGGCCGGTCGGTCGACGGTGCAGTAGACGCCGAGATTATGGGCGTTGTGGCGGACCAGGCTGCGCAGGATTGCCGGGTCGTGGTCGAACCCGTTCTGGCCAATGATGGTGAAGCCGCAGCGGCGGCACGGCTCGGAGATGGTCAGGAGCAGGTCGCCGATTGCCAGCTTGCACCCGATCCATTCCGTCTCGGGAAACGACCCCTCGACCTCTGGCATATCGACGACGATGTTGGGGCGGAAGCGGCGCGCGTCGGCGGCGCCCTCTGGATGCAGCACTTTCAAACGCGCCAGTGAGGCGGTGGTCAGCAGATGAATAGGGGTTTTGACGTAGCGTTCCGTCAGCAGGGGGCCGAGGTAATCCGGAGCCGCATTTTCCCGGCGGAACGGCCGGATGGAAGCCGCAAAGCCGAGATACGCGGAAACCGCGCGATCACTTTGCGCGCCAGGTGCCGAAAGCCAGCGTCCGTCGGGGATGGCGACCTCCAGCCTGCCGGCCTGCGACAGCCGGGTGCGGATGCGGGGCACCTTGTGCCATTTCGCTTCGCGGTCGGGCCGCGCGATTTCATCGGTCGAGGTATCGACAAGACCAAACAGGCGGTCGCCTTCGACGGTATACCAGTCGACGGAGATCGCCTCCTGAAACTCGCCGGCGAGCGAGCTCGCGGGATAGCGCCAAAGCTCGGTGACGGCGCCCAATGCGGGTTGCATCAGCCCTTCTTGTTTTGCCGGTTGGCGATCAGGTCGTCGACGACTGCCGGGTCGGCGAGCGTCGAGGTGTCGCCGAGCGCGGCAAAATCATCCTCGGCGATCTTGCGCAGGATGCGCCGCATGATCTTGCCGGAACGGGTCTTCGGCAGGCCGGGCGCGAACTGGATCTTGTCGGGCGAAGCGATGGCGCCGATCTCCTTGCGGACATGGGCGACGAGCTCCTGGCGCAATTCCTCGCTTGGCGTCTCGCCGGCCATCAGCGTGACATAGCAGTAGATGCCCTGGCCCTTGATATCGTGCGGGTAGCCGACGACGGCGGCCTCCGAGACCTTCTCATGCGAAACCAGCGCCGATTCGACCTCGGCGGTGCCCATCCGGTGGCCGGAGACGTTGATGACGTCATCGACGCGGCCGGTGATCCAGTAGTAGCCGTCAGCATCGCGGCGGCAGCCGTCGCCGGTGAAGTACCTGCCCTTGTAGGTCGAGAAATAGGTCTGCACGAAGCGGTCGTGATCGCCATAGACGGTGCGCATCTGGCCCGGCCATGAGTCGGCAATGCAAAGATTGCCGCTGGCTTCGCCTTCCAGTACCTTGCCGTCGGCGTCGACCAGCTGCGGCTTGACGCCAAAGAAGGGCCGCGTCGCCGAACCCGCCTTGAGGTGGGTGGCGCCCGGAACCGGCGTGATCATGATGCCGCCGGTCTCGGTCTGCCACCAGGTGTCGACGATCGGCACCTTGCCGTTGCCGACGACGTTGAAATACCATTCCCAGGCTTCCGGATTGATCGGCTCGCCGACGGTGCCGAGCACGCGCAGCGACTTGCGCGACGTTTTGGTGACATGGGCATCGCCGGCGCCCATCAGCGCGCGCAGCGCCGTCGGCGCGGTGTAGAAGATGTTGACCTTGTGCTTGTCGATCACGTCCCAGAAACGCGACTGCGACGGGTAGTTCGGCACGCCTTCGAACATCAGCGTGGTGGCGCCGTTGGCGAGCGGCCCATAGACGATATAGCTGTGGCCGGTGACCCAGCCGACATCGGCGGTGCACCAGTAGATATCGCCCTCATGATAGTCGAAGACATATTGGTGGGTCATCGAGACATAGACGAGATAGCCGGCGGTGGTGTGCAGCACGCCCTTCGGCTTGCCGGTCGAGCCGGATGTGTAGAGGATGAACAGCGGGTCCTCGGCGTTCATCTTCTCGGGCTTGCATTCGGCCTTAACCGTGGCGACCTCGTCATGGTACCAGACGTCGCGCCCGGCGGCCCAGCCGGTCTTGCCGCCGGTGCGGCGCACGACCAAGACCTTTTCGACTTTCGTTCCGGCCTTGGCGGCGATCTCGATCGCCTTGTCGGTGTTCTCCTTCAGCGGGATAGTCTTGCCGCCGCGCAGGCCTTCGTCGGCGGTGATGACGAAGGTCGACTTGCAGTCGTCGATGCGTCCGGCCAGCGCATCCGGCGAAAAGCCGCCGAAGACAACCGAATGAATGGCGCCGATGCGCGTGCAGGCGAGCATCGCATAAGCGGCCTCCGGGATCATCGGCATGTAGATGGTGACGCGGTCGCCCTTCTTGACGCCGTGCTTCTTCATCACATTGGCGAGGCGGCAGACACGTGCGTGAAGTTCGTTATAGGTGATCTTCCTGTCGTCGTAGGGATTGTCGCCTTCCCAGATGATGGCGGTCTGTTCGCCGCGCTTCTTCAGATGCCGGTCGATGCAGTTCCACGAAACGTTTGTCTGGCCATCCTCGAACCATTTGATCGAAACCTTGCCGTCGAAGGACGTGTTCTTGACCTTGCTGTAGGGCTTGAACCAGTCGATGCGCTTGCCGTGCTTGCCCCAGAACTTGTCCGGGTTCTTGACGCTGTCGGCGTACCATTTCAGGTAGGTGTCATTGTCAATCAGCGCGTTCTTCTTCCACGCCGGCTGGACGCGATGGACATGAACATCGGACATTTCTTCGCCTTCCTCCCCAAAACCAAACCGCCGGCTTGACCGCCGGCAGGATCGCGGCGATGCGGCCGCGAATTCGCGCGCATTATTAACAGTTCGGCGGTGACGGCAACATTAGACGTTGGATTCGCGCGGCGGGATGCCGCAGGTGCCTTGCCGGGCGGTGTCAGCACTCTCGTGAGGCGGCTGCTAAGCGCATGTTTTTGCGGGAGGAATCTGGTTTGATCGCAGAAATATCAATAGACGAATAAGCAAATGGGGTGCACAATTTCAGGCTGGGAGGAAGGAGAATCAACCAGGGGACCGGCAATGCGCGACCATTCAGAAATGGACCTGATGCTCAAGGGCTATGGCTTGACCACGGCCAAGATTCTTTATCACTTCCCAGATCATCCGCATCTGCTGCAGAGCTTCATCTGGCAGGATTACGACATCGCCCCGAAATTTCCCGTGCTGATCCGCTTCATCGAGTTCTGGAAGGCCAAGCTCGAAGGCCCGCTGCATTCGGTCAGCTACACGCACCAGAAGCTGATCGCGCCGAACGAATGGCGCAAGGTCGACGGCGAGTTCGTTCTGCATTAGCCGGGCGGGCGGCAGTCTGGGAGCCGCCGCCCAGCTTTTGGAGCGTCAGACTGCGGGCGGGTTCAGCCGGGCAAAACCCTCCTGCCGGCGATAGGGAAAATACGGATAGGGTGCGGTGACCTCACTTGCCGTGTCGAGCTTCTTCATCTGCTCGGCTGTCAAGGACCAGCCGACGGCGCCGAGATTCTGGCGCAACTGCTCCTCGTTGCGCGCGCCAATGATGACGGAGGCGACGGTCGGCCGCTGCAGCAGCCAATTGATGGCGATCTGCGGTATGGTCTTGCCGGTTTCCTCGGCGACAACATCAAGCGCGTCGACGACCCGATAGAGATGCTCATCCTCGACGGGCGGTCCGAAGCTTGCCGTGTCGTGCAGCCGGCTTTTCTCAGGCAGCTTCTGGCCACGGCGGATCTTGCCGGTCAGGCGGCCCCAGCCGAGTGGGCTCCACACCAGCGCACCGACGCCCTGGTCGAGGCCGAGCGGCATCAACTCCCATTCATAATCGCGTCCGACCAGCGAGTAATAGACCTGATGGGCGACGTATCGGGGATAGCCATGTCTATCCGCCAGGCCGAGCGACTTCATCACTTGCCAGCCGGAAAAATTGGAGACGCCGACATAACGCAGCTTGCCGGCGCGCACGAGACTGTCCAGCGTCGACAGCACCTCCTCGATCGGTGTTGCGGCGTCGAAGGCGTGCAGTTGCAGCAGGTCGATGTAATCGGTGCCAAGACGCTTCAGCGCGTCTTCGACGGCCTTGATCAGGCGTGAACGTGACGAGCCGGCATCGTTGGGACCGTCGCCCATCGGCAGCGAGGTCTTGGTCGAGATCAGCACGGCGTCGCGGCGGCCCTTGATGGCAGCGCCGAGCACTTGTTCGGAAGCGCCATTCGAATAGACATCGGCGGTGTCGAACAGGTTGACGCCGGCCTCAAGGCAGATGTCGACCAGCCGCCGTGCTTCCGCCGCATCGCTGTTGCCCCAGGCACCGAACAGCGGGCCTGAACCGCCGAAGGTTCCAGCGCCGAACGAGAGCACCGGGACCTTCAGGCCTGATGCGCCAAGATTTCGATAATCCATGGGTTTGCTCCTTGTGGAAGGATGGCTGTTTCAAAGATTGGCTGAGGTTTGCGTTCTATGACCGCGCGATTTCCGGTGTAGCGAGGACAGGATCTCGGTCGAGACGCAGCGCAAACGCCGCTACGGCAAGCGCTGAAAGTGGCAACAGCGCCGCGACCCAGGTGACGGCACCGAGGCCGGGACCATGGGCGATGACCACGCCGCCGAGCCAGGCGCCGGCCGCATTGCCGAGGTTGAAGGCGGCGATGTTGAAGGATGAAGCTAGGCTCTGGCCGGCGCCTTGCGCCTTCTGCAACACCCATAACTGTAGCGGCGCGACGGTGGCGAAGGCGGCGGCGCCGAGCAGGCCGACATAGATAACGGCCATGACCTGGCTGTGCAGGGCGAAGGTCATGGTGCCGAGCACCAGCGCCAGCACGACGAGACTGCCGAGAACGGACGGTACCAGCCAGCGATCGGCGAACTTGCCGCCGGCGAGGTTGCCGGCGATGAGGCCGCCGCCGAAGACCAGCAGGATCGGCGACACCGCTGTCTCGTCAAAACCGGTGATCTCGGTCAGCAACGGGGCGATGTAGGTGAAGACGGCGAAGACGCCGGCATAGCCAAGCACGGTGGTGGCAAAGCCAAGCAGGACCGGCGCGCGGCCGAGCAAGGCGAGATCGGCGCGCAAATTGCTCTTCTCAGGCTCTGTTCGGCTGCGCGGCACCAGCAGCAGAATGATGGTAAAGGCGGCGATGCCGACCAGGGTCACCGCCCAGAAGGTCGCGCGCCAGCCGAAGGCTTGGCCGAGCCATGTGCCGAAGGGCACGCCGAGGATGTTGGCGATGGTCAGGCCGGTGAACATCAGGGCGATCGCCGAGGCTTTCTTGTTGGGCGCCACCAGTCCGGTCGCCACGACCGAGCCGACGCCGAAGAAGGTACCGTGGGCGAAGGCGGTCAGTACGCGCGCACCCATCAGCGTCCAGTAGTCTGGGGCAAGCGCACAAGCGAGGTTGCCCAGCGTGAAGATCGCCATCAGCGCCAGAAGCACGGTCTTGCGCGGCCAACGGCCGGTCGCGATCGTCAGCAGCGGCGCGCCGATGACGACGCCCAGCGCATAGCCGGAAATCAGCTGGCCGGAAGCTGAGATCGAGACGCCGAGATCGGTGCTGACGTCGAGCAGCAGGCCCATGATGACGAATTCGGTGACGCCGATGCCAAAGGCACCGGCGGCAAGAGCGTAAAGAGCAAGGGGCATGGCGGTTCCCACTTCGATGACGACCAGTTTTGACGACGGGTGCCGTGTCCTCCCACGCCCCGATCCGGAAGATCGTGCCGCGATGTGCTGTGAACCAGCCTTGCATCGGGCACATCGTCTGTGAAATAGATTCACCAATGGCCAGGCCCGACATCAATCGCTCCGGCGAGATCGAAGTGTTCGTCCGCGTCGTCGAGGCGGGCAGCTTTTCAGCCGCTGCCCGCGCGTTGCGGATGACGCCGTCGGCGGTGAGCAAGCTGATCGCGCGGCTGGAGGCGCGGCTTGGTGCGCGGCTGGTCAGCCGTTCGACGCGCAAGCTGCAACTGACGCCGGAGGGGGCGGCGTTCTTCGACAGCGGCGTGCGCGTCCTTGCCGACATGGCGGCGGCCGAGCGCGAGGCAGCGGCGGGTGCCGCGCCGCGTGGCCGGCTGCGGATCAACAGCTACGTGCCTTTCGGGCAGCATCGGCTGATCCCGCTTTTGCCGCGTTTCCTAGAGCGCTACCCCGAAATCTCGGTCGATCTGGTGTTGACCGACGATGTCATCGACCTGATGGAGGAGCGCGCTGACGTCGCCATCCGCGCCGGGCCGCTCGGCGAATCACGGCTGGTGGCGCGCAAGCTCGGGCAGAGCCGGGTGGTCGTCGTTGCGGCGCCATCGTATCTCGAAGCGCGTGGCACGCCCAAGACGCCCGCCGACCTCGATCGTCACAACCGGATGGGATTCCGTTTCGTTCGTCACCTCGAGGGCTGGCCTTTTATCGACGCGGCCGGCAAACCGATCACCCTGTCGATCATCGGAAATACGCTGGTCAGCGACGGGGAGGCGATGCGGCTGATGGCGCTCTCGGGGGCGGGCATCGCCCGGCTGGCACGCTGGCATGTGGAGGCCGACATTGCCGCCGGCCGGCTGCTGCCGCTGCTGGAAGAGTTCAATCCCGGCGACGAGGAACTCACCCACGCCGTCTATGTCGGCCAAGGCAAGTATCTGCCGGCGCGGGTGCGGGCGTTTTTGGACTTTTTGGTCGAGACTGTCCGGCTGACTTGAGCCCAAAAAAGATCGGGAGCCTGCCGGCTCCCGAAGCATCGAATCGAAGGTAAATTGAACTACTTTTTCGGCACAAAGGGCGCCGGCCGCCGGCCGGCCGCCTGACGCTCCAGCATCCAGCCGGGGTATTCGGCGGGCAGGGCACTGACTTCGTCGAGGCGAACAAGATCATCGGCATCGAGCTGCAACTCGGTGGCTGCAAGGTTCTGTTCCAGCTGCTCCATGCGGCTGGCGCCGATGATGACGCTCATCACGAATGGCTTGGCCAGGACATAGCCGAGCGCCACCGTGGCGACGCTGACGCCGTGCTTGACGGCGATCTCGCGCATGACAGCGACGGCTGCCCAGGCACGGTCCTCGTCGACCGGCGGGAAATTGAAGCTGGCGCGGCGGCCCTCGCCATTGCCGGGGGCGCCCGGTCCGTATTTGCCGGAGAGCAGGCCGCCAGCCATCGGCGACCAGACCATCAGCCCGAGTTTCTCCTCGTTGAGCAGCGGCACGATTTCGCGCTCGAGATCGCGGCCGGCGATCGAATAATACGACTGCACGGTCTCGAAGCGGGCAAAGCCTTTGCGCTCCGCAATACCCAGCGCCTTGGCGATGCGCCAGGCCTGCCAGTTCGAGACGCCGACATAGCGGACCTTGCCGGCGGCAACCAGGTCGTCGAGCGCCCGCAGCGTTTCGTCGATCGGCGTCACCGTGTCGGTGCCGTGCAGCTGGTAGAGATCGATGTGATCGAGCTGTAGCCGCTCGAGGCTGCTCTCGACCGAATCCATGATGTGGCCGCGCGAGGAACCGCGCTGGTTCGGGCCGCCGCCCATGGCGCCATGAACCTTGGTGGCGATGATCACGTCCTGACGGTTGACGCCAAGGTTCCTGAGCGACTGGCCGAGAAGCCGTTCCGAGGCGCCGAAGGAATAGACATCCGCCGTGTCGAAGAAATTGACGCCGGCGGCGAGGGAGCGGGCAACGATCTCGTCGACGCCCTTCTGGTCGAGGCTGGCGATCAGGCCCCATTGGGCATTCTCGCCGGCCGCGCCGAACGTCATCGTGCCGAGGCAAAGTTCGGAGACGAACATCCCCGTATTTCCAAGTTGATTGTAACGCATGGTGGCTCCAGACGGGTTGAGAATAACTCGACCGATATAGGAACGAAACGTTCCGTTTCTATACGCTGGCTTAGTCGATGTCAGCCTGTGGCCTAAGGTCGGCTGCGCCTCATCTGGCGCCGAAAATCGCCGATCCAACCCTGACACTGGTCGCGCCGAAGGCGATCGCGATTTCGTAGTCGCCGGACATGCCCATGGAGAGCTTGTCGACGCCGGCCTCAAGCCCAAGCTTTTCCAGCAGCGCGAAATGCGGACCGGGGTTCTCGTCGGCCGGCGGAATGCACATCAGCCCTTCGATGGCGAGGGCGTGAACCGAGCGGCAGCGGGCGACGAAGGCGACAGCCTCGCGCGGCTCGATGCCGGCCTTTTGCGGCTCGGAGCCGGTGTTGACCTGGACATAGAGCCTTGGCGTCCTGCCCTGCCTGGCGATTTCCTTGGCCAGCTCTGCGGCGATCTTTTCACGATCGATGGTTTCGATGACGTCGAACAATGCCACCGCTTCCTTGGCCTTGTTCGATTGCAGCGGACCGATCAGATGCAGCTCGACGTCGGGAAACGCCGTCCGCAGTGCCGGCCATTTGGCTTGTGCTTCCTGGACGCGGTTTTCGCCGAAGACGCGCTGGCCGGCCTCGATGACGGGGCGGATATCGGCGGCGTTGAAGGTTTTCGAGACCGCGACCAGCGTCACCGCTCCGGCTTCACGTCCTGCCTCGCGCTCGGCGGCAGCGATCCTTGCCTTGACCGTGAAAAGCTGTTCGACGGCGCTCGCCATGCCTATATCCTGCCTGTGTTTGGCTTTTCGCCGGATCGCCGCAGTTGACGGGTCCGGCAATCCATGGTGAACACCGCGACGACATTTCCTGAGCCGCCCGGGCATTGTCCGGCGGCTCGCGCATGCTTTTAAGTGAAAAACACCCGATGGCAACCGAACGATACAATCCGCGCGCGTCAGAGCCCAAATGGCAGAAGGCCTGGGACGCCAAGAAGCTGTTCGAAGCCGACAATGACGACCCGCGCCCGAAATACTACGTGCTGGAGATGTTCCCCTATCCGTCGGGGCGCATCCATATCGGCCATACCCGCAACTATACGATGGGCGACGTGGTGGCGCGCTACAAGCGGGCCAAGGGTTTCAATGTGCTGCACCCGATGGGCTGGGACGCCTTTGGCATGCCAGCCGAAAACGCGGCGATGCAGAACAAGGTCCATCCCAAGGACTGGACCTATCAGAACATCGCCGCCATGCGCGAGCAGCTCAAGGTCATGGGCCTGTCGCTCGATTGGGCGCGCGAGTTCGCCACCTGCGATGTCGACTACTATCACCGCCAGCAGATGCTGTTCCTCGATTTCGTCGAGAAGGGGCTGGTGACGCGCAAATCCTCCAAGGTCAACTGGGATCCGGAGGACATGACGGTGCTTGCCAACGAGCAGGTCATCGACGGACGCGGCTGGCGCTCAGGCGCGCTGGTGGAACAGCGCGAGCTGACGCAGTGGTTCTTCAAGATCACCGATTATGCGCAGGATCTGCTGGATTCGCTCGATCAGCTCGACGACTGGCCGGAAAAAGTGAAGCTGATGCAGGCGAACTGGATCGGCCGTTCAGAAGGGCTGCTGATCCGCTGGCCGCTGGTCAAGCCAATCGCCGGCGAGCATGAGCTCGAAGTCTATACGACAAGGCCCGACACGATCTTCGGCGCGTCCTTCATGGCGATTGCGGCCGACCATCCGCTGGCCAAAAAGGCCGCCGAAGACAATCCGGCACTGGCAAAGTTCATCGACGAAGTCCGCCATATGGGCACTTCGGCGGCGGCCTTGGAGACGGCCGAGAAGAAGGGTTTCGATACCGGCACTCGCGTCGTCCATCCGTTCGACGAGAGGTGGACGCTACCCGTCTACGTCGCCAATTTCGTGCTGATGGACTATGGCACCGGCGCCATCTTCGGCTGCCCGGCACATGACCAGCGCGACCTCGACTTCGCCAACAGATACGGCCTTCCGGTCATTCCGGTGGTGATGCCGGAAGGCGAGAATCAAGGAAGCTTCCAGGTCATCGACGAGGCTTACGTCGATGATGGCGCGATGATCAATTCGCGCTTCCTCGACGGCATGAAGCCGGATCAGGCATTCGACGAGGTGGCGAAGCTGCTGGAACAAAGGACCATCGGCAACCGGCCGATGGCAGAGCGCAAGGTGAATTTCCGCCTGCGCGACTGGGGCATTTCGCGCCAGCGCTATTGGGGCTGCCCGATCCCGATGATCCATTGCGAGGATTGCGGCGTGGTGCCGGTGCCGAAAGCCGACCTGCCGGTCAAGCTGCCGGACGACATCGAGTTCGACCGGCCGGGCAATCCGCTCGATCGCCATCCGACATGGCGGCACGTCAAATGCCCGCGTTGCGGCAAGGATGCGCGGCGCGAAACCGACACGATGGACACATTTGTCGATTCTTCGTGGTATTTCGCTCGCTTCACCGCGCCGTGGGCAAACGATCCGACCGATCCCGAGGCCGCGACTGAATGGCTGCCGGTCGACCAGTATATTGGCGGTATTGAGCATGCGATCCTGCATTTGCTCTATTCGCGCTTTTTCACCCGCGCCATGCGCGAGACCGGCCATGTCGATCTCGCCGAGCCGTTCAGGGGCCTGTTCACGCAAGGCATGGTGGTGCACGAGACCTATCGGGTTGGCGGCGCCTCGAACGGCCGCTGGCTTGCGCCAAGCGAGGTCAGGCTGGAAGACGCCGACGGCAAGCGCCGCGCCTTCGAAATCGCCACCGGCGAAGAGGCGGTGATCGGTCCGCTCGAAAAGATGTCGAAGTCGAAGAAGAATACGGTGAGTCCGGAAGAGATCACCGACGGCTACGGCGCCGATACGGCGCGCTGGTTCATGCTGTCGGACTCGCCGCCCGAGCGCGATGTCGAATGGACCGACGAGGGTGCGGCCGGCGCGCACCGCTTCATCCAGCGCATCTGGCGCCTGGTGTCGACGGCTGCCGAATCGCTCGCCGGAGTCCGGCCAGAGGCGGCGAAGGACGGCGAGGCCGGGACAGTGTCCAAGGCCGCGCACAAGATCCTGAAGTCGGTCGGCGAGGATATCGAAAAGCTCGCCTTCAACCGCGCCATCGCCCGCATCTACGAGCTCGCCAATGCCTTGACCGTGCCGCTCAACGAGGCGGCAGAGGGCAAAGCCGGTCCGGCGCTGCAAGCGTCCTGCCGTGAGGCCGTCGAGATCCTGGTGCACCTGATCGCGCCGGTCATGCCGCATCTGGCCGAGGAGTGCTGGCAGACGCTCGGCGGCACCGACCTTGTCGCCGAACGGCCCTGGCCGGACTACGATCCCTCGCTTGTCGTCGACGCCGAGATCGTGCTGCCCGTCCAGGTCAACGGCAAGAAGCGCGGCGATTTGACAATTGCCCGCGACGCGGACCAAGGTGCGGTCGAAAAAGCGGTTCTGGCCCTCGACTTCGTGCAGAAAGCGCTCGAAGGTAAGGCGCCGCGCAAGGTGATCATCGTGCCGCAGAGGATCGTCAATGTCGTTGCCTGAGCCGCGAAAGACAGAGCTGACGCTGCGCCGTGTCGTGCTTTGCGGGCTGCTCGCCTCGGTGGCGCTGGTTTCCGCCTGCACGGTGCGGCCGCTCTATTCGACCGCGCCGCTGATCGCCGGCTCGCAGGTCGGCGCCGCTGCCGAGCTGGCATCGATCTCGGTCAAGCCGGTCAAGACCCGCTACGCCCAGCAGGTCCGCAACAATTTGATCTTCGCGCTCGGCCAGGGCGCCGGCGAGCCGGCTTCGCCGGTCTATTCGCTTGATCTCGGCGTCTCCGAACTCGTCGAATCGGCGGCAATCGAGCAGGTCACGACCGACGAGGACGAGCCGACCGCCGGCACTGTGACGCTGACTGCCAACTATGTGCTCAGCGATGCCAAGACGGGCACGGTCATAGCGAGGGGCAAGCGCTCGATTCCGTCGTCATACGACAGGCCGCGCCAGGAATTCGCGTCATACCGAGCCCAGATCGATGCCGAGAACCGTGCGGCGCGCGAGCTGGCAGATGTGCTGCGGCTGTCGATCGCCCAGGATCTGATCAAGCACGGCAAGCCGGCGGCAAGCTAGGTCTTTCCAGAGTGCGCAATCTGCAAAAAAAAGGCCGGTTGCTCGGCCTTTTTTGTTCGTAGGATAGTCGCTTCAGCCGATCTTCTGCCCGGTCTTTGCCCAGTCGGCGAGGAACTGCTCCAGGCCCTTGTCGGTCAGCGGGTGCTTGACCAGTGCCTTGAGCGTCGCCGGTGGCGCGGTGATGACATCGGCACCGATTAGCGCCGCCTGCTTGACATGGTTCACGGTACGCACCGAAGCGGTCAGGATCTCGGTCTGGAAGTCATAATTGTCGTAGATGGTGCGGATATCGGCAATCAGCTCCATGCCGTCCCAGCCGCTGTCGTCGATGCGGCCGACGAAGGGCGAGATGAAGGAGGCGCCGGCCTTGGCGGCGAGCAGCGCCTGGGTGGCCGAGAAGCACAGCGTGACGTTGACCATGCGGCCGTCCGACCGGATGTCCTTGCAAGCTCTCAGGCCGTCGAGCGTCAGCGGCACCTTGATGCAGACATTGTCGGCGATCCTGGCCAGGATCTTGGCCTCCGCCATCATGTCCTTGTATTCGGTGGCGACGACTTCGGCCGAGACCGGGCCCTTGACGATCTCGCAGATCTCCCGTGTGACGTCGGCGATCTTGCCGCCGGATTTCAGGATCAGCGACGGATTGGTGGTTACGCCGTCGAGCAGCCCCAAATCGTTCAGCTCGCGGATTTCCTTGACATCGGCGGTGTCGACAAAAAATTTCATGGCGGTCTCCTGAAGATTTTTCATGTGCACGTCATGCACATTCGGGGTCGGACTTTGATCTAGACCAAAGTCGGGGCAAGGTCACGCCTCATGATGGAAGATTCGCCCTTTGTCGCGGCCGCACCGGTGCTGGTGCCGATGCCCGCCGAGCGCCCCTACACCTATGCCGTGCCGGCTGGCATGCGCGTGGTGCCGGGCTCGATCGTGCGCGTTCCGCTTGGGCCCCGCCAGGTCGCCGGCATCGTCTGGGACGGCGCCGTCGAAAAGGTCGACGCGAAGAAATTGCGGCCGATCGAGCAGGTTTTCGACTGCCCGCCGATCGACCGCGCGATGCGGCGTTTTGTCGATTGGGTGGCGCAGTACACGCTGTCGCCGCCCGGCATGGTGGCGCGCATGCTGCTCAGGGCGCCGGAGGCGTTCGACCCGGAGCCGTGGATCGAAGGGCTGCAGCGCACCTTCGCCAAGCCCGACCGGATGACGGAGGCGAGGACGCGCGTGCTGGAAACGGCCGAAGGCGGACTGGCCTGGACGCGGTCCGGCCTGGCGCATGCGGCAGGCGTGTCGTCGACGGTTGTGGACGGGCTGCGGGCGCAGGGGGTATTCGAGACGGTGATGATCCCGCCGCGGCCGGTGGTCGCAGCACCCGATCCCGGCTACGCCGTGCCTTCACTGATGCCGGACCAGAGCGAAGCAGCCGAGATGCTGCGCACCAACGTCGCGACCGGCACATTCGGCGTCACCCTGCTCGATGGTGTAACCGGATCCGGCAAGACGGAGGTCTATTTCGAGGCGGTTGCGGCCGCGCTCGATCGCGGCAAGCAGGTGCTGATCCTGCTGCCGGAAATTGCGCTGACCCACGCTTTTCTCGAACGCTTCCAGGAGCGGTTCGGTGCCAAGCCGGCGGAATGGCACTCGGACCTGCCGCCACGGATGCGCGAAAAGGTCTGGCGGCAGGTAGCGGAAGGCGGCGTGCGGGTCGTCGCAGGCGCGCGCTCGGCGCTATTCCTGCCATTCAGGGAGCTTGGATTGATCGTCGTCGACGAAGAGCACGATCCCGCCTACAAGCAGGAGGATCGCGTCTTTTACAACGCGCGCGACATGGCCGTGGTGCGCGGCCATATCGGCGGTTTTCCGGTCGTGCTCGCTTCGGCGACACCGTCGGTCGAAAGCCGGGTCAATGCCAGCCAGGGCCGCTACAGCAGGGCGGTGCTTTCGGCGCGCTTTGCCGAGGCGGCACTTCCCGATCTCAAGACGGTCGACATGCGCCGCGCGCCGCCGGCACGCGGCGGCTTCCTGTCGCCGGTGCTGCTCGGCCATATGCGGCAGACGCTGGAAAGAAAGGAACAGTCGCTGCTGTTCCTCAACCGGCGCGGCTATGCGCCGCTGACGCTCTGCCGGGTCTGCGGCCACCGCTTCGGCTGTCCGGTCTGCTCGGCCTGGCTGGTCGAGCACCGCTTTCGCGGCCAGCTCGTCTGCCACCACTGCGGGCACAATGAACGCCGGCCCGAAGCCTGTCCGGAATGCGGCACGCTCGATCATCTGGTCGCCTGCGGGCCAGGCGTCGAGCGCATCGCCGAGGAGGTCGTCGCGCATTTCCCCGATGCCCGCACCATCGTCTTGTCGTCGGACCTGATGGGCGGCGTGCGGCGGCTGCGGCTCGAGCTTGAAGCCATCGCCAATGGCGAGGCCGACATCGTCATCGGCACGCAACTCGTCGCCAAGGGCCACAACTTCCCCAACATGACGCTGGTCGGTGTGGTCGATGCCGATCTCGGCCTTGCCAATGGCGACCCGCGCGCCGCCGAGCGCACCTTCCAACTGCTCAGCCAGGTGACCGGCCGCGCCGGTCGCACCGGCAAGAAAAGCCTCGGCCTGCTGCAGACCTTCCAACCCGACCACCCGGTGATGCGCGCGATCGTCTCAGGCGATGCCGAGGCCTTCTACGAGCGCGAGATCGCCGAGCGTGAGCGGGCGGGGCTGCCGCCCTTCGGCAGGCTCGCCGGCGTCATCGTCAGCGCGGCGACACGGGCCGAAGCCGAAGGGCACGCCCGTGGCCTGCGCCGCGCCGCGCCGCAAGCCACCGACCTGTTCGTGCTCGGCCCGGCCGAGGCGCCGCTGTCATTGATCGGCGGCCGCCATCGCTTTCGCCTGCTGATCCAGGGCGAGCGGCGCGCCGACATGCAAGGGTTCATTCGCACCATGTTGGCCGAGGGACCGAAGATAAGGGGCTCGGTGCGAGTCCAGGTCGACATCGACCCGCAGAGCTTTTTGTAAGCTGTCGAATTACCCTTTCGAGGCGCGTTCGGTGAATGGGTTCAGGTAAGGCACGTCGAGAATCGCAAAATGCCGGGTGTTGGCCGTCAAAACTGACAGGCCGTGCAAACGGGCAGTAGCTGCGATCAGAACGTCCGCCAGACCCGGATTGGCGCCTCTGGCGATAGTGGCGTCTTCCAGTTTTCCGGCTTCTCGCGCGATTGCTAAATCGATGGGAAGGATGCGCTGGTTGAACTCTAGAAGCAACCTTTCGAACCACTCATTGATGCGCTCTGCCTTCATATGCCCGCCCGCCCGCTTCAGTTTCGCGATTCCTCGTTCCACCTCCAAGATGACGATCGACGAGAGCTGCCAAGAGCCGCGTTCTCCTTGTTCGGCAACCCAGTTCTGCACGTGTGCCGGAAGCAGAGGCCGACCAGGTGCAAATGCCGAGAGAAAAGACGTATCAAGCAGATAGCCGGTCAAAACTCCACTTCCCGCGACGGCGATTCGTTTCGCTCAAGCTCGATGCCGCCTGGATACTGAAGCAGGAAATCCACGAAGTCTTTTTGGCTGTTCTGCGGATAAAGTTTCCGTCCCTCACCGATTGGCACCACCATGACTGCGGGCTTGCCGTGCTTGGTGATAACCGTGGGCTCACCGTTCTCAGCAGCCTCCACGAGCGCGGAAAGGCTGGCCTTTGCCTCTCGTAGTTGCATCGTCTTCATGCGCGGAACCTCTTGTGGTCTCATGTAGTCACAATATAGGAATTGTGCAGAAAAAAACAGCCCGTTGTGTAACGTCCTGTTAGCCCGGTCGATACAACGGCGCTCGCGTTGGGCTGACGCCCCGTAAATTGCGACGGCCCATCTGGCGCATGTCTCTTGCTTCGCTAGAATGCCCGAAAATTTTGAATATCCATTTACGAGGGGACAAGGATGGAATTTGCGTTTCCATGGCCGATGAGCCAGGGCGAGTGGCTGGCATGGTCAAGCGCCGTCGTGACCTTGCTTTTCGGGCTGCTGCTGTTCCTGGCGCCAGGGCTGGCCTTCCGGATTCTCAGGCTGCAGGTCAAGCCCGAGAAGGCGGCGGCGATCGCCGAAGGTCGCGGCAGGATGTCGGGCTTCTATCTCGGTGTCAGCCTGTGCTGCATCCTCTTGGCGCAGCCGCTGCTCTATATGGCGCTCGGCTTCTCCTGGCTGTTCACCGCCTTCGGCCGGCTGCTATCGATGATGTCGGACGGCGCCAACACGCCGTTCAACTGGGCTTCCATCGTCGTCGAGCTGGTGCTGGCGGCGCTGCCGCTTGCCTTCGCCTTCGGCTTTTTGCCCTGAATCATGGATCAATCCGGGGTTGGTTGCTGAACTCGCCCGGCGGATGCGACAATAGTGCCTGAAAACCATGCCGGACGACGCATTGCGGTCTGAAAATGCCTGTGCTAGACGGCAATCGACTTTCGACCGGGGATAGCGGAAGCCGCGCCTCCGTGCTTGGAAAAATGCAGTAAGGTCAAAGATTTAGCCAGAGTTTTTGCTCGCGCCAACAATCTGCGGCCTGTCAGACAAGAGAAAAGACGGTCCGTGGCCCAATCGTCATCGCCAATCTCAGGTGTCGCAGAACGCTATGCGGGTTCGCTGTTCGAACTCGCGCTGCAGGCCAATTCGGTCGCCAGCGTCGAGGCCGACCTCAACAGGTTCGAAACGATGCTCGAAGGCAGCGCTGACCTTTCGCGGCTGATCAGGAGCCCTGTCTTCTCCAGCGAGGACCAGGCCAAGGCGATCGCCGCGATCGCCGACAGAGCAGGGATTACCGGCCTCACCGGCAATTTCCTGCGCGTCGTTGCCCAGAATCGCCGGCTGTTCGCCGTGCCCGGCATGATCAAGGCGTTCCGCCGGATCGCCGCCGAACACCGCGGCGAGACCGCTGCCGAGGTCACCTCGGCGCATGCGCTGACGCCTGCCCAGGAAACCGAGCTGAAAGCAGCGCTGAAAAGCGTCGCCGGCAAAGACGTGGCGATCACGGTCACCGTCGATCCGTCGCTGCTCGGCGGACTGGTGGTCAAGATCGGCTCGCGCCAGATCGATACGTCGCTCAAAACCAAACTCAATTCGCTCAAGCTTGCACTGAAAGAGGTCGGCTGATGGACATCCGCGCCGCGGAAATTTCCGCAATTCTGAAAGACCAGATCAAGAATTTCGGCAAGGAGGCCGAGGTCTCCGAAGTCGGCCAGGTGCTGTCCGTCGGTGACGGTATCGCCCGCGTCTACGGCCTCGACAATGTCCAGGCCGGCGAGATGGTCGAGTTCCCCGGCGGCATCCGCGGCATGGCGCTCAACCTCGAAGCCGACAATGTCGGCGTTGTCATCTTCGGCGCCGACCGCGACATCAAGGAAGGCGACACCGTCAAGCGCACCGGCGCCATCGTCGATGCACCCGTCGGCATGGGTCTGCTCGGCCGCGTCGTCGACGCGCTCGGCAACCCGATCGACGGCAAAGGCCCGATCCAGGCCACCGAACGCAAGCGCGTCGACGTCAAAGCGCCCGGCATCATCCCGCGCAAATCGGTGAACGAGCCAATGTCGACCGGCCTCAAGGCCATCGACGCGTTGATCCCGGTCGGCCGCGGCCAGCGCGAGCTGGTCATCGGCGACCGCCAGACCGGCAAGACCGCGATCATCCTCGACACCATGCTCAACCAGAAATCGGTGCACGACAACGGCCCTGAGAAGGAAAAGCTGTACTGCGTCTATGTCGCCGTCGGCCAGAAGCGCTCGACCGTGGCGCAGTTCGTCAAGGTCCTGGAAGAGCGCGGCGCGCTCGACTATTCGATCATCATCGCCGCGACCGCCTCCGATCCGGCGCCGATGCAGTTCCTGGCGCCGTTCACCGCCTGCACCATGGGCGAATATTTCCGCGACAACGGCATGCACGCGCTGATCAGCTACGACGATCTGTCGAAGCAGGCCGTCGCCTATCGCCAGATGTCGCTGCTGCTGCGCCGTCCTCCGGGCCGCGAGGCCTATCCCGGCGACGTCTTCTACCTGCACTCGCGCCTGCTCGAGCGCGCTGCCAAGCTCAACGACGAAAATGGCGGCGGGTCTCTGACGGCGCTGCCGATCATCGAAACGCAGGCCAACGACGTTTCGGCCTATATCCCGACCAACGTCATCTCGATCACCGACGGCCAGATCTTCCTGGAAACCAATCTGTTCTTCCAGGGCGTGCGCCCGGCGGTCAATGTCGGCCTGTCGGTGTCGCGCGTCGGCTCCTCGGCGCAGATCAAGGCGATGAAGCAGGTTGCCGGGTCAATCAAGGGCGAGCTCGCGCAGTACCGCGAAATGGCTGCTTTCGCGCAGTTCGGCTCCGACCTCGATGCCGCCACGCAACGCCTGCTCAACCGCGGCTCGCGTCTGACCGAGCTGTTGAAGCAGCCGCAATTCTCGCCGCTCAAAGTCGAGGAGCAGGTCGCGGTGATCTTCGCCGGCGTCAACGGCTATCTCGACAAGCTGGCGATCAACCAGGTCGGCAAGTTCGAGCATGGCCTGTTGTCGCATATGCGCTCGGCCGGCAAGGACGTGCTCGACGGCATCCGCAAGGAGAAGGCGCTGTCCGACGATCTGCGCGCCAGGCTGAAGGCAGAAATCGACGCCTTCGCCAAGACCTTTGCTTGAGCAGGACGGACGGGATCAGGTTTGAAGCATGCCTTCGTTAAAAGACCTTCGTAACCGTATCGCCTCGGTCAAGGCGACGCAGAAGATCACCAAGGCGATGCAGATGGTCGCCGCGGCGAAGCTGCGTCGCGCGCAGGAAGCGGCGGAAGCGGCGCGTCCCTATTCGGAGCGCATGGGCGCGGTGCTGGCCAACATCACCCAGGCGATCGGCGGCGGCGGCGATGCCCCGGCGCTGATGACCGGCACCGGCAAGGACGACGTGCATCTGCTTGTCGTCTGCACGGCCGAACGCGGTCTGTGCGGCGGCTTCAATTCGCAGATCGCCCGCTTTGCCCGCGACCACATCCGTAAGCTTCTGGCAGACGGCAAGCAGGTCAAGATCATCTGCGTCGGCAAGAAGGGGTTCGACATATTGCGCCGCGACTACGGGGCGCTGATCATCGAGCGTGTCGACCTGCGCGAGGTCAAGACGCTGGGCTTCGTCAATGCCGATGCCATCGCCAAGAAGGTGATCCACCTGTTCAACGAAGGCGGCTTCGATATCTGCACGCTGTTCTATTCGCAGTTCAAGTCGGTGATCAGCCAGATCCCGACGGCGCAGCAAATTATCCCGGCGGGCGCGCCTGCGGCTGGCGCGGAAGTGAGGGATGGCGGCAGCGCCGTCTACGAATACGAGCCGGAGCCGGGCGAGATCCTCTCCGATCTCATCCCGCGCAACATTTCCGTGCAGGTTTTTCGCGCGCTGCTCGAGAATGCTGCCGGCGAGATGGGCGCCAAGATGAGCGCCATGGACAATGCGACGCGCAACGCCGGCGACATGATCAACAAATTGTCGATCACCTACAACCGCCAGCGGCAGGCGCAGATCACCAAGGAATTGATCGAAATCATTTCGGGCGCCGAGGCGCTCTAGGCACGCCCACAAGGAGGTCATCGACCTCAAGCGTGTGAGAAACAAAGAGACGAAAAGGGTAAGAACGATGGCGAAAGCAGCGACCCCGAAGACGGTAGCCCCGAAGGCCGCGGCACCAGCGAAGGCTCCGGCAGCAGCAAAGGCCGCTCCGGCCAAGAAGGCGGCAGCAACCAAGGCCGCCGCTGTGAATGCGCCGGCCGCCACCATCAAGAAAACCGGCCTGGCAGGCAAGGTTCGCCAGGTCATCGGCGCCGTTGTCGACGTCCAGTTCGGCGAACATCTGCCGGCGATCCTGAACGCGCTTGAGACGATCAACGTCGGCAATCGCCTGGTGCTAGAGGTGGCCCAGCATCTGGGCGAAAACACCGTGCGCTGCATCGCCATGGACTCGACCGAAGGTCTGGTCCGCGGCCAGGACGTCTATGATACCGGCGCTCCGATCACCGTGCCGGTCGGCCCGGGCATGCTCGGCCGCATCATCAACGTCATCGGCGAGCCGGTCGACGAGGCAGGCCCGGTCGACGGCATCGAGATGCGCTCGATTCACCAGCCGGCGCCGACCTATGTCGAGCAGTCGACGGAAGCGCAGATCCTGGTCACCGGCATCAAGGTGCTCGACCTGCTGGCCCCCTATGCCCGCGGCGGCAAGATCGGCCTGTTCGGCGGCGCCGGCGTCGGCAAGACGGTGCTGATCCAGGAACTGATCAACAACGTCGCCAAGGCGCATGGCGGCTTCTCGGTGTTCGCCGGCGTCGGCGAGCGCACCCGCGAAGGCAACGACCTCTATCACGAGTTCATCGAGTCTGGCGTCAACAAGAAGGGCGGCGGCGAAGGCTCCAAGGCCGCGCTCGTCTATGGCCAGATGAACGAGCCGCCGGGCGCCCGCGCCCGCGTCGGCCTGACCGGGCTGACGGTTGCCGAATATTTCCGCGATCAGGGCCAGGACGTGCTGTTCTTCGTAGACAACATCTTCCGTTTCACGCAGGCGGGCTCGGAAGTGTCGGCGCTGCTCGGCCGCATTCCTTCGGCCGTGGGCTACCAGCCGACGCTGGCCACCGACATGGGTGCGCTGCAGGAGCGTATCACCACGACGACCAAGGGTTCGATCACCTCGGTGCAGGCGATCTATGTGCCGGCCGACGACCTGACCGACCCTGCACCGGCGACCTCGTTCGCCCACCTCGACGCGACGACCGTGCTCAACCGCGCGATTTCGGAAAAGGGCATCTATCCGGCGGTCGATCCGCTCGATTCGACCTCGCGCATGCTCGACCCGATGGTTGTCGGCGAAGAGCATTACCAGGTCGCCCGCCAGGTGCAGTCGATCCTTCAGCGCTACAAGTCGTTGCAGGACATCATCGCCATCCTGGGCATGGACGAGCTGTCGGAAGAGGATAAGCAGACCGTGGCCCGCGCCCGCAAGATCGAGCGCTTCCTGTCGCAGCCCTTCTTCGTCGCCGAAGTGTTCACCGGCGCACCGGGCAAGCTGGTCGACCTCGCCGACACCATCAAGGGCTTCAAGGGCCTTTGCAACGGCGATTACGACCATCTGCCGGAGGCCGCCTTCTACATGGTCGGCGGCATCGAGGAAGCGGTCGAGAAGGCACAGCGCCTGGCCGCTGAAGCGGCCTGATGGTGAATGGTCGATAGTGAATTGTGAATGGGGAGTAGCGGATAGGAAATCGGGGGCTGAGTGAAGGTCATTCTTTCTGACTATTCACCATTCACCATTCACCAGTCGCTAAATTGATCATGCCTGAAGCTTTCAAATTCGAACTGGTCTCGCCGGAGCGCCTCTTGGTTTCCGAGCAGGTCGAATCCGTCGTCATTCCGGGCGCCGAGGGCGAAATGACTGTCATGGCGCATCACGCGCCGGTCATGACGACGATCAAGCCGGGCGTCGTCACGCTAAAGACCGCCCAAGGCAAGGAAGAGCGCTATGTGGTGTTCGGCGGCTTTGCCGACATCGTTCCGGCCGGCTGCACGCTGCTGGCGGAATCGGCTGTGGCCGTCGGCGACATCGACCGCGCCGACCTTGCCCGCCGCATCCAGGAGGCCAGGGAAGACGCCGCCGACGCCAAGGACGACCAGACCCGCAGCAAGGCCGAGCAGTTCCTCAACCAGCTTACGACGCTTGAAGGTGCGCTGTTGCCGGCTTAACAGGCGCCCCTTGCCTTCTCCCCTTGTGGGAGAAGGTGGATCGGCGCGCAGCGCCGAGACGGTTGAGGGGTGTTGGAAGAACTGAGACGGCGGCGATCCCTGGAGCACCCCTCATCCGACCGAGCTCCGCTCGGCCACCTTCTCCCACAAGGGGAGAAGGGGGGCTGGTCACACCGTCAGTGCCTCTACTGCGCGCATGACGCCGCGCAGTTCGGCGAGGCCCTTCAGGCGGCCGATGCAGGAATAGCCGGGGTTCACCTTCTTGCCGATGTCATCGACAATGGCATGGCCATGGTCCGGACGCATCGGGATCTGCCAGTCCGCCCTGCCTGCCGCCTTGCGCCGCCGCTCTTCGCCAATCAGCGCCGACACGACCGCCACCATGTCGGTGTCGCCGTCGAGGTGCTCGGCTTCGTGGAAGGAGCCGTCTGGCTCCTTGGTGACATTGCGCAGATGGGCGAAATGGATGTTTTCGGCGAAGGCCTCGGCCATCGTCGGCAGATCGTTCTGCGCGCCCGCGCCGTAGGAGCCGGTGCACAGGGTCAGCCCGTTAGCCGGCGAAGCGACCGCGTCGAGCAGCGCGCGGGCATCATTGGCGTTGGAAACGATGCGCGGCAGGCCGAACAGCGAAAAGGGCGGATCGTCGTGGTGGATCGCCAATCTGACTCCGGCCTCTTCGGCGATCGGCACGATCTCGCGCAGGAAGGCAAACAGGTTTTCGCGCAGGCCTTCGGTGGAGACGTCCTTGTAGAGGTCGAGGGCGCGGCGGAAGCTTGCCCGATCGAAGATGAATTCGCGCGCCGGGACCCAGCCGATCAGGTTTCGCTCCAGCCTTGCCTTGTCGCTGTCGCTCATCCCTTGCAGTCGCGCACGCGCGGCCTCGACGCGGGCCGGTGGGTGATCGGCCTCGGCCCCTTCTCGCTCGAGGATGAAGACGTCATAGGCGCAGAGCTCGACGACATCGAAGCGCAGCGCCGTGCCGCCATGCGGCATGGGATAATCGAGGTCTGTGCGCGTCCAGTCGGTGATCGCCATGAAATTATAGCAGACGGTATTGATCCCGGCGGCGGCGACGGCGCGGACCGACGCCTTGTAATTGTCGATCAGGCTGCGCCAGTTGCCGCTGCGGGTCTTGATGTCCTCATGGACGACGATGCTCTCGACCACATCCCAGGTCAGGCCTGCTGCCTCGATCTCGGCCTTGCGCCTGGCGATCTCGTCCGCCGGCCAGGCGCGGCCGTCATTGAGGTGATGCAGCGCGCTGACGATGCCGACGGCGCCGGCCTGACGGACATGGGCAAGCGTCACCGGATCGTCCGGCCCGAACCAGCGCCAGGTCTGTCTCATGGCTTCTCACTCCCTATGCCAAGCGCCGCCAAAGCTGCGGCAGTGCCGCCCCGCCGCAGGCGCTCGAGATGGGCTGCCGTCAGATCGATCAGTGTCATGCGGTGGGCATGGTCCTTGGCGAAGCCGGCGAGATCGAACATCGCTGTCACCGTTTCATCAGCCGGCCGGCTGCCGAGCGCCGTAAGCCGAGTGTCGATCGGGTCGGTGAAATGGGCTTCCGGCAAGGTTTTGCCGCGCGCCTCGCAAGCGGCAATCCAGGCCGCCACCACCAGCATGAGATGCGCGGGCGGGTCACCGGCGCCCAGCCGATCAAGGGCCGAGGCGACGATGCGCTGCGACAGCTTCTGGCTGCCGTCATTGGCGATCTGCGCGGTGCGATGGGCGAGCGCGGTGTTCGAATAGCGTTCGGCGAGCTGGGCCGTGTAGCCGGCCGTATCGAGCCCGGCGTCCTGCGGCAGCGTCGGGATGGCCTCGGCCCATAGTCCGTCGACGAATTGCCGGATCGCCGGATCGGCAAAGGCGCGGTCGACCGTGTCGTAGCCGCTGAGCAGGCCGAGATAGGCGATTGCCGAATGCGAACCGTTGAGCAGCCGCAGCTTCATGTCCTCGAAGGGCCCGACGTCGCCGACCATGGTGACGCCGAACTTTTCCCAGGCCGGCCTGCCTGCCGGGAAATCATCCTCGACCACCCATTGGCAGAACGGCTCGGTCATCACCGGCCAGGCATCCTCGACGCCGAGCTCGACGGCGATACGCGCCCGGTCGGCATCGGTGGTCGCCGGCACGATGCGGTCGACCATGCTCGACGGGAAGGCGACGCCGTCGGCGATGTGTGCGGCGAGCCTGGCATCGCCCGAAGTGGCGAGCCTGGCATCGCGCAGTGCGGCGAATTCGACCAGCAGGCGGTGCAGTGTGGCACCATTGGCCGGAAGGTTGTCGCAGCAGAGCACGGTGAAAGGCTGGATGCCGGCGGCACGGCGGCGCGACAGCGCCTCGGTCAGGAAACCATGCGCCGTCCGTGGCATTTGCGGGTTGGCCAGATCATGGACGATGTCGGGGTGGGTATTGTCGAGGCCGCCGCCGGCTGCCCTCAAATAGGCCTTTTCGGTGATCGTCAGCGTGACGATGCGGGTGCGCGGATCGGTCAGGGCGGCGAGCACCGCAGCCGGATCTTCCGGCGCCACCAGCAGCGACAGGATCGAGCCGACGACGCGCAGCTCTTCGCCGACGCTGCTCCTGATCGCCAGCGTGTAGTGGCCATCCTGCGGCGCCAGTGCGTCGCGCGTGTCAGGACTGCGCAAGGACACGCCGACAATGCCCCAGTCCGCCTCACCCGCCGCCAGGCAGTCGTCGACATAGGCCGCCTGGTGGGCGCGATGGAAGGCACCGACGCCGAGATGGACGATGCCCGGTGCAATAGCGCCGCGGGCGTAGCGCGGGACCGCGACCGAAGCCGGCAGTGCCTTCAGCGTGCTGTTGGAAAGGCGTCTATTGGTCATTGCGCCACGTGTCTGATCGAGATTGTTGGGTCACTGCTGGCAGGCGGCCTAACACCCGATGCCGTCACGCACAATGGGCAATGGCCGACGAAAAGTCATCATACAACAACCCAGTTTTTGTATGTTGACATTATTTCTTTCCAACCCTACCGATGTCCGGATTGGGAGGATTCACGTGGCCGCATTGACGGATCCGGACTTGCTGTTTGCCGCCGAGGCGCGCCCGCGTTCGCTGGCCCGCGATCTCTATGCCGCGGTCAAAGACCTGCCGATCGTCAGCCCGCACGGCCACACCGATCCGCGCTGGTATGCGCTCAACGAGGCGTTTCCCGATCCGGCGCAGTTGCTGATCGTGCCGGACCACTACATTTTCCGCATGCTGTTCAGCCAGGGCGTTCGGCTTGAGGAGCTTGGGGTGCCGACGCTTGACGGCTCGCCGGTTGAAACCGACGGCAGAACGATCTGGCGGTGCTTCGCCGAGCATTATTACCTGTTCCGGGGTACGCCGACCCGGCTGTGGTTCGACCACGTGCTTGCCCACCTGTTCGGCATCGACGAGCCGCTGACGGCCGCAACCGCCGACCGCCATTACGACATGATCTCGACCTTGCTGCAGTGGGAGAATTTTCGCCCGCGAGCGCTGTTCGAGCGCTTCAACATTGAAGTCATCGCAACGACCGAAGGCGCGCTCGACGATCTCAGATGGCACCAGATGATCCGCGACAGCGGCTGGGAGGGCCGCGTCGTCACCGCCTATCGGCCGGATGCGATCGTCGATCCCGACTTCGAAGGCTTTTCGGCCAATCTCGACCGGCTTGGCGAGATCACCGGCTGCGACACCGGCAATTGGGCCGGCTATCTCGATGCGCATCGCCAGCGGCGGGCCTTCTTCAAGAGCTTTGGCGCGACTTCCTCCGATCACGGCCATCCGACGGCCGAAACCGCCAATCTCTCGGATGCCGCCGCGCAGGAGCTGTTCAACCGCATCCGCCGGGGCTCGGACGACGAGCGCGAGCGAAAGCTGTTCCGCGCCCAGATGCTGACCGAGATGGCCAAGATGAGCCGCGACGACGGGCTGGTCCTGCAGATCCATCCCGGCTCCTGGCGCAATCATTCGCCGGCTATCTTTCACAAGTTCGGCAGGGACAAAGGCTTCGATATTCCGACCCGAACCGACTATGTGACGGCGCTGAAGCCACTGCTCGACTGTGTCGGGCTGGAGCGCGACCTCACCATCATCCTCTTCACCCTCGACGAGACCAGCTATGCGCGCGAGCTGGCGCCGCTCGCCGGCGTCTATCCGGCATTGAAGCTCGGGCCGGCCTGGTGGTTCCACGACAGCCCCGAAGGCATGCGCCGGTTCCGTGAGATGACCACCGAAACGGCCGGTTTCTACAACACCGTCGGTTTCAACGACGACACCCGCGCCTTTCCATCCATACCGGCCCGCCATGATGTGGCGCGCCGGGTCGATTGCGCATATCTGGCGCGTCTCGTCGCCGAGCATCGGCTCGGCGAGCACGAAGCGCACGAGCTGGCGCAGGAACTTGCCTATACGCTCGCGAAAAAGGCGTACCGGCTCTAACGGCGCTTGCCGCCATCGTTCAAAACGGGAGGAAACCAATGCTGCATTTTTCGAGACTGGCGGGAGCTACGCTAGTTGCCGCCGCACTGCTGGCCGGATCGGCAAGCGCCCAGACGGTCCTGCGCTCGTCCGACACCCACCCGGATGGCTATCCGACGGTCGAGGCGGTCAAATATTTCGGCGAGCTGGTGAAGGAGCGCACGGGCGGCCGCTATGTGGTCGAGATCTATCCTTCCGCGCAACTTGGCGAGGAAAAGGACACGATCGAGCAGGTGCGCACCGGCGTGATCGATCTCAACCGCGTCTCGATGGCGCCGTTCAACGGGCTCATCCCGGAGACCACCGTGCCCTCGCTGCCCTACATCTTCCGTTCGGAAGAGCATATGCACAAGGTCATGGACGGGGCGATCGGCGACCAGATCGCGGCGGCGTTCGACCAGGTCGGGCTGGTGCTGCTCGCCTTTTACGACGGCGGCTCGCGCTCCTTCTACAATTCGAAGAAGCCGATCAACACCGTAGCCGACATGGCCGGGATGAAGTTCCGCGTCATCCAGTCCGACATCTTCGTCGACATGGTGGCGGCACTCGGCGCCAACGCGACGCCGATGCCGTATGGCGAAGTGTATTCGGCGATCGAGACCGGGGTGATCGACGGCGCGGAGAACAATTTTCCGAGCTACGACACCGCCAAGCACGCGGAAGTCGCCAAGTACTATTCGCTCGACGAGCACACGATGGTGCCGGAAGCCTTCGTCATGGCGAAGTCGAGCTGGGACAAGCTGACGCCGGAAGACCAGGCGATCTTCAAGGCGGCCGCCAAGGAGAGCGTCGCCAAGCAGCGCGAGCTGTGGACCGCCAAGGTCAAGGAATCGCGCGCCAAGGTCGAGGCGGCCGGTTCGCAGATCACGACGCCGGACAAGCAGCCCTTCATCGACGCGATGGGGCCGGTCTACGAGAAGCACGTCAAGAACGACAAGCTGAAGGCCATGGTCGAAGCCATCAAGGCCGTGCAGTGATCAAGCGGCGGCGCGGACATTCCGCGCCGCCATCCTCCTGGGGAGAAAGCCGGTGACTTCCAGCCCAAGACCAACACCGCTTCTGTCCGGCGTCGCGCAAGTGATGTCGCGCGTCAGCACGGCGGCGCTGTCGATCGCCGGCATCGGGCTGGTGCTGATGACCGCCTTCGTCGCCTGGCAGGTGTTCGGCCGTTATATTCTGAACCGCTCGCCGAGCTGGACCGAGCCGGGCTCGGTGATGCTGATGAGCTGGTTCATTTTCCTCGGCGCTGCCGTCGGCGTGCGCGAGAACTATCACCTCGGCTTTGACGTCCTGCTCTACGTGCTGCCGAAAGGCGGCAAGCGCTGGCTGCGGATGATTTCGGACCTCGTCGCGCTCGCCTTCGGCATCGGCATGATCTGGTACGGCAGTCAGCTGGTCGCATTGACCTGGGGCTCTGTCTTGCCGTCGCTCGGCATATCGGGGGGCTGGGACTACGTCCCGCTTGTCGCGGGAGGCGCGCTCATCGTGCTCTTCACGCTGGAGCGCATTGTGCTTCGCCTCTCCGGCGCGCCGATCGACGATGCCCTCGATGAACTGCCGCCGGCCGAAGTCGCGGCCGAACTCGACACCGCCAACGTGAAGGTCTGACGCCATGGAACTGTGGATTCTCTTCGGCGTCTTCACCCTGCTGATGCTTATCGGCACGCCGATCGCTTTCTGCCTCGGCGTCGCAAGCCTCGCCACCGTCCTCTATATGGGCCTGCCGCCGCTGATCGTATTCCAGCGCCTGAATTCCGGCATGAGCGTCTTTTCGCTGCTGGCCATTCCGTTTTTCATCTACGCCGGCGACTTGATGGTGCGCGGCGGCATCGCCAGCAAGATCGTTGCCTTCGCCGGCTCGCTCGTCGGCCATCTGCGCGGCGGCCTCGGGCAGGTCAACATCGCCACCGCTACATTGTTCGGCGGCATTTCCGGCTCAGCGGTGGCGGAGGCAGCGGCGGTAGGCGGCCTGATGATCCCGCAGATGAAGGCGCGTGGATATGGAGCGGACTACGCCGTCAACGTCACGTCGATGGCGGCGCTGATCGCGCTGCTGCTGCCGCCGTCGCACAACATGATCATCTACTCGATCTCGGCAGGCGGAAAGATCTCCATCGCCGATCTGTTCACGGCCGGTATCATCCCGGGCCTGCTGCTGGCCCTGTCGCTGATGGTCACCGCCTATATCGTGGCGCGCTCCCGCGGCTATCCGACCGAGGCGTTTCCGGGCTTCACCGCGGTCGCGCATCTTTTCGCCGTCGCCGTGCCCGGCCTGCTGTTGATCGCGATCATCTTCGGCGGCGTGCGATCGGGCGTCTTCACCGCCACCGAGAGTTCCTGTATCGCCGTCATCTATGCGCTGCTCGTGACCGTCTTCGTTTACCGGCAGATGACCTGGGAAGGGTTCGTTCATGCCACCCATGGCGCCGTGCGCACCACGGCCATGGTGCTGCTCATCATCGGCATGGCGGCGGCGTTCTCGTGGCTGATGGCCTTCCTGAAAGTGCCGGCAGCGCTCATCGCCTCCATGAACGCGATCTCGGACGATCCGCTGGTTGTGCTTCTCCTGCTCAACCTCCTGATGCTGTTCCTCGGCACGTTCATGGACATGGGGCCAACGATCATCATTTGCACGCCGATCTTCCTGCCCGTGGCGCAGGCCTACGGCGTCGATCCGGTGCATTTCGGCGTCATCATGATCCTCAATTTCGGCATTGGGCTGAACACGCCGCCGGTGGGCGCGGTGCAGTTCGTGGCATGCGCAGTGGGCAAGATATCCGTCTGGGAATCGATGCGCTCGATCTGGCCGTTCTATGGCGCAGGCCTCGTGGTGCTGGCGCTCGTCACTTACATTCCGGCCATTTCGCTATGGCTGCCGAGCGTCTTCAAATAGGGGGTGCGACATGGCATCGGACACTGCCGTCGGGCTCCGCGTCGAACGAAGACCGAAGCTTTCGGAAACCGTCGTCGCTGCGATCCGCAAGCAGCTGCAGGCGGGCGAGATCCAGCCCGGGCAAAAGCTGCCGACCGAGGGCCAGCTGACGGAAACCTTCGGGGTCAGCCGCACCGTGATACGCGAGGCGCTGGCCAAGCTTGCCGCGGACGGCCTGGTCGAGCCGCGCCAAGGCGCCGGCGTTTTCGTCACCGAACATATCTCGACAGCGTTCGGTGCCCTGGCAGCGGAGATGGGCAGCAAGGATTCGATTGCCCTCAACGTGCTCGAAGTCAGGTTGGCGATCGAGATCGAATCCGCCGGGCTCGCCGCCATCCGGCGCAACGCCGCGCAGGAAGCGGCAATCCAGGAAGCCTTCTTCGAGTTCGAACGGCTGCTCCTCAACAGCGAGCCGACTGGACCGGCCGACCTTGCCTTCCACCGTGCAATCGCCAGCGCCACCAACAATCCGTTCTATGTCGAGATGCTCGACGTGCTCGGCCGCCGCGCCATTCCTTGCGACGTGACCTCGCCCTGGTCGACCGAGATCGCCCAATCGGACGCCTATCAGCGCGGCCTGCAGCGTGAGCATCTGGTAATCCTCAATGCGATCTCGTCAGGCGATGCCGAAGCGGCGCGGGAGGCGATGCGCGCGCATCTCGGTGCCAGCCAGCAGCGCTATCGCGAGCGCCTGCACGCGCGCCAGGTTTTTTATGCCGACTCGGTCAAGGCCGCGGCAACCGAATGAGCAATTGAGGCAGCAATGATTCAATCTGACGATCACACGGATTTCACCTCCCGCTTCGCCATCGACCCTGTTTCTGCCGCAGCCATGGGAACGGACGAGCTGCGACACAATTTCCTGATCGAGGACTTGTTCCAGCCCGGCCGCATCGGCCTGACCTACACCCATTACGACCGCATGATCGTCGGCGGCGCCATGCCCGCCGGTACACCGCTGCCGCTGCAGGCGATCAAGCCGACCGGGACCAAGAATTTTCTCGACCGCCGTGAGATGATCATCGTCAACATCGCCGGTGCAGGCGTCGTCAAAGCCGGCGGCCAATCCTACGAGCTGCAGGCGCGCGACATGCTCTATCTCGGCATGGGCACGGATGAGGTATCGTTCGCTGCGGCCAATCCGGCTGAGCCGGCTAAGTTCTACCTGCTCAGCGCGCCGGCGCATCAGGGCCACCCCAACCGGCTGATCCGCATCGGCGATGCCAAGCGGCTCGATCTCGGCAGCCAGGCAACCTCCAACGAGCGCTCGATCTTCCAGTTCATTCATGCCGACGGCGTAAAAACCTGTCAGCTTGTCGTCGGCATGACGCAGCTTGCCCCCGGTTCGGTCTGGAACACCATGCCATGCCATGTGCATGACCGGCGCATGGAGGCCTATCTCTATTTCGACCTGCCGGAGGCGGCGCGGGTGTTTCACTTCATGGGCGAACCGGACGAAACGCGCCATCTCGTCATGCGCAACGAGGAGGCGGTGCTGTCGCCGGGATGGTCGATCCATTCGGGCGCCGGCACCTCGAACTACGCCTTCATCTGGGCGATGGCCGGCGACAATGTCGACTATACCGATGTCGACCTGGTGGCGATGGAGGAGCTCAGGTGAGCGATCTCTCGGCCTTCAGCCTTGCCGGCAAGCGCATCCTCGTCACCGGCGCCAATACCGGCATCGGCCAGGGCATCGCCGTGTCGATCGTGCGCGCCGGCGGCGCGGTCGTCGGCGTCGGCCGGTCGGCGATGGACGAGACGGCGGAGAAGGTTGCGGCTGTCGGCGGCCGCTTCGAGGCGGTCCGCTGCGATCTTGGTGATGATGCAACTGCCCAGGCGATGCTTGACCGCGTCTGGGACGGCACCGGACCGCTCGACGGCCTGGTCAACAATGCGGGCATCATCCGGCGTGCCGACGCGGTCGACCTGACCGAAGCCGACTGGGATGACGTCATCGGCGTCAATCTGAAGACGGTGTTCTTCCTCAGCCAGAGTTTTGCCAGGCGCGTGCTTGCCGAGCCGGGACGGCGCGGCAAGATCGTCAACATCGCTTCGGTGCTGAGCTTCCAGGGCGGCATCCGTGTCGCCTCCTACACCGCCTCCAAACACGGCGTGCTCGGCATCACCCGGCTGCTGGCCTGTGAATGGGCGGCAAAGGGCATCAATGTCAACGGCATTGCGCCGGGCTATATCGAGACCAACAACACCGAGGCGCTGCGCGCCGATCCCGACCGCAGCGCCTCGATCCTGGCGCGCATCCCGGCCGGACGCTGGGGCGCGCCGGAAGACATCGGCGACGCAGCCGTCTTCCTGCTGGCGCCGGCGTCCAACTACATGCACGGCGCGGTGGTGCCGGTGGACGGCGGCTGGCTGGCACGATGAAAAGGTGAGAGTTTGGCGATGACCGGAACCAAAATCTTCTCGCATGCCGGCGAGGCTGCGTGGACGCCGACGCCGGATGGCAACCGCAGGCGCGTGCTCCTGCACACGGACGAACTGATGATGGTCGAGTTCGGTTTCGACAAGGGCGGCGTCGGCGCACTGCACTCGCACCCGCATGTCCAGGCAAGCTACGTCGCCGAAGGCTGTTTCGAAGTCACCATCGACGGCAGGACCGAGGTCCTGGAAACGGGAAGCAGCTTCATCGTTCCGTCCAACCTTGTCCATGGCGTCAAGGCGCTGGAGGCGGGACGACTGGTCGACAGCTTCACGCCGCACCGCGCCGATTTCCTCGACTGAGCTGCGGGCCGAAGATCAGGCAGCCGGTTCTCGGAACGAAAAACCCGCGCCTCCGGAGAGACGCGGGCGTGTTGCCTGGGCGCTTGTGGCGCCGCGGTACTCAAAACATCACCGCAGAACCTGAACCTGCCGAATGATGGTGAAGATAGGATTAACCGCTCCGGGGCGGTGCGATATTCACAGCCAAAGCGAATAGGGGCTGGAACGACGGTCTGATATCGGCCAATGAGAGAGAAGTTCGCCTCAGGCGGTGCCGCGGACAGGACCAGAGGGGTCGATAAATGTTCGAATCTGCTGTCCAGGCAATCACCTGGCGATTCGCCGGGGAATTTCGGCAGGTCGTATCCCCGAAAGTTCTGTAATGCAGGCAGCAGCGAGCATCCCGGCAGAGGATTCCAAGCGGCGCGTCCTCAGGGATGTATTCGGTTTCGATGATTTTCGTCCCGGCCAGGCGCCTGTTATGGAGGCGCTGCTGGCCGGGCACCATGTGCTGGCTGTCATGCCGACCGGCGCCGGCAAATCGCTCTGCTACCAGGTCCCGGCGCTGGTGCTGGGCGGGCTCACCATTGTCGTTTCGCCGCTGGTGGCCCTGATGCAGGATCAGGTCGCCGCATTGCGCCTTGCCGGCGTGGCGGCCGATACGATCAATTCCTCGCTCGACCGCGATGCCAATGTCGCTGGATGGCGCCGTGTCGCGGCAGGCCAGACGCGCCTGCTCTATCTTGCACCGGAGCGGCTAATGACGGTGCGAATGCTCGAGGCGTTGACCAAGCTCGATGTCCGGCTGATCGCCATCGACGAGGCACATTGCATCTCGCAATGGGGACCGGCGTTCCGGCGCGAATACGAAGAATTGTCGAGACTACGTGATATCTTCCCGAAAGTGCCGATCATTGCGCTGACGGCGACGGCGGACGAGACGACGCGCACCGACATTGCCGCGCAACTGTTCGACGGGCGCGTCGATACCGTGGTGCTCGGCTTCGACCGGCCGAACATCAAGCTAAGCATTGAGCCCAAGCAGGACAGCAAGCGCCAACTGCTCGGCTTCGTGCAGCGCCATACCGGCCGCAGCGGGATCGTCTATTGCCTGTCACGCAAAAAGACCGAAGAGATGGCGGCGTTCCTCGAGCGCAGCGGCGTACGCGCGCTCGCCTATCATGCCGGCATGAGCAAGGACGCGCGTGAAGCGAATCAAAATGCTTTCATGACCTTGTCCGGCGTGGTGATGGTGGCGACCATCGCCTTCGGAATGGGGATCGACAAGCCGGATGTCGCCTATGTCTTCCACACCGACCTGCCGGGCAGCTTGGAGGCCTATTATCAGGAAATCGGGCGGGCGGGCCGCGACGGGCGGGCGGCCGAGGCACATATGCTGTTCGGTCTCGGCGATATACGCATGCGGCGGCTTTTCATCGAAGACGAGGATGCGCCGGCTGAGCACAAAAGGCGCGCGCATGGCCGACTCGATACGCTGATCGGTTATTGCGAGACGACGCAGTGCCGCCGTCAGATCCTGCTTGGCTATTTCGGCGAAAGTGCTTCGCCTTGCGGCAATTGCGACAACTGCCTCGACCAGGCGCCGCATGCGGATGGCGAGGCGGAGGCGCGGATCATCCTGGCGGCGATCGCACAGACCGGCGAGCGCTTTGGTGCTGCCCATGTCGTCGATGTCCTGCTCGGCCATGAAACCGAGAAGGTCCTGGCCAGGAATCACCACAGGCTTGCCAGCTTTGGCACCGGTGTGGCGCATAAGAAGAATCTCTTGCTGTCGCTGCTCCGCCAACTCGTCGCGGGAGGGTTCCTGACATTGGACTCAGCCGGCCATGGCGGCCTCGCCATTGCCGAGAAGGGCCGTGCGCTGGCCCGGGGCGAGGCTTCATTCCGGTATCGCTTGGACGCGCGCCAGTCATCGCGAGGCAAGATACGTCCTGAGGATACCGCAGCAGGCACGGAAGGTCTGGATTCGGCGCTGCTGGCGGCGCTCAAGGCTGTACGGCTGCGTCTTGCCCGGGAACGCCAGGTGCCGGCCTTCGTGATCTTTTCGGATCGTACACTGATCGATATGGCCGAACGCTGCCCGCGTGATCTGGACGCCTTCGCCGCGGTCAACGGCGTCGGCGCCGCCAAGCTCAAGGATTTCGGCGAGATATTCCTCGGCGCGATCGCTGCGCATCAATCCGGTGGATCGGCGTGAGGGTAGCCAAAAATCAAAACTCGCAATTGCGCGACACTGCAACAGGTTAGTTTGCCAGGCAGCATTTCTTTGCTTTCTTGCCGCTTCCACAGGGACACGGATCATTGCGTCCGACATGGCGCCAAGGATTTGTGACCGGCGCTGTCAATCTCGACAACTCGTCGAGCCAAGGACGGAGTCCAGTTCTTCCTTCTTCATGGCGTCCTCGCTGCCGTTCGCGCTTGCCAAATCTACGACAGGCCGGCTGCCTTTCAACGGTTCATCCGCACAAACGGCAAATTCCTGTGCAGAAAGGGCCAGACGGGGCGAGTTCGATCTCGACACAGCTCTATCCTGAACTGACCTGTGGGACGAGGATCGGCCAGCAGCCAAGCAACCATGAGCGAATATCAATACTACGAGTTTCGGGCGGTCGACCGCCCACTCAGCGAAGCGGATCGCCGGGACTTGCGCGATGTGTCGACGCGGGCGCGGATTACGGCCACGAGCTTCACGAATTTCTACGAGTGGGGCGACTTCAAAGGCGATCCGGTCGCGTTGATGCGGCGTTGGTTCGATCTTCATCTCTATTTGGCGAATTGGGGCACCCACCGGCTGATGATCCGGTTTCCAGCGCGATTAATCGACCGGCAGCGTCTCGAGGGATTCCTACATGCGGTCGATTGCCTCGAGATCAGCACGTCCGGCGAGAACCTGATCGTCGACATCCTGTGCGAAGAACTGGAACCTGCGGACGATTGGGATAATTGGGACGACGACTCGCACTGGCTCGAAGCACTCGCGCCGCTGCGCGCCGACGTGCTCGGCGGCGATCTGAGGCTTTTCTACCTGCTGTGGCTGAAGGCGGCCGAGATCGGTTCCGTCAAGCCGGACGAGGCGGAGCCTTTGCCGGGGATCGGCCCGATGACGCCCGCGCTCGACGCTTTCGCGCGCTTCTTTCAGCTCGACGCCGACCTCGTCGCTGCGGCGGGCGAGCGTCCCGCCGGCGCGACAACGGAATTGTCGCCGGATATGGTCCGGCGTTCAGTCGGCGCCTTGTCCGATCATGAAAAGACGACGCTGCTCGTTCGTCTCGTCGACGGCGATCGGCATGTTGAAAACGAGCTTCGGGCGTTCGTCCGGAATCGCTCGATGTTGAAAGTCTCTGTTGGAAGCCCCATGGCCACTGTTCCGCGCTCGGCCGGCGAACTGCGAGCCCGTGCCGAGGCGATCCGTCAGGCCCGCGAGCACGCGCAGGAGGAGCAACGAGAGGCTGAAAGAAAACGGCAGGCGGCGGAAGAGGCGCGCGCCCGCCGTATTCGGCTCGATGCGCTCTCGCGGCGCGGCGAAAGCGTCTGGCGTGAGGTGGAGAACGAGATCGAACGCCGCAACCCTCCCGGCTACGATGAGGCCGCCAGCCTTCTGCTCGACCTCAAGGCAATCGCCGAGGAATGTGGCACGACCCACGATTTTGCTCGCAGGCTGCAGGCGATCCGCGATCGGCATATCCATAAGAGGCGATTTATCGAACGGCTAAGAGACGATTAGCACCGGCTTCGTCTCGCCGCTGCAATCGCAGCCTCCTGCCGCCGCAAGCGCTCGATCTTCGCACTCTGGCGGGCAGCTACGGTCGAGGCGACACGCTGCCCTCCCAACAGCCAGCCCGGAATGTTGGTGTGGACGACTTTGCCACGAGCGATGGCTGTCGCCGACATTTCGTCGGCGACCGCGCCTATCGCCACGTTGAGCTCGACGCAACTCATCTTGTCGTATTTCGCAGCATCAAAGGATGCCGGCAAAGGCGATGCGCAACTTCCGACAAACATGAGGCTGCATATCAGAGGCGCGGCCGTGGAGATCGCCTTCATTCCCTTATCAAGCACATTGATGCCGGACGGGCGGATTTACGGAGGGTTCTCGATCTGGGGCCGCGAAGCACTCGCGAGGTTCCGCGTAACTGAAGCATGTGACCTCTACAATACTCTGTGCTGACCGACCTGTTTGTCGTCAAAGAATTCCGAGAGAGCCGCTGCCGTCTTGTCGGGGTGCTCTTCCGGGAAAAAGTGCCCGCCTTGGACAGCGCGTCCTGCCACTCTGTCGGCCCATTTCCTCCAGATGGCCAGCGGCCCGCCTTCTTGCGCATACCAGTTCTCCAGGGCGCCTTCGCCACTCCATAGCGCCAGTAGCGGACAGTCGATGCGACGACCGTTTGCGTGGTCCAACGCGTCCTGTTCACGATCGATCGTCGCAGCGGCGCGATACTCTTCGCAGATGGCATGAATATGCGCGGGATCGCGAAGCGCATCAACATAGGCGTTCCTGACCTCTTTGGAGACAATTTTCGCCGACGATCCCCACTGCGTTATTGCATCGTCGACGACAGCATCGGGAGCCGCGCCGATCAGACGCTCCGGCAGGGGCTCCGGCTGGGCAAGAAGGCTCCAGGGCCAGAAGCCAAGCGCCAGTCTGGCATCCGCCCGATCCCATGTTGCGGCGGTGGGGATGATGTCGAGGACGGCGATTTTGAGCACGTTGTCGGGATGGTCGAGCGCCAGGCGATAGGCAACCCGCCCGCCGCGATCATGCCCGGCAACCATGAACCGCTCAAACCCCACTTGCTTCATGGCCTGAACCATGTCGCCGGCCATGGCGCGCTTGGCGTACGGGCTATGATCGGCAGAGGAAACCGGGCATCCGCTTTGGCCATAGCCTCGAAGGTCGGCGGCGACGACCGTGAAGCGGAGCGCCAAGGCTGCGGCGATATCCCTCCACATCAGATGCGTTTCTGGAAAACCGTGAAGAAGCAGCAGCGGCGGGCCGGTGCCTCCGACCCTTGCGAAAATCGTCGTATCGTCCAGTCGTAGGCTGGTGGCTCTGAAACCTGCAAACACCGTCAGCCTCCTCCGCGCCCTTAGGAAAGCTCCCTACGGGCGCTAACGGCCGCCTGAGGCGAAAACCCCGGCCGCGATGGCCGGGGTTCAAGCCGGCCAGTTGCTAGAATCGAAACCAGACCCAGACGCGCCTGCGGAAGCACCGCCTGCGCCGATAGCCGTTTCGCCAGTAAACGCGACAGACCCTTCTCCAGGCGCGCCGGCGGCGCCGGCGCGGCATATGCCACCCGCGATGATAGACTGGTTGCAACTCCGCTTGAGTTTCGTCGTCGTCGAAGGTCTCGACATCCGGCGCCTCGAGTTCATCGAGAATGCCGCTTCTGGCAGTTGGAACGCCGGCCACTGCGTTGATTGGCCGAACTGTGCTTGCAAGGGCCGCGGCCCCGGCAATGCCAAACATTCCTGTCAAAAATAGTCGCCGATCCATGGAAACCTCCCAGTCTTCAACCAGCGATAGAACAAGCTGACGATGGGGAGATAGCGCAGTCGGTGCAAACGCCTAGTGCCGCACGGCGATTAGCGGTGGCCCGGTCGGCCGAAGGGTGTTGCCTCGTCCTCGAAGTGGGATGGCTACCTCGATCGACAAACACCCGGAGCTTTCTGAATGGATGGCGGGCCGAAAACAATGAAGATCGAATGAGGTCTACGCCATAGCCACGCAATTTCACGCTACTCGCGTTGCAAGGAGGCTTGACTGCCATCCTACCAGAAGGTAGGTAAAAGCATGAGCAACTTGTATACCACCTCTGACGACATCCTGGCTTGTGCACGTTCACTGATCGTGGCTGGCGGCTACAACGGATTCAGTTATGCCGACATCGCTGAAGTGGTCGGGATCCGTAAGGCGAGCATTCATCACCATTTCCCAAGCAAGGTCGATCTGGTTCGGACGCTGGTTGCGCGGTATCGCGAAGAAACTGAAGCGGGGATGGCAAATGTCGAACTTCACGAATCCGATCCGCTCGAACAGTTGCGGATCTATGCCGGGTATTGGGAAGCCTGCATCGCGAACGCCAGCGCCCCGTTTTGTATCTGCGCGCTGTTGGCAAGCGAGCTCCCCGTGCTGCCCGAGGAAGTTGGCCTTGAGGTCCGGGCGCATTTCCGCTCGCTGTCGGCTTGGCTTACATCGGTGCTGGAGCGCGGTGCGCGGCACGGCCAATTTCGACTGATGAGTACCCCTCGTGCCGAGGCTGAAGCGTTCATGGCGACCGTTCACGGCGCGATGCTTTCAGCACGGGCCTATGGCGATCCGAAGGCATTCGCCGTCGTGACGGGCCCGCTCCTGGAGCGGCTCCGCGCTTCCCCCCCGGATGCGGGCCTAGATCTCAACTAACCATAATAGCAATCACTCTGCGACGTTCGTCGAGAGTCCCTACCTACTAGTCGAGAGGATGATCCAATGACGATTCACGATGGCGATCTTTCCCGCGCCAGCCAGGAACAATGGTTCAAGCTTTATTACTTCGCTCGGACGGCGTTCTCGGCTGTCTGGGTGGCGGCTGCCTTTACGGTGGGACAGAATTCCGGGGTGGTCGCGGCGGTTTTGCTCGTGGCTTATCCTGCATGGGATGCCCTGGCCAATTTCGTCGACGCATCGCGCAGCGGAGGATTGGGACAGAATCGCACCCAGACCATCAACGTCGTGGTCAGTGTGGCGACAACGCTCGCGATCATTGTTGCGCTGAAGATGAGCATGAACCGGGTGCTCGGCGTGTTCGGCCTATGGGCGATCCTGTCCGGCCTGCTTCAACTCGGCACCGCCGTCCGCCGTTGGAAGAGCTCTGGTGCGCAGTGGGCGATGATCCTGAGCGGAGGGCAATCAGCACTGGCAGGCACGTTTTTCATCGCGCAGACGCGGATGCCGATGCCGCCATCGATCTCCAACGTGGCCGGCTATGCCGCAGTAGGCGCCCTGTATTTCCTGGTTTCGGCGGTGTGGCTGAGCGTGAGCCAATTGCGGCGGAAGGCTGCATAGCGTGCCATCTTAAGCCATTACCGGCGCGATGAGAGATGCTGTTACCTATGGGTCCGGAATGGACACATTGCGAAGTGGCGGAGAGGGAGGGATTCGAACCCCCGATGGGCTTGCACCCATGCCGCATTTCGAGTGCGGTGCATTCGACCACTCTGCCACCTCTCCGCGGTCATGGTCCGCCGTTGCCGGCGCGGCGCACTAGATAACGGCTGGACAGGCAGGTTACAAGGGCCAATCTGCCCCGGCGCCGCAGCTTCTGTCCATGCTTCTTCGAGGCTCCGGTGGTCACTGCTCGATATTTGCAAGGTCTGGGCTCAACCCATTCGCAGCTTGCCCGCGGCGCTTGCCTTGACTCAAGCCGAACCTTCGGTTAGGGACAGCGCGCAATCGGCGTGGAGGGATCTTCCGCGCCGCTTGTTTTTTGAACCCGCAGACTGACAAAAAGACGGCCGAACCGCCTGTGGCGGTTCATCAAGGCCGACCGAACAGCGAAAGGCAAAAAATGTTCGCAGTCATCAAAACGGGCGGCAAGCAGTATCGCGTTGCCGCCAACGATCTCCTGAAGATCGAAAAACTCGAAGCCAATGTCGGCGACATCGTCGAGATCGGTAGTGTGCTCGCGCATGGCGAGGGCGAAAACGTCACGTTCGGCGCACCGTTCGTGGATGGTGCGATGGTCACCGCCGAAGTCGTCGAGCAAGGCAAGAACCGCACCGTCATCGCCTTCAAGAAGCGCCGCCGGCAGAATTCGCGCCGCAAGATCGGCCATCGCCAGCTTTTGACCACCGTCAGGATTGCTGAAATCCTGCTGGGTGGCGCCAAGCCGGCGAAGAAGGCCGCCGCCAAGACCGAAGCGAAGGCTGAAGTTGCAGCCAAGACCGAGGCGAAGGCTGAAGCCGCGCCGAAGGCAGCAGCGAAGGCAGAGGCTGCGCCGAAGAAGGAAGCCAAGGCCGAGACGACCGAGGACAAGGCTGCCGAAGCCGCCGCACCGTTGTTCAAGGCGCCGAAGGGCGAGCCGGACGACCTGACCGTGATCAAGGGCATCGGCCCGGTCGCCGCCGGCCAGCTCAACGAACAGGGCATCACCACCTTTGCCCAGATCGCCAAGCTGTCCGACAAGGACGTCGCCAAGATCGACGAGCACATGCCGTTCAGCGCCGACCAGATCAAGGACTGGCGTGAGCAGGCCAAGGAATTGGCGAAGAAGTAGAACGAACCGACGCAATCGTCGCCGGATCGGACTTGAAACGGAACGCGAACGCGTTCATAAGATCGTTTAGGCGCCTCGCGGCGCATCGGAGTAGTTAGATGGCACACAAGAAAGCTGGCGGATCGTCGCGCAATGGTCGCGACTCCCATTCCAAGCGGCTCGGCGTGAAGAAGTTCGGCGGCGAAGCCGTGATTCCGGGCAACATCATCATTCGTCAGCGTGGCACGACGTGGCATCCCGGCACCAATGTCGGCATTGGCACGGACCACACGCTGTTTGCGCTCGAAGCTGGCGCAGTCACCTTCAACAAAAAAGCCAATGGCCGAACCTACGTATCGGTGAACCCGATGACGAAGGCAGCGGAGTAGCCGGTTCCGCACGAGAACACCGGCACCCATCTCGGGACCGGTGTCTGGCCAAGCCAGGAAATGGATCAGGGGAGATGGGTTTCCATCTCCCCTTTTTCTTGTGCCTGGAGGACTTTGATATGGTTGCCGAAGCGGAAGCGACAGACGACGAAAGTTACACGATAGATTGCCCGGTGCTCGCGACCGAGCGGCTGGTCATGCGTGCCCCGCGTGAAAGCGACATCGAGCAATTGGTGGCGCTCGCCGACAACCGCCATGTCGCGGAAATGCTGGCTCGCATGCCGCATCCCTATGGCGAGGCGGAGGCACGCGCTTTCCTGGCCATGACGGCATCGCGCCGGGCCGGAATCGCCTATGCGTTGACGCTGGCCGGCACCGAGACCTTCGTCGGCTGTGCCGGGCTCAACACCACGGATCGCGGGCTGGAGCTTGGCTACTGGATCGGCGAGCCGTACTGGAAGCGCGGCTACGCGACGGAAGCAGCGCACGCACTGGTCGATCTTGCCTTCCAGAGAACCACGATCCAGGTGCTGCACGCCTCGACGCGGGTTATCAATCCGGCCTCGCGCCGGGTCATCCACAAATGCGGCTTCCAGTATGCCGGCCAGGGCATGCTGAATTCGATCGTTGCCGGTCAGGTGCCGGTCGAACGCTACCGCCTCGATCGCAAGACCTGGACCAGCCTGCGGAACTGGGTGCATTTTTGATGGATGCGGCTCACGTCATCTCGAGCCAGACCGGCAAGTGATCCGAACCGGCCGCTTGCCGGTCGACCCACAGGCGCCTCAGCGATTTGGCAAGCGAGGCGCTGGTGAAGACGTAGTCGATGCGCTTGTAGCGGCTGGTATCGCCCGGCCGCTTGGGGTCGACCCAGGTGACGAGATCGGCGCCGGCGGCGCCGAGGCGCGTGGCAGCATCGACGGCGAGGTCGGCGGTCACCGGCATGCCGAATTCATGGTCAGGCTGGCCGGCGAGTTCGACATGTTCCGGCGATCCGGCCAGCATGTTGAAGTCGCCCATGACGACGAAGGCTTCGGGACAAGGCAGGTCCGGCAAGCCGATCTCGGCGACGCCGGAGAGCCCGCCGCCCTCGAGCGGGTAGTTCAACAGGCGCTGGCGCAGAAAGCGGATCTGGCTCAGGCGTTCAACCGGGCTGCGATGGTCGAGATGGGTGGAATAGAAGCGGATCGGACCAAGCGGCGTTTCGACCAGCGCCTCCAGCGCGCCGCGCTGGAAGTTCATCGCCTCGACACTGCGGCTGCGCGGCAAAAGGAGATTGCGCGACAGATGGATCGGCGTCCTCGACAGCACCATGTTGCCGAGCTGGAAGGTGGTCGTGATGGCGCGGCCGTTCTCCAGGCGCGAGCCGGCGTCGGCTTCGAAATTGCTGCCGTAGACGGCAAAATAGTCGGGCAGCGCCTCGCCGAGGTCGGCCACCATGTCGCGGCCGCCATTCTTCGGGTTGGCGCGGGTGACCTCCTGCAGCGCGATCACGTCGGCGCCGCGCACGGCATCGGCGATACGGCCGACATCGTAGCGGGCGTCGAGACCGACGCCGTAGTGGATATTGTAAGTTACCAGTTTCATTCCGACATCTCGCGCTTGGAAAGCCGAGGATCGATTTTTCGGCAAGGGTCAACCAAATGGTACGCGTCCAGAGCTACGCGCGACGTTACAGTAGCAAAAACGGCCCTCGCCCTTCGACCCGCCTTGGTTTAGAGCAATCCCGCAAAGCCAATAGCAGAAACCATACAATCCGATGAAATTTCTCGATCAAGCCAAGGTCTACATCCGCTCCGGCGACGGCGGCGCCGGTTCGGTGTCGTTCCGGCGCGAAAAGTTCATCGAGTTCGGCGGCCCGGACGGCGGCGACGGCGGTCGCGGCGGCGATGTCTGGGTCGAGGCGGTCGATGGGCTGAACACGCTGATCGACTATCGCTACCAGCAGCATTTCAAGGCCAAGACCGGGACGCACGGCATGGGCCGCAACATGACCGGCGCCAAGGGTGCCGACGTGACGCTGAAAGTGCCGGCCGGAACGCAAGTCTTTGCCGAGGACAACGAGACGCTGATCTGCGATCTGACGGTCGTCGGCCAGCGCTTTCTTTTGGCCAAGGGCGGCAATGGCGGCTTCGGCAACCAGCACTTCAAGACCTCGACCAACCAGGCGCCGCGCCGCGCCAATCCCGGACTGCCGGGCGAAGAGCTCAACATCTGGCTCAGGCTGAAGCTGATCGCCGATGCCGGCCTCGTCGGGCTGCCCAACGCCGGCAAGTCGACCTTCCTGGCGGCGGTCACCGCGGCCAAGCCGAAGATCGCCGACTATCCCTTCACCACGCTGCATCCCGGCCTTGGCGTGGCACGCATCGACGGTCGCGAATTCGTCATTGCCGATATCCCGGGCCTGATCGAAGGCGCGCATGAAGGTGTCGGCATCGGCGACCGCTTCCTTGGCCATGTCGAGCGCACGCGTGTCCTTCTGCATCTTGTCTCGGCGCAGGAAGAAAATCCGGCCAATGCCTACAAGACTGTGCGTGCCGAGCTCGAAGCCTACGGCAATGGGCTGACCGACAAGGTCGAAATCGTCGCGCTTTCCCAGGTCGACATACTCGATGCCGACGCACGCAAGAAAAAGACCGCCTCGCTGAAACGTGCCGCCGGCCGCGCGCCGATGCTGCTTTCGGCAGTCACCGGCGAAGGCGTCGAAGCGGTGCTGCGCGCGCTGATGGGGGTGGTGGCGGACGCGCGCGAGGCTGTCGCCGCGCCGGTCGAGACGCGCTGGAACACATAGCCATGGCCGCGCAATCGCTGAAAAATTATCGGCGCATTGCCGTCAAGATCGGCTCGGCGCTGCTTGTCGACCGCACGACGGGCCTGAAGCGCGACTGGCTGGCCTCGCTGGCGGACGACATCGCCGTGCTGGCCAGTGGCGGCGCCGAAATTCTCGTCGTGTCTTCCGGGGCGATTGCACTCGGCCGCACCATCCTCGGCCTCGGCAAGCGGGCGCTGAAGCTCGAGGAGAGCCAGGCTGCTGCTGCCGTCGGGCAGATCGCCTTAGCCGGCGCCTGGTCGGATGCGCTCGGCAAGAATGGCTTGAAATCGGGCCAGATCCTGCTGACGCTCGGCGACACCGAAGAGCGCCGCCGCTATCTCAACGCGCGGGCGACGATCTCGACACTGCTCAAGATGAAGGCGGTGCCGGTCATCAACGAGAACGATACGGTGGCCACCTCCGAAATCCGCTATGGCGATAACGACCGGCTGGCGGCGCGCGTCGCCACCATGATGGGCGCCGACCTTTTGGTGCTGCTCTCCGACATTGACGGGCTCTACACGGCACCGCCGGCGCGTGACCCGCAAGCTCGATTCATTCAGGTCGTCGACCGCATCACTCCCGACATCGAAGCGATGGCGGGTGCCGCTGCTTCGGAATTGTCGCGCGGCGGCATGCGCACCAAGCTCGACGCCGGCAAGATCGCGACCGCCGCCGGCACCGCCATGATCATCACATCGGGCACGCGGCTGTCGCCGCTGCTGGCAATCGAGCGCGGCGAGCGTGCCACCTTCTTCCGGCCGAGCGCCAATCCGGTCAAGGGCTACAAGACCTGGATCGCCGGGCAGCTCGAACCTGCAGGACGGCTGACCGTCGATGCCGGCGCCATCGGCGCGCTGCTCTCCGGCAAGTCGCTGCTGCCGGCCGGCGTCAAACTGGTCAGCGGCAATTTTGCGCGTGGCGACACGGTGGCGATCCTGTCGCCCGAGGGCCGCGAGATCGCGCGCGGGCTGGTTGCCTATGATGCCGCCGATGCCGTAAGGATCGCTGGCCTGAAGACGGCCGAGATCGAAACCGTGCTCGGCTACGAGGCGCGTTCGGCGATGATCCACCGCGACGATCTTGTGGTGAGCCATGCCGGTGGCGAGCAAGTAGTCGGTGACCAGGTTACATAGCGGAGGATGAGCCATGCTGACGCTGCATGAAAAATCCCGGGATGATACCGTGGCGCTGATGGCCGATATCGGCCGCCGCGCGCGTGCCGCGGCCCGCCCGCTGGCCATAGCTGCGGCCGAGCGCAAGCACGCGGCGCTGTTCGGCATGGCTCAGGCGATCCTTCGGCATGAGCAGGACATCCTCGACGCCAATGCCATCGACATCAGAAATGGCAGGGAGGCTGGCCTATCGGCAGCGTCGATGGATCGGCTGAAGCTCGATCCGGCGCGCATCCGCGCAATGGCAGACGGTATTCGCGAAATCGCCGCACTCGGCGATCCGGTTGGGGATGTCATCGCGGCTTGGGACCGGCCGAACGGCCTGCATATCGAACGGGTGCGCACGCCGCTCGGCGTCGTCGGCGTCATTTACGAGAGCCGGCCGAACGTTACCGCGGATGCCGGCGCGCTGTGCCTCAAGGCGGGCAATCCAGTAATCCTTCGCGGCGGCTCGGATTCGCTCAACTCTTCCGCCGCTATCCATGCCTGCCTGGTCGAGGGGCTGAAGGCAGCCGGGCTGCCGGAGGATGCCATCCAGCTGGTGCCGACTACCGATCGCGCCGCCGTCGGCGAAATGCTGAAAGGGCTTTCAGGCAATCTCGAGGTCATCATTCCGCGCGGCGGCCGCAGCCTGGTCGAGCGTGTGCAGAGCGAGGCGCGGGTGCCGGTCTTCGCGCATCTCGAGGGCATCTGCCATCTCTATATCGACCGATCGGCCGATCTCGACATGGCGGTCAAGATCGCGGTCAATGCCAAGATGCGGCGCACCGGGGTGTGCGGTGCTGCCGAGACGCTGCTGGTCGATCGTGCCGCCGCCGGCACGCATCTGGTGCCGATCCTCGAGGCCTTGCGGGCGGCAGGCTGCGAGATCCATGCCGATGCCGAGGCGCTGAGGCTTTATGCCGATGCCCAGCCCGCGACCGATGCAGACTGGGTGACCGAGTATCTGGACGCGATCATTGCGGTGAAGCTGGTCGACGGCGTCGCCGGCGCCATCGAGCATATCGAGACGTTTTCCTCGCATCACACCGAGGCGATCATCGCCGAGGACGCCACAGCGGTCGACCGGTTCTTCAACGAGGTCGATTCGGCGATCCTTCTGCACAACGCCTCGACCCAGTTTGCCGATGGCGGCGAGTTCGGCATGGGCGCCGAGATCGGCATCGCCACAGGCAAGATGCATGCACGCGGGCCGGTCGGCGTCGAGCAACTGACCTCGTTCAAATACCGCGTACGCGGGTCGGGACAGGTGAGGCCTTGAGCGCCGGTCTTACCCTCCCCCTTGTGGGGAGGGTGGCGAGCATCGCGAGCCGGGTGGGGGTGCGACGCTGAACTCTGCAACACCCCCACCCCGCTCCGCTTCGCGGATCGACCCTCCTCACAAGGAGGAGGGTAAGGAATCCGTATCCTCCCACTATCTGCACATGCCGCATGCCGGGAAAGGCGTGGCGGTCGGGCTGTTCGGCGGTTCGTTCAACCCGCCGCATGCCGGCCATGCGCTGGTCGCCGAGATCGCACTCAGACGGCTTGCGCTCGACCAATTGTGGTGGATGGTGACGCCCGGCAACCCGCTCAAGAACGCCGGAGACCTGGCGCCGCTGGCTGAGCGGCTGCAGCTATCCGAAAAGATCGCCAAGAACCCGAAGATCAAGGTCACCGCCTTCGAGGCGGCCCACCGCGTCCGCTTCACCGCCGACACGCTGGCGCTGGTCAAGGCGCGGAACCCGGGCGTCGATTTCGTCTGGATCATGGGCGCCGACTCGCTTCGCGACTTCCACCGCTGGCAGCGCTGGCGCCGCATCGTGATGACGTTTCCGATCGCGGTGGTCGACCGGCCGGGTGCGACGCTGTCGTTCCTGTCGTCGGTGGTCGCCAAGACCTTCGACTATGCCCGCGTCGACGAAGGCGACGCACCGCGGCTCGCCCGCATGACGGCGCCGGCCTGGACCTTCATCCACGGCCCGCGTTCGTCGCTGTCGTCGAGCGCGATCCGCAAGGTGGCAAAGGGCTGAACCGGCGCGGAAGGCAAGTCCGGTGATGTCGCTTTTGCCGCTGCCTTGACCTGCTTGATGGGCGATCCTCGGTCATGACGATTCTCGCGCGCGACCAGGACAAGAACGGTCTAGGGCAGCCGGCGCCGTCGATCGCCATTGCCAGCATCCTCTTGTCGATGGCGCTGATCGCCGTCGGCAATGGGCTGATGTTCGCCTATATCCCAGTCCGGCTCGGCGCCGAGGGCTTCGATCCGACATGGGCGGGGCTGATCGTCACCGGCCTTTCGGCTGGCGGCCTTGCCGGCTGCATCCTGACCGGGCCGCTGGTGCGGCGTGTCGGCCATGCCCGCGTGTTCATGGTGCTGTCGGCACTGATCGTGCTGTCCAACGCCGCGGTCGGCGCCGGGCCGCACCCCTTGCCATGGATCGCTGCACGGGCACTCTACGGCTTTGCCATATGCGGCCTGTTCATCGTCGCGCAGAGCTGGCTGAACGATGTCGTCGCCAACGCCATCCGCGGCCGGGTCATGGCCATCTTCTACGTTGCCTATGTCGCCGGGCTCGGCGTCGGTTATTCGACGCTGGCGTTGATCGATATCCGCGCGGCCGATGCGCCGCTGATCGGCATTGCCTTTACCGCGCTGTCGATCCTTCCCGTCGGGCTGACGCGGCTCGCGCAGCCGCCGGCGCCGCAAGCGGCTTCCGTGGCGCTCGGTCGCGCCTGGCGGATCTCCCCGGTCGGCGTCGCCGGCATGCTTGCCGTCGGCGGCCTGTCGATGACGATCTCGGGTTTTGCGCCGATCCATGCCACGACCAAGGGCTACAGCCAGGCCGACGTCGCCTTGCTGCTTTCGGCAATGCCGGTCGGCACGCTGATCCTGCAGATTCCGCTCGGCTGGATTTCCGACCGCACCGACCGGCGCTTTGTGCTGATCGCGGCGTCGGCGCTTGCCGCCGCGGCGGGCGTGTTTGCCCTCGGTTTCGACGGCGGCGCGCTGGCGGCTCTGCTTGTCATCTATGTGGTCTGGGACGGCGCCTCGGAATCGATCTACTCGCTGGCCAGCGCCCATGCCGGTGACCGCGCCGGCAAGGACGACATGGTGGCGCTGTCGAGCTCGCTTTTGTTTGCCTGGTCGCTTTCCGGCTTCGTCGTACCCGGCATTGTGACCGGACTTTCCGCCGTCTACGGCACGCAGGCCTTCATCTATGTGGCAATCGTCATTGCCGCCGCCTACTGCCTGTTCGTTCTCTGGCGCGTCGTCATGGTGCGGCCGGTGCCCGCCACCGAGACCGGCAGTTTCGCGCCAATGACGGCGCAGGCGCCGTTGCCTGTCGATCTCGCCTTCGCGCCTGAAGATCAGCGCGGGCGCGGAGAGCTTTGAGGGGCATCCTGCCAGCTGGCTGCAACGCTCTATTGCTGCGTGGCTGGGGCCTCCGGCTGCGGCGCTTGCGGCGCCGGCGCCGGAATTGAAAGACCTTCGGCATCGAACGCCTGCTTGACCCCTTTGGTGAGGTCGATCTGGGCGGCGAAGAAATCGGCAGCCGCCGTCCAGTAGCGCAAGCTGATGGCGACGGTGCTGTCGCCGACGGTCGCGACAAAGGCGATCGGCGCAGGCTGCCGCCTGACGCGCCGGTCGGCGGCGGCAACGCCAAGCATGGTCTTCTGCGCAAAATCGATGTCGTTCCAGGAGCCGATGCTGAGCGTGATGTCGCCGCGCCGCACACCGTTGCGGGTGAAGTTGCGGACCGGCTGGTTCCACAGGGTCGAGTTGGGTGCAAGCACGTAGACGCCTTCGACCGTCCTCAGCGTTGTGGCAAACAGCCCGATCTCCTCGACGGTGCCGGATATCGCGCCGACTTCGACATATTCGCCGATGCGGAACGGCCGCAGCGCCAGCAGCATGATGCCGGCGGCAATGTTCTGCAGCGTGCCTTGCAGCGCCAGGCCGATGGCCAGGCCGGCGGCACCGATAGCGGCAATGATCGAAGCCGTCTGCACGCCGAACTGGCCGAGAACCATGATCACGACCAGTCCCAGGATGGCGTAGCGGACGACCTGCGAGAAGAAATGGCGGAGCGTTTCGTCGAAGCCGCTGATATGGCCGAGGCCGGCATAGATCGAACGCTCGGCGAGGCCGGCGACGATGTAGCCGATGACCAGCAGGATGACGGCGCCGACCGCCGAAAGCGAGTAGGAGACGATCAGCGTGCTGAGTTGCGCAAGGCCGGATTGCACGGTGAGGAGGGCGTTCTGGGGATCGATCGGCATGTCGGGATTCCGGTTCGTGGATGAGCCGATAACCGCTGCGGGGCGAGGCGGTTCCGATTTTCTGGCCCGAAAAGCCGGATATTCGGCCGTTACCGGGCGTCTGCTTGTGAGCGGTGTCTTGAAACTGCAACCTAACTCTGCCTATCTAAGCAGTGTCACCTGATTTCAGAGGTGATTTGGTTGTTCTTGCTGCGAAAGGAAATACACTGAGAACAGCACTGCGGAAGAAGGCCGACATCGTGCCTTCGCCGGCCGGGATCAGCGTAAACGACGCCGTGTCCCGCGCCATCAAGACAGTCCTTGCCAGTCTGGAAGACTCCAAGGCCGAAAATATCGTCTCAATCGACATTCAGGGGAAATCGAGCCTCGGCGACTACATGGTCGTCGCATCGGGCCGATCGCACCGTCATGTCTCGGCTGTTGCCGATCATCTCCTCAAGGCGCTCAAGGATGCCGGGCTCGGCACGGCGCGCGTCGAGGGGCTGGCTGGCGCCGACTGGGTCCTGATCGATTCGGGCGACATCATCGTCCATGTCTTCCGTCCCGAGGTCCGCGACTTCTACAATCTCGAAAAGATGTGGCAAGCGCCCGATCTCGAGGAGGAGACCCTCCACTGAGCCGTATTCGTCTTGATGCATGTCGTTGTCCGACATGCATCAGCGGCTCTTCGAGGCAGGGATGAAGATTACGGTTCATGCCGTGGGCCGAATGAAAGCCGGCCCCGAGAAGCAGTTGGCCGACCGCTATTTCGAGCGTTTTGCCAGGAGCGGTCCTGCCGTAGGCCTCGAATTCGCCGGGATCGTCGAGATTGCGGAAGGTCGCGCGCAGACGGCCAATGAGCGCCGGCGCGAGGAAGGCCAGAAGCTGCAGACGCACTTGCAACCGGGCACGGCGCTGATGCTGCTGGATGAGCGCGGCAAGAACCTTTCCTCCGAGGATTTCGCCGGCCGCATAGGTTCGCTGCGCGATGGCGGGCGCAAGGCGGTGGTGATCGCCATTGGCGGCGCCGACGGCCATGACCAGTCGCTGCGCGACCTGGCTGATCTGACGGTGTCGCTCGGCGCGCTGACCTGGCCGCATCAGCTGGTCCGCGTGATGCTGGGCGAGCAGCTTTACCGGGCGGCCACGATCCTTTCCGGTCACCCCTACCATCGTTCATGAACTCGGCTCCATCGGCGAATTGATGCCAGCCGCCCGGATTTTTGCCCCAATGCTCATCGACAGTTTGGGCTCATGGGGTTTGCGGATGGCGGCCGGGGCTCGAACATGGTTGATGGTTCGTTAACGAAGCCGCGCATAGAGTTGGGCTTCAATGTCTGAAGACTGGAAATCACGAACGGGCTCCTGGCGCGTGCGCTACGGCATCGCCGTGGCGACGATCGCGCTTTCGCTCGGCGTCGCGCGGGCCGAGAACACGCTCGACCTGGCGCCCGACCCGGACCAGAGCCGCGCCGAATACGAAAAAGTATCGAAAGAGATCACGCTGTCGTCCGAGCGGCTGGCCAAGCTCGCCGCCGACATAGCGGCTGTCAAGAAGGACCACGCCTCGATCACCGCGGCGCTGATCCAGTCGGCGATGACCGAGCAGAAGCTCGGCCAGGACATCGAGGACATTGGCGGCAAGCTGGAAGGGCTGAAGGCGCAGGAGCAGAAGATCCGCGCCTCACTGGCCGCCAGACGCGACGTTCTGGCCGAAGTGCTCGGCGCGCTGCAGCGCATGGGGCTCAATCCGCCGCCGGCGATCCTGGTCAAGCCGGAGGACGCATTGTCGTCGGTGCGCAGCGCCATCCTGCTCGGTGCCGTGGTGCCGGAACTGCGCCAGCAGACCGACATGTTGCTGGCCGACCTCAAGGAGCAGTCGCGGGTGACGGCCTCGATCGAGGCCGAGCGGGCGCGGCTGACGGCAGCTGTCGGCGAGCAGGCGGCGGAAAAAAAGCGGCTCGGCATGCTGCTCGAAGCCAAGCAGAAGCTCGCCGCCGATACGCAAACCGCGCTGGCCGCCGAAAAGCAGCGGTCCGCGACGTTGGCGGCCAAGGCCGGCAGCCTGAAAGAACTGATCGCCTCGCTCGAGGCCGACAGAGCCCGCAAGGCGGCGGATGCGGCCAAGGCAGCCGAGCAAAAGACGGCCGACGCCGACAAGGGCCCGGCATCGGCTGCGGCGCCGACGGAATTGGCCTCGCTGCCGGTGCCGGAGAGCAACAGGCTCACCGCTGCCGCGCCGTTTTCCGCGCTTCAAGGGCAGATCGCGCTACCGGTCACCGGCAGGATCAAGCGGCGCTTCGGGGCCAACGACGGTAACGGCGCGGTGATGCTCGGTGACATGGTTGCGACACAATCGGGAGCCATCGTCACAGCGCCGGCGGATGGAAATGTGCTTTATGCGGGGCCTTTCCGCTCTTACGGTCAACTCTTGATCCTGAATGCGGGTGACGGCTATCATGTCGTCCTGGCGGGGATGAGCAGAATCAGCGTCGCGTCTGGCCAGTCGGTGCTCGCAGGTGAGCCGGTCGGCGCGATGGGAGAGGCCCGGGTGGCGAGCACCTCGGCATCGAAGAATGGAAATGCCACGCCGGAGCTCTATGTCGAGTTCCGCAAGGATGGAAAACCCGTCGATCCGGCCCCATGGTGGGCGGACCGTTTTTCTGGAAGGACGTGAATGATGCGGAAACTGTCGCTTCTGTTTGCCGGTGCGCTGATGGGTGCATCGGCGATGAGCCTGGTCTATGGCGCGCCCGGCTCGACAGCGAAAGCTGCGGGCTCCGAGACCTATAAGCAACTGGCGATCTTCGGCGATATCTTCGAACGGGTACGGGCGAATTATGTGACGCCGCCCGACGACAAGTCGCTGGTTGAAAATGCCATCAACGGCATGCTGTCGTCGCTCGACCCACACTCCTCCTACATGAATGCCGAAGAAGCGCAGGACATGCGCGTGCAGACCAAGGGCGAATTCGGCGGCCTCGGCATCGAGGTCACCATGGAGAACGACCTGGTCAAGGTGATCACGCCGATCGACGATACGCCGGCCGCCAAGGCAGGCGTGCTCGCCGGCGACTATATCGCCAAGATCGACGGCGAGGAGGTCCGCGGCCTGACGCTCAACGACGCCGTCGAGAAGATGCGCGGGCTGGTCAATACGCCGATCAAGCTCACCATCCTGCGCCAGGGCGCCGACAAGCCGATCGAACTGACCGTCGTGCGCGATATCATCAAGGTCAAGGCGGTCAAGTTCCGGGTCGAAAACGACATCGGCTACATGAAGATCACCTCCTTTACCGAAAAAACCTATGACGACCTCGAGAATGCCATCGACACCATCAAGAAGCAGGTGCCGAACGACAAGCTCAAGGGCTACGTGCTCGACCTGCGTCTCAATCCGGGCGGTTTGCTCGACCAGGCGGTGAGCGTGTCGGATGCCTTCCTCGACCGTGGCGAGATCGTCTCGACGCGCGGCCGCGATCCGAAGGACGTCACCCGCTTCGACGCGCGGGCCGGCGACGACATCGGCGGCAAGCCGCTGATCGTGCTCGTCAATGGCGGCTCGGCCAGTGCCTCGGAAATCGTCGCCGGCGCGCTGCAGGATCTGCGCCGCGCCACGGTGGTCGGCACGCAGTCCTTCGGCAAGGGTTCGGTGCAGACCATCATTCCGCTTGGCGAGAACGGGGCGCTGCGGCTGACGACGGCGCTCTATTACACGCCGTCCGGCAAGTCGATCCAGGGCAAGGGCATCACGCCCGACATCAAGGTCGACCAGCCGCTGCCGGCGGAACTGCAGGGCAGGGACCTGACGCGCGGCGAATCGGACCTCAAGGGCCATATCAAGGGCGCCGACGAAAGCACGACCGGTTCGGGTTCGGCAGCCTATGTGCCGCCGGAACCGAAGGACGATTTGCAGCTCATCTATGCCGAGCAGCTGCTGCGCGGCCAGAAGACCGATCCGGCGTTCCCGCCGAATCCGCAAAAGGCCGTGTTGAACCAGTAAGGGCAGGCAAGCCGGGCCAAACAGGTCTGGCTGCCTGAGCGAAGCGATGCGATGCTGCCGGGGCCGCGAGGCTCCGGCAGTTTGATTCGGGGGCCGCGGCCGGCATGCTGCGCGTCCAGTGAAGCAAGGGGACGCGCCGACATTTTGGATTTTGTGCCTCCGGAGAAGGTTTACTTCGGGGATGCACGCCGGGGGGTGCGGGCTTGGCTGATATCGGCAAGGACATAGAACGACCTCTCGGACAGGCGATCCGGCTGCCGCACTCAGGCAGCGGGATCAGCGCCGGTACGGTCGCGGCCGCGCTTGTCGTGCTGTCCGTGGTCGGCGTCTCCAGCGCGATCGCCTTGCGAGACAAGCCGTTCCGGAAGCTGCAAGAAGTAGCCGTTTCGACGCCGACGACGCCGGCGGCGGATACCGCCGCCGCGCCCGCCAAGGCGACGCCCGAAACGGCAGCGCCAGGCAACGCAAGCGGGTCCAACATAAGCGGGCCGCAGACGGGCGGTCCGCAGATCATCCATGTCCAGACCGAGGGGGGCGACGCTCCACCCGAGGCGGCCATAGTCATTCGCGACCCTTCGACGATCGGCCAGAACCTCAGGATCGCGCATATTCCCGACAAGGCGCTGGTCGAGGCCAGCGAAACCGGTCCGTTGCCGATCCGCGCCGCCGACGGCAGGCGCCCGTTCGATGTCTATGCGCGGCCGTGGTCCGGGGCTCGCGGTGCACGCGTCGCGCTCGTCATCGGCGGGCTTGCCGTGTCGCAGACCGGCACGCAGGCAGCCATCGCCAAGCTGCCGGCGGAAGTGACGCTGGCCTTCGCGCCGCAAGGCAACAGCATCGGCCGCTGGATGCAGGTGGCGCGGCAGAGCGGCCATGAGGTCATCATGCAGGTACCGCTTGAGCCGTTCGACTATCCGAACGTCAATCCCGGCCGTAACACGCTGACCGTGGCTGCAACGCCGGACGAGAATTTGAAGAATTTACGCTGGGCGCTGTCGCGAACGACCAACTACACCGGCGTCATGAACTATATGGGCGCCCGCTTTTCGGCCGACGCGACGGCGATGGGGCCGTTGATGGCCGAGCTTGGCAAGCGTGGTCTGGCCTATGTCGACGACGGTTCGTCGGCGCGCAGCCTGGCACCCGAACTGGCGCTGAAGGACGGCGTGCCGTTCGTCGGCGGCGATACGGCGATCGATGCCGTGCAGGACCGCGGCGCCATATTGAAGAAACTGGATGGGCTGGAAGCGACGGCACGGGCGAAAGGGTTTGCCGTCGGCATCGGCTCGGCTTTCGACCTGACGGTGGATACCGTGTCTTCCTGGGTGACCGGGGCCAAGAAGCGTGGCATCGAGATCGTGCCGGTTTCGGCGGTGGCCATAGATCCGGAAAAAGGCTGACATGGCAAAGTACAAGCTCGTTGACCCCGAGACGCTGCCCTACCGGCCCTGCGTAGGGGTGATGGTCCTCAATGAAGCCGGCCTGGTCTGGGTCGGCCGTCGCATTGCCGAGCCGGACAGCGAATTCGCTGGAACGACGCAGCTCTGGCAGATGCCGCAGGGCGGCATCGATGATGGCGAGGAGCCGCTGCCCGCGGCGGCGCGTGAACTTTACGAAGAGACCGGCATGCGCTCGGTGTCGCTGCTGGCCGAGGCGCCGCACTGGATCAAATACGACCTGCCGGCGCATCTGGTCGGCGTCGCCTTCAAGGGACGGTATCGCGGCCAGACGCAGAAATGGTTTGCCTTCCGTTTCCACGGCAACGAAACCGAGATCGCGATCAATCCGCCGCCGGGTGGCCACAAGGCCGAGTTCGACCGGTGGGCGTGGCGGCCGATGCTGGAATTGCCGGGCCTGATCGTGCCGTTCAAGCGCAAGGTCTACGAAGACGTGGTAGCGGCGTTCCGGCACCTGGTGGCGTAGCCGCCGGCCTTCCGTTAAAACAGGTCGCGATGAACGACATCTCCAGCAAATCTCTTCCGCCGACCGTCACCCTGGGCGAACCGATCAGCGAAGCCGCGGCAGGGGCGATCCTGACCATCGATCTCGGCGCCGTCCGTGAGAACTACCGGCGGCTGAAGGCGCGGCTGGGCGGCGTCGGCTGTGCTGGAGTGGTCAAGGCCGACGGCTATGGGATTGGCGCGGCGGCGGTGGCGGCGGCGCTGATGGCTGAGGGCTGCAATACTTTCTTTGTTGCGCATTTGGCCGGCGGCATCTTGCTGCGCAAGGCGCTCGGCTCAGACCCGGCCATTTATGTGCTGAACGGCATTCCGCCGGGTGCGGAAAGGGAAGCGGTTGCGGCAGGGCTTTGCACAGTACTCAACAGCGCCAGCCAACTCGCGGCATGGCGCGAGATGGCCGGGCGGGTGGGCCGCAAATTGCCGGCCGCCCTCCAGGTCGACAGCGGCATGTCGCGGCTCGGCATGGCGCCGTCCGAGGTGAAGGCCGTTGCGCAGGATCCGCAGGCTTTCGACGGTGTCGAACTGACGTTCGTGATGAGCCATCTCGCCTGCGCCGATGAACCCGAGCAGCCGGCCAACGAGCGGCAGCGGCGGGAATTCGAACGGCTGCGCCGGATGCTGCCGGAAGCGCCGGCTTCGTTTGCCAACTCATCAGGCATTTTTCTCGGGCAGCGCTATCACTACGACCTCGCTCGTCCCGGTGCCGCTCTCTATGGCATCAATCCGACGCCGGCGAAGGAAAACCCGATGCTGCCGGTGGTGCGATTGCAGGCCAAGGTCATCCAGACGCGGATATTGGAGGCCGGCGCCGGTGTCGGCTACGGCCACACTTTCCACACCAAGGCTCCGCTTGCCGCGGCGACGATTTCGCTCGGCTATGGCGATGGCTGGCATCGACGCGCCGCTTCCGTCGCCTGGCTCGAAAATGTGCGGCTGCCCTTCGTCGGCCGGGTTTCGATGGATTCGATCATCCTCGACATTTCCGCATTGCCGCCCGGCAGGCTGAAGGCCGGCGACCTCGTCGAACTCATCGGACCGTCGTCGCAGACGGTGGACCAGGTAGCCGGCCAAGCCGGCACCATCGGCTATGAGGTCTTGACCAGCCTCGGCCACCGTTTCCACCGGCGCTATGTGAATGGCTAGGACGCAAGGTTGTTGTCCTCACGCATGTCTTTTCCCTAAGCATCGGCACTTGGCTGACGCCACAGAATCCGGCAGACATGAGGCGGCGATGATCCCGGTCTCGAATCCCGACGAGATGCCGCCGCGGAGAACCAAACGATGAAGATCTTCGTGCTGGGCGGCGGCGTGATCGGGGTCACCACCGCCTATTTTCTTGCCGAGGCCGGTCATCAGGTGACGGTGATCGATCGCCAGAAAGGCCCGGCGCTGGAAACCAGCTTTGCCAATGCCGGCGAGATCTCGCCCGGCTATGCCTCGCCCTGGGCCGGGCCCGGCGTTCCGCTGAAGGCCATCAAATGGCTTTTGAAGAAGCACGGTCCACTGGTGGTGCGACCGGCCCTCGATCCGCATATGTGGATATGGCTGGTCAAGATGCTGCGCAATTGCACGGCTGAACGCTACGCGCTGAACAAGGCGCGCATGGTGCCGCTGGCCGAGTACAGCCGCGACACGCTGAAGGCGCTGCGCGAGGCGACCGGCATCGCCTATGACGAGCGCGCCAAGGGCACGCTGCAGCTCTTCCGAACGCAAAAGCAGCTCGACGGCGTCGGCGGCGATGTCGAGGTGCTGAAGGCCTATGGCGTCCCCTACGAGGTCCTCGACCCCGACGGCTGCATTGCGGCCGAGCCTGGGCTGGCCGGCGTGCGCGAAAAATTCGTCGGTGGCCTGCGGTTGCCCGGCGACGAAACCGGCGACTGCAAGATGTTCACCGACAGGCTTGCCGAGCTTTGCGCAGCACGCGGCGTCACCTTCGAATACGACACGGAGATACGGCGCGTTGTCAAGAAGCGCGATCGCATCACCAACATCAGCACCAGCAAGGGCTGGATGGTCGCCGATGCCTATGTGATGGCGATGGGCAGCTATTCGGCACGGTTCATGCGCATGCTGAAGCGGCCCATCCCGGTCTACCCGGTCAAGGGCTATTCGATCACCCTGCCGATCAAGGACGCCGCCGCTGCACCGGTCTCGACCGTGATGGACGAGAGCTACAAAGTAGCGATCACCCGGCTCGGCGACCGTATCCGGGTCGGCGGCACGGCGGAGATTTCCGGCTTCGACCTGCGGCTGCATGAATCGCGGCGCCGCACGCTCGAACATTCGGTCGGCGACCTGTTTCCGGGCAGCGGCGACATGCGATCGGCGACCTTCTGGTGCGGGCTGCGGCCGATGACACCGGACGGGCCGCCGCTGATCGGCCGCACCGATTTCTCCAATCTCTATCTCAACACTGGCCATGGCACACTCGGCTGGACCATGGCCTGCGGCTCGGCCAAAGTTCTGGCCGACATCATCTCCAGCCGGGTGCCCGACATCGACGTCGGCGATCTCGGGCCCGGACGATACGCCAAGTAAGACGCCCACCAGCTAAGACAGCCAGCGGCCGGCAGGCTCACGCGAACAAACCCCTGTCCCGTTCGACGGCCTTGGTAATGAAGCTCGCGACGACCTGGACGCGGCGCAGCGGCCTGACCGATTCATGATAGACCAGCCAGTAGGCGCGGCGGATGGGTGCGACGATATCGAGAGGCACCAGCTCCGGCATCGAGCGGGCAACGAAGGTGTGCAGGATGCCGATGCCGGCGCCGGAACGCACCGCTTCGGCCTGGCCGAGCGCGGAGGAAATGGCGAAGCTGGTCCGCCAGTCGGGGCTGAATTCGGCCGCGTAGTCGAGCGAGGGACTGACGATCAGGTCCGGCACGTAGCCGATCAGCGTATGCTGGCCTAGCTCGGCGGCGGTTCCGGGCAGGCCATGGGTGTCGGCGTAGGCACGCGACGCGAACAGGCCGAGCGTGTAGTCGACCAGCTTTCCCGCCACCAGGCGGCCTTCCGTCGGCCGTTCGACGGTGATGGCAATGTCGGCCTCGCGCCGGGACAAAGAGAAGGAGCGTGGCACCGGCACCAGCTGGATGGTGAGCTCACGGTGCAGAGCGGTCAGCGCGCCGAGGCGCCTGGCCAGGAAGGCGACGCCAAAGCCGTCCGGCGCGCCGATGCGCACGGTGCCCGAGATGTCGTCGCCTTCGCCTGAAACGGTCGAGCGCGCGGCGATCATGTCGCCCTCCATGCGTTCGGCAATCTCGAGGAAACGCTCGCCCGCCGGCGTCAGCTCGCTGCCGGTGGTAAGCCGGCGAAACAGTTTTGTCCTGAGCGCTGCCTCGAGGGCGGCAATGCGGCGCGAGACGGTCGCGTGATTAAGCTCCAGCCGCCTGGCGGCGCCGAGGATCTGGCCGGCCCGCGCTACGGCAAGGAAGATACGGGCATCATCCCAGTTCATGAGGGTGGTCCGGATAATGACGATTACGGCAGCGCTCGACGGCGAAGAAACTCAATTTCTCAATCCCATGGCGTACACCGCACATCTCTATCATTTGCGCTATTTGATGTACAGACACCCACCGCTATCTATTCTCCGCACAACGGTTGCGTTTTCGCTCGCGTTGCCATCGCTCCCGCAAAGGCGGACAATGCCTCATCACGAACCAGGGAGAGAGACCATGATCGAATACGGTCATTTCATCGGCGGCAAGCGCGTCGCCGGAACCAGCGGCCGCAAGCAGGACGTCATGCAGCCGATGGACGGCACGGTGCGCGGCACGGTGGCGCTGGCTTCGCAGGCGGAATTGCGTGCGGCGGTCGAAAACGCCAAGGCCGCACAGCCCGGCTGGGCGGCGACCAATCCGCAGCGGCGCGTACGCGTCCTGATGCGGTTCCTCGAGTTGGTCGCCAAGGAGTATGACGCGCTGGCCGAGGTATTGGCGCGCGAACACGGCAAGACCATCGCCGACGCCAAGGGCGACATCCAGCGCGGCCTCGAAGTGGTCGAGGTCTGCATCGGTGCGCCGCATATGATGAAGGGCGAGTTCACCGATGGCGCCGGCCCCGGCATCGACGTCTATTCGATGCGCCAGCCGCTCGGCGTCGTCGCCGGCATCACGCCGTTCAATTTTCCGGCGATGATCCCGCTGTGGAAGATCGCGCCGGCCATCGCCTGCGGCAATGCCTTCATTCTCAAGCCGTCCGAACGCGACCCGGGCGTGCCGATGCGCATTGCCGAACTGTTCATCGAGGCCGGTCTGCCGGCGGGCATCCTCAATGTCGTCAATGGCGACAAGGAAGTGGTCGACGCCATCCTCGACGATGCTGACATCAAGGCCATCGGTTTCGTCGGCTCGACACCGATCGCCCAGTACATTTATTCGCGCGGCTGCGCGGCCGGCAAGCGCGTGCAGTGCTTCGGCGGCGCCAAGAATCACATGATCATCATGCCGGATGCCGACATGGACCAGACCGTCGACGCACTGATCGGCGCCGGCTACGGCTCGGCCGGTGAGCGCTGCATGGCGATCTCGGTGGCCGTCCCGGTCGGCAACGACACCGCCAACCGGCTGATGGAAAGACTGGTGCCGCGCGTCGAGAGCCTGAAGGTCGGTCCGTCGACGGATTCCTCCGCCGATTTCGGCCCGCTGGTCACGGCGCAGGCGCTGGAGCGGGTCAAGTCCTATGTCGACACCGGCGTCAAGGAAGGCGCCAAGCTGGTCGTCGACGGCCGCGGCTTCTCCATGCAGGGCTACGAGAACGGCTACTATATGGGCGGCTGCCTGTTCGACAATGTGACCGCCGACATGCGCATCTACAAGGAAGAGATCTTCGGGCCGGTGCTCTCGGTCGTTCGCGCACCGACCTACGAGAACGCCATCAAGCTCGCCAACGAGCACGAGATGGGCAATGGCGTCGCCATCTTCACCCGTGACGGCGACGCGGCGCGCGACTTCGCCTCGCGGGTTCAGGTCGGCATGGTCGGCATCAACGTGCCGATCCCGGTGCCGATCGCCTACTACACCTTTGGCGGCTGGAAGGCGTCCTCCTTCGGCGACCTCAACCAGCATGGGCCGGACGCGTTCCGCTTCTACACCAAGACCAAGACGGTAACGTCGCGCTGGCCGTCCGGCGTGAAGGACGGTGCCGAGTTCGTCATCCCGACGATGAACTGACCGAACGGTTTCCTGTCAGCGCGTCCTCGCCTTCGGCTTGGGGCGCGCGGGCCGGCGTGAAGGATGGCGCCGAATTTGTCACCCCGACGATGAACTGATCCAAATCGCAGAAAGCAAGAAAAGGCCCGGGCACCAAGCTCGGGCCTTTTTGTCGCGGTCTTCATCGGCATGAACACTAATGTGATGGAACCAAGAAGGCAGCAATCTTCTTAGGTTGCAGTCCTGCCGCGAAGGAGATGCTGGCAGATTAACCAACGGCGCTGGTGACGGCTCCGGGGGATATCGTCCGGCGCAAAGGAGGTGTCAGATGGCACGTCTCATGGCGACTATAGCTTGCGCTGCGATGGCCCTTTCCGCCGTCCCGGCAATGGCTGCCGAGCAATGTGCGGCACGCGCCGATATGGTCAAGGCGCTCGGCGAGAAGTTTCATGAAAACCCGAGCGCGGTCGGCGTCGTCAATCCGAATGTGGTGCTTGAAGTCTTCGTTTCCGACAAGGGCACATGGACCATCCTCGCCAGCGACACAAAAGGTCAAAGCTGCGTGATTTCAGTCGGCGAAGGCTGGGAGAGCGCGATGACGAAAGCGGCGCTGCCAGGCACCTGAACGATTTATCACGGGTCTGCGCGCCTCGGCATGGCCGCGCGGCCTGTGGCTCATTCTTTCGGCGACAGCCGTAAAACGGATCTGCAGGCGCCCGCTTGGGCGCCTGCTTGCGCTTTTCCATTATCGATACCATATATCGAGAACATAATGGGAACATCTGAAATCGTTCCCACCAATGGCAGACCGGAACACAGAAAGGAACGACGCGATGATGATGACGTCGGAACCGGCCTGGATCGCTCCGGCAAAATGAGGCCGTCAAACCCCTCCTTTGCCGGAACGTGATGGCAAAGGAGGTGCCCTATGGCACGCAAATCGCTGTTGAGATGGGTGAAAACCCTGGTTCTTGCTGGCGCATTGGCGGTGGGTACGAACACCGCAGGCGCGCAATATCAACACTGCGTTGAACATGGCGAGCTCGTCGCCCATTTGAGCGAGAAGTTCCAGGAAAGGCAGTTTGCTTTGGGGCTGATCGGTCATGAGGCGGTCATGGAAGTCTTTGTCGCCGAGACCGGAACCTGGACCATCGTCGTCACCGATATCGCCGGCAGAAGCTGCATCGTCGCGGCCGGCGACAATTGGGAAAACGTGATGGCCCTGCCCGGCCAGGGCGCATGACGAAATGGCAGGCTCAGCGTGTGGCAGCTGCCTCGGCATGGCCGCGCAAAAGCGCCATCAGGCGCTTGGCGTCCTTGGCCGCGGCATCTTCGTCGCCGGCGAGGATCGAACGGATCAGTGCGACATGATGCTCGGCGGATTCGGCCAAGCCGGTATCGGCCTTGTAGCGGAACCAGAAGCGACGGCTATGGGTTTGCAAGGGTGCCGCCAGGCGCGCGGCGAACGGGTTGTCGGCAGCCAGCGCCAGCGCCTCGTCGAGCGCCTTGTCGGCCTGGATAAAGTAGAACACATTTTCCGAAATCACCGCCTTTTGCATGGCAAGGGCAGCGTCATGGAACAGGTCGGCGGCCTCGCGGGTGACGAAGCGGGCGGCCGAGCGGGCAAGCACCACCTCGACGCCACGGCGGGCGTCGAGGACACGCAGCCAGTCGCCGGGGTGAAGCGGCGCGATGGCGATGCCGGCGCGCGGCCGGACCTCGAGCAGGCCCTCCCAGGCCAGCCGCTGGATTGCTTCGCGAACCGGGGTGCGGCCGAGGCCGAGCCTGTCAATCAGCGCCCCCTCGGTGATGAAGCTCGCCGGCGCCAGTTCGAGAGTTACGATCATGTGCTCGAGCCTGCGGTAGGCCTTCGCAGTTGCCGGCTCGGAGCCCGGGCTGTCATATACCAATGCGGCATCTCCTGATATATTGTTGATATATCATATCAGATTCAACGTTGACAGCCGGCTTCTTAAGAAATATACGACTGATATATCAGATGGAGCGATCGACATGTGGGCCGGAGTCTTCCCCGCCGTTACGACCAAATTCACCGAGGACGACGGCCTCGACCATGCCGAGATGGAGCGCTGCTTTGCGCTGCAGATGGAGGCCGGCTGTGACGGCATCATCGTCTGCGGGTCGCTCGGCGAAGGCCCGATGCTGTCGCACGACGAGAAGATCGCGGTGCTGAAGACCGCGCAGAAGATCGCCGGCAAGAAACCGGTGCTGTTGACGGTCAACGAGGCCGGTACACGCGAGGCGGCGGCGATCGCGCGCCGCGCCGCCAAGGAAGGCGCCAACGGCTTGATGGTGGTGCCGAGCCCGATCTACCATACCAATGCCGAGGAGACGGTCGCGGCACTCAGCGCCGTCGCCGCGGCCGGCGACCTGCCGGTGATGATCTACTCCAACCGGCTTGCCTACCGCGTCGACGTTACCGTCGACCAGATGGAGGAGTTGGCGAAGGACCAACGCTTCGTCGCCATAAAAGAGTCCTCCGACGACATCCGCCGCTCGACCGAGATCATCAACCGCCTCGGCGACCGCTACGACCTGTTCACCGGCGTAGACAATCTCGCCTTCGAGGCGCTGTCGGTCGGCGCCATCGGCTGGGTGGCGGGCCTGGTCACCGCGTTCCCGCGCGAGACCGTCGCCATCTACCAGCTGATGCGACAGGGCCGCCGCGAGGAGGCGTTGAAGATCTACCGCTGGTTCCGGCCGCTGCTCGACCTCGACGTTTCGACCTATCTGGTGCAGAACATCAAGCTTGCCGAAGTGCTGGCGATCAACACCAACGACCGCGTGCGCATGCCGCGCCAGCCATTGTCGGGCGAGCGGCGCAAGGCAGTCGAAAAGATCGTCAGGGATGCGCTGGCGGTGCGGCCAGAGCTGCCGACATTCTGATCCAGTCGCTTTGAAGGCATTTGCAGATGTGCAGCGCGGCGCATGGCAATGAATGATAATGCTACGCTCGATGTCGCCATCATTGGTGGCGGCATCATCGGCATCTGCGCCGCCGCCTTTCTGGCAGAGGCGGGGCGAAACGTGACGATCTTCGATCGGACGGGGATCTGTGAGGAAACCAGCTCCGGCAATGCCGCTGCCTTTGCCTTCTCCGATGTGCTGCCGCTCGCCCACAAGGGCATGATCAAGCAGTTGCCGAAATGGCTCGCCGACCCGCTCGGCCCGCTCAGCATCCCACCCGCGTATCTGCCGAAGCTGCTGCCCTGGCTGGTCCGCTTCTGGCGCGCCGGCCGAAGCGACCGCTATGAAGGCGGCCTTGCCGCGCAGGCCGGGATGATGAAGCTCGCCGAGGCGGAATGGATGGGCTTGCTCGACCGTTCCGGCACACGGCCGATGCTGCGTGAGGACGGCTCGCTCGAACTCTACGACAGCGAGACCGAGTTCAAGGCTTCACTGCCCGGCTGGGCGGCAAGGCAGCGCTTCGGCATCGGCTTCAGCCATGTCGAGGGGAGCGCTCTCACAGCCCTGCAGCCCGGTCTGTCGCCGCGCTTCGTCAAGGGAACGTTCGTGCCTGGGTGGAAAACCGTTGCCGATCCCAAGCTGCTTGGAAAGGCCTTGTGGGCCTATGCCGAGAGGTTGGGCGCCGGGTTCGAAAGGGCCCGGATCGAGCGTGTCGAGGCGGGACAGGACGGCGCGATCCTGACCACGGCCGACGGCACGCGGCGACGGGCGAAGCACGTCGTCATCGCTGCCGGGGCCTGGTCGCATCTGCTGGCGAGACATCTCGGCGACGGAATCCCGCTGGAGACCGAGCGTGGCTACAACACGACGTTGCCGAAGACTGCCTTCAACGTAAAGCGGCAATTGATCTTCTCCGGACATGGCTTCGTCATCACGCCGCTCGAGACGGGCCTGCGCGTCGGCGGCGCGGTCGAACTCGGCGGCCTTGAGAGGCCGCCCAATTATGCGCGCTCGAGAGCGCTGCTCGAAAAGGCGCAGAAATTCCTGCCGGGACTGGATCCGGCCAATGGACGCGAATGGATGGGGTTCCGGCCGTCGCTGCCGGATTCGCTGCCGGTGATCGGGCGGTCGCAACAAACGCCGTCTGTGGTGTATGGTTTCGGCCACGGTCACCTCGGCCTGACCCAGGCCGCGGCGACCGGGCGCTTGATCCGCGAGCTCGTTCTCGGGCAGAATCCATCGCTCGATCTCGGCCCGTTCAGCCCGCAACGGTTTTGAGTTCGAAGACAGTCAGTTGGGAGCCGGCATGGCCAAGAATTCCTTCTTCTGCATAGACGGCCACACCTGCGGCAATCCGGTGCGGCTGGTCGCCGGCGGCGGGCCTTTGCTCAAGGGCTCGACGATGATGGAGCGGCGAGCGCATTTCCTGGCCGAATATGACTGGATCCGCACCGGGCTGATGTTCGAGCCGCGCGGCCATGACGTGATGTCCGGCTCGATCCTCTATCCGCCGACGCGTGAAGATTGCGACATCGCCATCCTGTTCATCGAAACCTCGGGCTGCTTGCCGATGTGCGGCCACGGCACCATCGGCACGGTAACTTTTGCCGTCGAGCATGGGCTGATCAAGCCGAAGACACCGGGCGTGCTCAGGCTGGATACGCCGGCGGGCGTGGTCGTAGCGGAGTACAGCCAAGTCGGCGACTATGTCGAGGAGGTGCGCATCACCAATGTGCCTTCCTTCCTCTATGCCGAGGCTCTGACGGTCGAATGCCCCGGGCTCGGCGAGATCAGCGTCGATGTCGCCTATGGCGGCAATTTCTACGCCATCGTCGAACCGCAAAAGACCTATCGCGACATGGCCGACCATTCGGCCGGCGAACTGATCGCCTGGAGCCCGGTGATGCGGCAGCGGCTCAACGAGAAATATTCCTTCGTCCATCCGGAGAATCCCGGCATCGATAAGCTGTCGCACATATTGTGGACCGGGGCGCCGACCAACCCGCAAGCCGATGCCCGCAACGCCGTCTTCTACGGCGACAAGGCAATCGACCGCTCGCCCTGCGGCACCGGCACCTCGGCGCGGATGGCGCAGCTTCACGCCAAGGGCAAGCTTGGGGTCGGCGACGACTTCGTCCACGAATCGATCATCGGGTCGCTGTTCAAGGGCAGGGTGGAGAAAGAGGTCACCGTCGCCGGCAAGCCGGCAATCATTCCGTCGATCGGCGGGTGGGCGCGGATGACCGGATTGAACACGATCTTCATCGACGACCGCGACCCGTTCGCGCACGGCTTCGTCGTCAAATAGAGAAAACGCTGACGCAAGCGAAAGAAAGAGAGCGCAAACGGATTGCCTTCGACGGCGCAACGATCCCGCTCATCAACTTATTTTGACGGCGATTTCTTCGAAATGGGTCGCATGCTGCGATTGAATCGTCAAAGACATTGCGTTAGGCCAATGGTAGGGTCCGCGATGGTCCAGGGGGCGGACGGGAACAAAACGGGCAATCGGACGACGTGCGGCGAAAACACGCGTAATGATCGAAAAATCACGTTGCAATCCGGGCTCGAAACTTTACGACTAGGGAAAATACGAAAAGGAATGCGTCTGCATGGGCGACATTCCAGGGGAGCCACGACAGCATGCAGTATTTTGTCCAGCAGCTTATCAACGGGCTGACGCTGGGATCGATCTATGGGCTGATAGCGATCGGCTATACGATGGTCTACGGCATCATCGGCATGATAAATTTCGCCCATGGCGACATTTTCATGATCGGCGCTTTCACCGCGCTTATCGTTTTCCTTATCCTCGGTGCGTTGTTCTATTCGCTGCCGATCGTCGTTGCGCTGCTGATCATGATGATCGTCGCGATGCTGCTGACCAGCCTGTATAACTGGACGATCGAGAAGGTGGCCTACCGGCCTTTGCGTGGTTCATTCCGGCTGGCGCCGCTGATCACCGCGATTGGCATGTCGATTGCGCTGTCCAATTTCGTCCAGGTGACGCAAGGGCCGCGCAACAAGCCGGTCCCGCCAATGGTGTCCAAGGTCTACAACATCGAAGGCATCAGCGTCTCGCTGAAGCAGATCATCATCGTCCTGGTCACCATAGTCCTGCTGGCGCTGTTCTGGTACCTGGTCAACAAGACCTCGCTCGGCCGGGCGCAGCGCGCCTGCGAGCAGGATCGCAAGATGGCCGCACTGCTCGGCGTCGACGTCGATCGCACCATCTCGATCACCTTCATCATGGGCGCCGCCCTTGCCGCCGTCGCCGGCACGTTGTTCCTGATGTATTACGGCGTGGTGGTGTTTTCCGACGGCTTTACGCCCGGTGTGAAGGCGTTTACTGCCGCGGTGCTCGGCGGCATCGGCTCACTGCCCGGCGCCGTGCTCGGCGGGCTGATGATTGGCTTCATCGAAAGCATGTGGTCGGCTTATTTCTCGATCGACTACAAGGACGTCGCCGCCTTCTCCATCCTGGCGATCGTGCTGATCTTCCTGCCTTCCGGCATTCTCGGCCGGCCAGAAGTCGAAAAGGTCTGAGATCATGGCGGTTACCGTGTCTCCGGAAAGCACCGTCGTCGCCACCCCGGTCCAGCGCGCTTTTCGCGAAGCGCTCTATGCCGGCGCCATCTCGCTTGGCCTGTTCGTGCTGTTCATCGGCCTGAAGACCGACCAGAACATCTCCAACGAACTGATCCTAGTGCAACGCTGGGGCTTGCTCGCCGGCGTCGTGATCGCCACCATGGCAGGACGCTTCCTTTATGTCGCCTATGGCCAACCCTTCCTGGCGAACCAGAAGATCGTCGACGTCGCCACCGGCCTGCTGCCGGTCAGCCTGGCTTCGCGATTCTTCCGCCTTCCCGCGTTCATCGTGGCGCTCGCCGTCGCCGTTATTCTGCTCGCGCTCAGCAGCTTTCTGACCGAGGCCTTAGGGCCGGAACTTTCCGATTTTGTGCGGTTCCTGCGGGCGCTCGCAATCATCTATGCGCTGGCCTGGCTGATATATCGGTTCCGGGCCTTCATTCACGCTCATTTCTCGGCATTGGGCATAACCGCACTGGCGCTCTACCCGATTATCGTGGTGTTGGTGCTGGCTCTATATGCCGGGTCGATGGCCGCCGGTTTCCAGGGCTCGCTGAAATATGTCGACAATTACGGCATCCAGATCCTGATCTATGTGATGCTGGCTTGGGGGCTGAATATCGTCATCGGCTTGGCCGGCTTGCTCGATCTCGGCTATGTCGCCTTCTACGCCGTCGGTGCCTACGCCTATGCGCTGCTCGGCACGCATTTCGGCCTCTCCTTCTGGATCCTGCTGCCCGCCGCCGGCCTGATGGCTGCGTTCTGGGGCGTGATGCTCGGCTTCCCGGTGCTGCGCCTGCGCGGTGACTATCTGGCGATCGTGACGCTCGCCTTCGGCGAAATCATAAGGCTGGTGATCATCAACTGGCGCGAGGTGACCAACGGCTCGGCCGGCATTTCCGGCATCCCGAAGGTGTCTTTCTTCGGCCTGATGTCGTTCAACGTCTCCGATCCGAACTACATCTCGAAGGTGCTCGGCATCGCCCAATCGGGTGCCTACTACAAGATATTCCTCTACTATTTGATCCTTGGGCTCTGTCTGCTGACGGCTTTCGTCACCGTGAGGCTCAGGCGTCTGCCGGTCGGCCGCGCCTGGGAAGCGCTGCGCGAGGACGAGATCGCCTGCCGCTCGCTCGGTATCAACACCACCACCACCAAGCTCACGGCCTTTGCCACGGGCGCGATGTTTGGCGGCTTCGCCGGCTCGTTCTTTGCCGCGCGGCAAGGCTTCGTCAGCCCGGAATCCTTCGTCTTCCTGGAATCCGCGATCATCCTTGCCATCGTCGTGCTTGGCGGCATGGGCTCGCTGGTCGGCATTGCCGTCGCCGCCATGGTGATGATCGGCGGCACCGAAATCCTGCGCGAACTGGATTTCCTCAAGACCGGCCTGAGTTGGGGCAACATCAAGGTTATACCCGGGTTCGGCCCCGACTTCACGCCGGAGCTTTATCGCATGCTGTTGTTCGGCATGGCCATGGTCATCGTCATGCTGTGGAAGCCGCGCGGCTTCGTCGGCAGCCGCGAGCCGACAGCCTTCCTCAAGGTGCGCAGGGCGGTGTCGGGGTCCTTCACCAAGGAGGGACACGGCTGATGAACGCGAGTCCCTCCGTGAACGATGCCATCCTGCAGGTCGATCATTTGTCGATGAAGTTCGGCGGTCTCGTCGCCATCGGCGACCTGTCGTTCCAGGCCAAACGCGGCGAGATCACCGCGCTGATCGGTCCCAACGGCGCCGGCAAGACCACCGTGTTCAATTGCATCACCGGTTTCTACAAACCGTCGGAAGGCATGATCACGCTCAATCGGCGCGACGGCTCGACCTTCCTGCTCGAACGTTTGCCGAACCATGAAATCCCGGCGCGGGCCAAGGTGGCGCGCACCTTCCAGAACATCCGCCTGTTCTCGGGCATGACGCTGCTGGAGAACCTGCTGGTGGCCCAGCACAACAAGCTGATGAAGGCGTCCGGCTATACCATTCTCGGCCTGTTCGGTTATAGCGGATACAGACAGGCTTCGGCGGAATCGGTTGAACTGGCCGAGCACTGGCTGGAAAAGGCCGATCTCGTCGACCGCGCCGACGATCCTGCCGGCGATCTGCCATATGGCGCGCAGCGACGGCTCGAAATTGCTCGCGCCATGTGCACCGGCCCTGAGCTTCTGTGCCTCGACGAGCCGGCCGCCGGCCTTAATCCGAAGGAATCGGCGGCGCTCAATGCACTGCTGATGGACATCAAGGACAACACCGGCACGTCGATCCTTTTGATCGAGCATGATATGGCGGTGGTTATGCAGATTTCAGACCATGTCGTCGTGCTCGAATACGGGCGCAAGATCTCCGACGGCAACCCGCAATCGGTGCGGACCGACCCGCGCGTCATCGCTGCCTACCTCGGCGTCGAAGACGAGGACGTCGAGACGGTGCTGACCGAAGTCGGCGACGAAGACGTCATCGAGCAATTGGATACGGGTCCGGATGCGGCCCACGGCCCAGGCACGTCGTCTTCGTATCTCGCCGGACCGGTTGCCGACACGGTTGGCCACAGCGAGGGCGAACGCGTCACCGTGTCAAAGGGCGCTTCGAAAGCCGGGCAGATCGATGCAAGGTCGAGTGCCGCGGCAAAGTCCGGATCGCCGGCCAAAGCCAAATCGGCCGCGAAATCTTCTGCCGCAAAATCTTCCACTGCAAAGCCGGCCTCCAAGGCTCCGGTGAAGTCAAAAACTCCCGGCACCTCTAATCGGCGTGGAGGGCGGAAATAATGGCCGGCACAACGCTGCTCGATATCAAGGGCGTCCAGACCTACTACGGCAACATCAGGGCGCTGAACGGCGTCGATGTCATGGTCAAGCAAGGTGAGATCGTAGCGCTGATCGGTGCCAACGGCGCCGGCAAGTCGACGCTGATGATGACCATCTTCGGTGCTCCCCGCGCCCGCGCGGGTACCATCACATTCGCCGGTACCGACATCACCCAGATGCCGACCCACGAGATCGCGCGCATGCGCATCGCCCAGTCGCCGGAAGGGCGCCGCATTTTCCCGCGCATGACGGTGATGGAAAACCTGCAAATGGGCGCCAGCCTCGACAACCTCGAGCATTATGACGAGGACGTCGAGAAGGTGTTCACGCTGTTTCCACGCCTGAAGGAACGCATTGCCCAGCGTGGTGGCACGCTGTCCGGCGGCGAGCAGCAGATGCTGTCGATCGGGCGCGCGCTGATGGCGCGGCCGAAGCTGCTTTTGCTCGACGAGCCGTCGCTTGGCCTGGCGCCGCTGATCGTCAAGCAGATATTCGACGCTATCCGGGAGTTGAACCGCACGCAGGGACTGACCGTGTTCCTGGTCGAGCAAAACGCCTTCGGCGCTCTGAAGCTCGCCACGCGCGGCTATGTCATGGTCAACGGCAACGTGACGATGAGCGGCACCGGCAAGGAGTTGCTCGCCAATCCGGAGGTGCGCGCCGCCTATCTCGAAGGCGGCCATCACTGAGTTTCAGGAGACATCAATCATGCAGGGCATTGTCTATGAGGAACCCTCGATCTGGCAGTTCTTCTTCGTCACCTGCCTGCTCGGCGGCTGGGCGGCGTGGATGACGGGCAAGGCATGTGCGCAGACGTGGCGCAGCTTCGCCCAGTTGTTCGCCTACATGCTGGGGCTCGGCATCGGCGTAAGATTCATCCATCATGCGCTGTTCGGCGGAACGATGTTTTCGCTGCATTACTACGTGGTCGACACCATCGTGCTGATGATATTGGGCTTCATTGGCTACCAATACACGCGCACCAACCAGATGGTAACGCAGTATAATTGGCTTTACGAAAGAGCCTCTCTTTTGAGCTGGAAACCAAAAGGTTGACATTTATCATTAACGGCGCTTCAGGGATGAATCGGCGTGACAAGTGCCTGAAAATCGGCAAAGTACTCTTTCTGCGAGCAAGAGTGGGCATCGCATGAAAGCAACATCCACGCCCACTCGGTAAATGGGAGCGTTTCAATGAAAAAGTCACTTTTGTCCGCCGTCGCCCTGACCGCGCTTGTCGCGTTCAGCGGCAGCGCGTGGGCTGACATCCTGATCGGCGTTGCCGGTCCGATCACTGGCCCGAACGCAGCATTCGGCGCGCAGTTGCAGAAGGGCGCCGAACAGGCTGCCGCCGATATCAACGCGGCTGGCGGCATTAACGGCGAGCAGATCAAGATCGAGGTCGGCGACGACGTGTCGGATCCGAAGCAGGGCATCTCGGTCGCCAACAAGTTTGTCGCCGATGGCGTCAAATATGTCGTCGGCCACTTCAATTCGGGCGTCACCATTCCGGCGTCAGAGGTCTATGCCGAGAACGGCATTCTCGTCATCACGCCTTCCGCGACCAACCCGAAGCTGACCGAGCGGGGCCTGTGGAACACGTTCCGTACCTGCGGACGCGACGATCAGCAGGGCAAGGTTGCCGGCGACTACCTCGCCGCGCACTTTAAGGACGGCAAGATCGCCGTCGTCCACGACAAGACGCCTTACGGCCAGGGTCTCGCCGACGAAACCAAGAAGGCACTCAATGCTGATGGCGTGACCGAAGCCATGTATGAGGGCATCAATGTCGGCGACAAGGACTTCTCGGCGTTGATCGCCAAGATGAAGGATGCCGGCGTCAACGTCGTCTACTATGGCGGCCTGCACACCGAGGCCGGCCTGATTATGCGCCAGCTCGCCGATCAGGGTCTCAAGGCCCAGTTCATGTCCGGCGACGGCATCGTGTCGAACGAATTGGCCTCCATCGCTGGCGATGCCGTCGACGGCACGCTGATGACGTTCGCTCCCGATCCGCGCAAGAACCCGAACGCCAAGGAACTCGTGGAGAAGTTCCGCGCCGCCGGTTTCGAGCCTGAAGCCTATACGCTCTACTCCTACGCCGCGCTGCAGATCGTCGCCGCCGCCGCCAACAAGGTCGGCTCTTCCGACGACGCGCAGAAGGTTGCGGAAGAGATCAAGAAGAGTGGCCCGTGGAAGACCGCCATCGGCGACATCGGCTATGACGCAAAGGGCGACATCACCCGTCCCGACTACGTCATCTACACTTGGAAGAAGGGTGACGACGGCAAGTACACCTACTTCGAACAATAAGCCGGCAAACGCCTGCAGCCCAAAAAATGCCCGGCGCCTCGCGCCGGGCATTTCTCATTTGTCTTTTGCTTCATCGCATAGGCGCAAGGATTTAAATCGGTTTAGCCGACGTCTCCATTTTTGTTTGCACTGCAGCATTTTCGCGCTAATCATGTCCAGCAGTTCCCTTTCCCGCGTCCGGAGCCCTGTCCTTGGCAATCTCGAAGATCCTTGTCGCCAACCGCTCCGAAATAGCCATCCGCGTCTTCCGCGCGGCCAATGAGCTCGGCCTCAAAACCGTGGCGATCTGGGCAGAGGAGGACAAATACTCCCTGCATCGCTTCAAGGCCGACGAAAGCTACCAGGTCGGGCGCGGGCCGCATTTGGCCAGGGACATGGGGCCGATAGAAAGCTATCTGTCGATCGAGGAGGTTATCCGCGTCGCCAGGCTATCGGGCGCCGATGCCATCCATCCAGGCTACGGCCTGCTGTCGGAAAGCCCGGAATTCGCCGAGGCCTGCGCCACGGCCGGCATCATCTTCATCGGGCCAAAGCCGGATACGATGCGCAGGCTAGGCAACAAGGTCGCCGCTCGCAACCTCGCGATCGAAGTCGGCGTGCCGGTAATTCCCGCCACCGATCCCTTGCCGGACGACATGGCGGCGATAAAGGAACTCGCCAAGACGATCGGCTACCCGGTGATGCTCAAGGCATCCTGGGGCGGCGGCGGCCGCGGCATGCGCGCCATCCGCTCCGAGGCCGATCTCGCGCGCGAGGTCATGGAAGGCAAGCGTGAGGCGAAGGCGGCTTTCGGCAAGGACGAGGTCTATCTCGAAAAGCTGATCGAGCGCGCACGCCATGTCGAGGTGCAGGTGCTGGGCGACACTCATGGCAACGCCTTGCACCTGTTCGAGCGCGATTGTTCGATCCAGCGCCGCAACCAGAAAGTGGTCGAGCGGGCGCCGGCGCCCTACCTCGAAATGTCACAGCGCGAGGAGCTTTGCGGCTACGCGCTGAGGATCGCGCGCGAAACCAGCTATATCGGCGCCGGCACGGTCGAGTTCCTGCAGGATGCTGATACCGGAAAATTCTACTTCATCGAGGTCAATCCGCGTATCCAGGTCGAGCACACGGTCACCGAACAGGTGACCGGCATCGACATCGTCAAGGCGCAGATCCATATCCTCGACGGCTTTGCCATCGGCACGGCGGAATCGGGCGTTCCGGCGCAGAAGGACATCAGACTCAACGGCCACGCGCTGCAGTGCCGCATCACCACGGAAGATCCCGAGCATAATTTCATCCCCGACTATGGCCGCATCACCGCCTATCGCGGTGCCACCGGCTTCGGTATCCGCCTTGATGGCGGCACCGCCTATTCGGGCGCGGTCATCACCCGCTTCTACGATCCGCTGCTGGAAAAGGTAACGGCGTGGGCGCCGACGCCGGCCGAGACCATCGCCCGCATGAACCGGGCGCTGCGCGAATTCCGCATCCGCGGCGTGGCGACCAACCTCACGTTCCTCGAGGCGATCATCAATCACCGGAGCTTCGCCGACAATTCCTACACCACCAAGTTCATCGACACGACGCCGGAACTGTTCGCCAGTGTGAAGCGGCAGGACCGCGCGACCAAGCTGCTCAACTACCTTGCCGACGTTTCGGTCAATGGTCATCCCGAGACGCGCGGCCGGCCGCAGCCAAAGGCCGATGCGGCGCCACCGGTAGTGCCATATCTCAACGGCAATGTGCCTCAAGCCAGCAAGCAGAAGCTCGACGTGCTCGGGCCGGAGAAATTCGCCGCGTGGATGCGCGAGCAAAAAGAGGTGCTGGTCACCGACACGACAATGCGCGACGGGCATCAATCCTTGCTCGCGACGCGTGTGCGCACCTATGACATTGCCGGAATTGCCGGCACCTATGCGCGTGCTCTGCCGCAGCTTTTGTCGCTCGAATGCTGGGGCGGCGCCACATTCGACGTCGCCATGCGCTTTCTCACCGAAGACCCATGGGAGCGGCTGTCGCTGGTGCGCGAGGCAGCACCCAACCTTCTGCTGCAGATGCTCCTGCGCGGTGCCAACGGCGTCGGCTATACCAACTATCCCGACAATGTCGTCCAGCATTTCGTCCGCCAGGCCGCTGCCGGCGGCATCGACCTGTTCCGGGTCTTCGACTGCCTGAACTGGGTCGAGAACATGCGCGTGGCCATGGATGCGGTCGGCGCCGAGGGCAGACTGATCGAAGCGGCGATCTGTTATACCGGCGACATACTCGATCCGGCGCGGGCGAAATACGATCTGAAATACTATGTCGGCCTGGCCAGGGAATTGCAGGCGGCAGGCGCCCATATCATCGCCGTCAAGGACATGGCTGGGCTTCTAAAGCCGAGCGCTGCCCGCGCGCTGTTCAAGGCACTGCGCGAGGCGACGGACCTGCCGATCCACTTCCACACCCACGACACATCCGGCCTGTCGGCGGCAACCGTGCTGGCGGCGGTGGAGAGCGGCGTCGACGCCATCGACGCGGCGATGGATTCGCTATCGGGCAACACCTCGCAGCCGTGCCTCGGTTCGATCGTGGAGGCGCTGAAGGGCACCGAGCGCGATCCGGGCCTCGACCCGCAGTGGATCAGGAACATCTCGTTCTACTGGGAGGCGGTGCGCAACCAGTATTTAGCCTTCGAAAGCGACCTGAAGGGGCCGGCATCGGAGGTCTATCTGCACGAAATGCCGGGCGGTCAGTTCACCAACCTCAAGGAACAGGCGCGCTCGCTCGGGCTGGAGACACGCTGGCACGAAGTGGCGCAGACCTATCACGACGTCAATCTGATGTTCGGCGACATCGTCAAGGTGACGCCGTCGTCCAAGGTCGTCGGCGACATGGCGCTGATGATGGTGAGCCAGGACCTGACCGTCGCCGACGTCGAGAATCCGGCGAGGGACATCGCCTTCCCGGATTCGGTGGTGTCGATGTTGCGCGGCGATCTCGGCCAGTCGCCGGGCGGCTGGCCAAAGCCATTGCAGAAGAAGGTGCTGAAGGGCGAAAAGCCGATCACGGTGCGGCCGGGTTCGCTGCTCAAACCGGCGGACCTCAAGGCCAGTCGCGCGGAGGTCGAGGAAAAGCTCGAGCGCAAGCTCAGCGAGTTCGAGTTCGCGTCGTGGCTGATGTATCCGAAGGTGTTTTCCGATTTTGCCGCCGCGCAGGAGACCTACGGGCCGGTCAGCGTGCTGCCGACGCCGACCTATTTCTACGGCATGAAGCCGGAAGACGAGATTTTCGTCGACATCGAAAAAGGCAAGACGCTGGTGGTGCGCTGCCTTGCCATCGGCGATGTCGACGAAAAGGGCATGGTCACCGTGTTCTTCGAGCTCAACGGGCAGCCGCGCCGGGTGAAGGTGCCGGACCGGGCGCATGGCGCGTCCGCTGCCAAGGCACGGCGCAAGGCGGAGCCGGGCAATGAGGCGCATGTCGGCGCGCCGATGCCTGGCGTCGTCTCGGCGCTTGCGGTCGCTGCCGGCCAGGCGGTGAAGGCCGGCGACGTGCTGCTGTCGATCGAAGCGATGAAGATGGAAACGGCGTTGCATGCCGAACGCGACGGCACCATAGCCGAGGTGCTGGTCAAGGCCGGCGACCAGATCGATGCCAAGGATCTGCTGATCGCGTTCGGGTGAAACAGGCCGGCATCAGAGAGACTTGTCGGCGCCTGGCAGCAGCCCTTCATGCCGCATCGATAGTACCTTGACCCGCCGCGCCCGGTCGGGCATCGAACCGCTGCAATTCGCCCGCTCGGGTCACCCCGAGTCGCGGCGAGAAACGACGCGGAGAGAAGAATATGGCCGACGACATCACCGAGACCAGCCAGACTGTTGCCGCCGGCCAGCTGCGCGCCTTCATCGAACGAATCGAGCGGCTCGAGGAAGAGAAGAAGACGATTGCCGACGACATCAAGGAAGTGTTCGCCGAGGCCAAGGGCACCGGATTCGACACCAAGGCGATGCGGTCGATCATCCGGCTGCGCAAGAAGGACCAGGCCGAGCGGCAGGAAGAGGAATCCATCCTCGATCTGTACAAGGCTGCGCTCGGCATGGTGTAAAGGCCGGCCTCGGCGCCGGAGACGATCGCGGGAGAAGCGGTTCTGACCATGGATTCCAGCCATGAGCGAATTCGATTTTGGCGCCCGCCGCGCCTCTGAATTCCGCCAACGCAGCTTCTGGACGCTGTTCGCGGAACGGCATCCGGATGAAAGGGCTCTGTTGGCGAGGCGCGGACCGTGGTTCTGGCAGCGTGGGCTGCCCGATTTCGCATTGGTCCTTTCCATGTATGTCGCGCCTGCGCACAATCATGTCGGCGTCTTCTTCGGCCGCAACGAGAAGTTCGGTGCCACGCAAGCCTGGTCGCGGTTGAAGCCGTTCCAGCCGGCCATCGAAGACAGGCTGAAGCTCAGGCCAGAACAAAGTTGCGACGGCCTCGGCATCAATTCGATGTGGCGGGTGAATTGTTTTGCCGAGGACAATTGGCCGGCGATGACCGACTGGCTGGTGACGGAAGCCTCACGTTTCGAGCGCGCGATTGCCGAAGTTCTGGGTCAGGAATAAAGCAGGGTTTCCAGACGCAATCCTTGTGGAAGGGTTGCTCTGGTGAGCAGCCAGGGAGCCGATCGATCGATGACGATCATGTCGCGCGTTGCCGCCTTCTTCCGCTCACGCTGGTTCGGCGGCGTGCCGCTCGATCGGCTGTTCTGGCGCGACCTGGTCGTTGTCGGCACAGCGATCAACGTCGCGTCGTCGGTGGGGGCGCTCATTCTGCTAGGATTGAAGCTGCCGCTTGCGCTCGTCCTGGCGGTGCATTTCGCGCCGGTGCCCTACAATATCTTCCTGACCTTTGCCGTTTGGCGAACTGCCGGAAAATCGAGTGGCGTCATGGCCTCGCTGATGACGCTTGGCGCCACGTTGTGGCTGATCCTGGTGGTTGTGGCCTGACGATCAGGCGGCCGGCTCGAATTTGAGCGCCACGCCGTTGATGCAATAGCGCAGACCCGTCGGCGGCGGGCCGTCCTCGAAGACGTGGCCGAGATGGCTGCCGCAGCGGGCGCAATGGCATTCGGTGCGGACCATGCCGTAGCTGCGGTCGACGGTGGTCTCGACCGAACCCGGCACTGGGTCGTTGAAGCTCGGCCAGCCGGTGCCGCTCTCGAATTTCAGCTTGGATTCAAACAAGGGCTGGTCGCAGCCGACGCAGGAGAAGGTGCCGGCGCGCTTCTCGTGCAGCAGGGCGCAGCTTCCCGGCCGCTCGGTGCCGTGGTTGCGCATCACCGCATATTGCTCGGGCGTCAGCCGGGCGCGCCATTCGGCATCGGTGCGGGTAACGGGGTAGGTGTGGCTGTCCATTTTTTCCTCTTAGCTTATGTCGCTATTTGGGTTGCCTTCGCAACTTCGTCTGAAATAGGCATTTGTTACGGCGTTTGCTCGTATTTCCTATCCTGCCGCGAAGAATCCCTCAGGCGATGGCGGCGAGATAGCGCGCAACCGATGCTGAAAATGCCGCCTTTGCGTCTCCGATGACGTTCTGGTTCCACCATGCGCCGTAGATATGGTCGAACGCGAAAGGCTCCAGCGCGGCCTTGATGCCGTGCACTTTCGTCGCGTTGAGCGGGATATAGTTCGGATAGCTGTACATGAAGCTTACATGACGGCGGGTCGGCGTCACCTGCAGGATGTCGCCGGCCAGGATGGCATTGCCGCGGTCGCGCTTCCAGTGCAGTACCTGGCCACCGGCAAAGTGGCCGCCGCAGCGGATGAGCGTCAGCGACGGGTTTATGGCGCGCATCTCGCCTTCCCAACTGATGATTGCCGGATGCGGCCGCATGATCCACTGACGATCATCGGCGTGCAGATAAATCGGCACGCCGCCAAACGCCCCGCTCCATTCGACCATTGCCGAATAATAATGGCAGTGCGAAATGGCGATGGCGGTCAGGCCGCCCCGGCGGTTGATCTCGGCCACCGCCTCGTCGCTGACCATCGAGATGCAGTCCCACAGCACATTGCCGTGCGGCGTTTGCGCCAGCAATGCGCGCTGGCCGATAGCGAAGCGTGGCTCGATGCCGAAGGCGAGCACGCCGGCATCATCCTTGATCACGACCCGATGGCCGGCGGCGAGCTCTTCCGGCGTGGTCCAGGCCTGACCTTCCCAGCGCACATATTGCCGCTCGTCCTCGCAGATCGGGCAATGTCGCGGCGGCGTCGCTGTCGCCGCGAACTGGACACCGCATTGCAGGCAAAGGAAACAGGTCGACCGTCCTGTTTTGCGTGGATCCATTCAGTGCTTCCTTGAAAGTTGCTTCGTCGCGGCTTCGAGGCCGGCGAGCGTCAGCGGAAACATGCGGCCGCCAAAAATATCGCGGATCATGGCAATCGAATGGGTAAAACCCCAGTTCTTCGCGTCTTCCGGATTGAGCCAAATGGCGTTCGGCCATTGCTGCAGCAGCCTGCCGAGCCAGACGGCGCCGGCCTCCTTGTTCCAATGCTCGACCGAGCCGCCGGGTTGAGCGATCTCATAGGGGCTCATCGAGGCGTCGCCGACGACGATCACCTTGTAGTCGGGGCCATATTTATGGAGGAGATCGAAGGTCGGAATCACCTCGGCATGGCGGCGGCGATTGTCCTTCCACACGCCCTCGTAAAGGCAGTTGTGGAAATAGAAATATTCGAGCTGGCGGAACTCGGCGCGCGCGGCCGAAAACAGCTCCTCGACACTCCTGACATGGTCGTCCATCGAGCCGCCGACATCGAAGAACATCAGCAGCTTCACGGCATTGCGACGTTCGGGTTGTGTCTTAACGTCAAGATAACCGTGCTCGGCGGTGGCGTGGATGGTGCCGGGCAGGTCGAATTCCTGTTCGGCGCCTTCGCGCACCCAGCGGCGCAAGCGCTTCAGCGCGACCTTGATGTTGCGGGTGCCGAGTTCGACGGCATCGTCGAAATTCCTGAACTCGCGTTTGTCCCAGACTTTTACCGCGCGGCGGTTGCGGCTTTCGTGCTGGCCGATGCGCACGCCTTCGGGATTGTAGCCATAGGCGCCGAACGGCGAGGTGCCGCCGGTGCCGATCCATTTCGAACCGCCCTGATGCCGGCCCTTTTGCTCCTCCAACCGCTTCTTCAGCGTCTCCATCAGCTTTCCGAAGCCGCCCAGCGCCTCGATCAGCTTCTTCTCCTCGTCGGTCAGGTGCTTTTCGGCGAGCCTCCGCAGCCATTCCTCCGGGATGTTTGCGACATCGACCGCGTTTTCGCCAGCCTGCGCCTCGACACCTTTGAAGATGTGCGAAAAGACCTGGTCGAAGCGGTCGATGTGGCGCTCGTCCTTCACCAGAGCGGCGCGGGCGAGATAGTAAAAGCCCTCGACATCATAGTCGACCAGCCCGGCCTCCAGCCCCTCCAGCAGCGACAGATATTCGCGGAGCGAGACCGGAACCCGCGCTGCCTTCAGTTCGAGGAAGAAGGGGATGAACATGGTCCGACTTTATCTGTGTCCCTCGATCTTCTCCCGTGCGGCGCTGGCGATAAAGGCGGAACGCGTCAGACCACGCCGACCCGCTTCTTCGTCGATTGCCGCCAAAAGACCTGCGTCGAGCGACAGATTGGCCCGGACAGGCCGTCCGGAATCGATCAGCACAGGGATCATCACGGCGGATTCACCGGCAGCGCTATCGACTTCGCCCAGTCGGAGCAGATCTGCCACAGTGCGCGCCGCGGGCAAGGGCAAGTTCTTCGCCATTCGTGTCTCTGCCCATTCGCGAACGGCAGAAGTCGCATCGGCTATCGCCTCTTCGGGACTTGCGCCACCGCCGTGACATCCGGGAAGATCAGGCACCCGCACTCCCCAGACTTCATCTGCGCCGTCAAGAATTCCGACATAGTGCGTCATGATTCGTCCTTAAATCCATCCAGCAAGCCGGGCGATCGACCGCGCAACACCCAGAGATTGTTCGCGATGCCGCGGCACGATAATCATGATCTCCGGCCTTTCCGGATGCTCGTACTTCTCGTGTTTGCCGCCGCCTACGTTCACCCAGCCGTCACGTAAAAGCCTCGTGACAATCTTGCGCGTGTTGGTCTCGATCAGCGGCACTGTCGCCCCTGATCATGCGCAATATATTGCGCACAGGTGATTATTTCAATCGTTGGCTTCATCATAGCAGATCGTACTCGATGAAGCCGGTCCGCCGCGCCACGCGGTCGTAGAGCTTGCGTGCCGTGGTGTTGGTTTCGTGGGTCATCCAGTAGACGTTCTTGACGCCGATCTTGCCGGCTTCCTGCTTGACCGCTTCGATCAGGGCGGCGCCGACGCCCTTGCCGCGTACATCGGGGTCGGCGAACAGGTCCTGCAGATAGCAGTTGTTTATCTGCGACCAGCAGGAGCGATGGTAGAGATAGTGCGTCAGGCCGACGGCCTTGCCGTCGAGGGTGGCGATGAAGCCTTTCGGCTCGAACTCGCCCGCCGTGAACAGCCGCTTCCAGGTGACGGCGTAAACCTCTTCCGGCAGCTTGGTTTCGTAGAAGGTGAGATAGGCGGTCCAAAGACGCCGCCAATCGGCGTGGTCAGATTGCGCCAATGGGCGGATGGTGATCTCGGTCATTTCGTTTCCCTCTGAAGTCGGCAACCTGAAGCTGCCTCCGTGCCCGGCTAGAGGCAACGGTCCAGCACCGGGAAAGCGCTGTCCGGTGACTTCGTGGGCTTCCGGCCGACCGGCCCCTCATCCCTGCCGTCTCGCCATGAAGGCCAGGCGCTCGAACAGATGCACGTCCTGTTCGTTCTTCAGCAAGGCGCCGTGCAGCTTGGGCAGCACGTTCTTCGGGTCGGCGCGCAGGTCCTCGGGCGCGATCTCGTCGGCGACCAGCAGGCGGATCCAGTCGAGTGCCTCGGAGGTCGACGGCTTCTTCTTGAGGCCCGGCACGTCACGGATTTCATAGAATTGCGTGAGTGCGGCGCGCACCAGGTTCTGCTTGATGCCGGGATAGTGCACGTCGACGATTTTGTGCAGCGTCTCGACGTCGGGAAAGCGGATGTAGTGGAAGAAGCAGCGGCGCAGGAAGGCGTCCGGCAGCTCTTTTTCGTTGTTGGAGGTGATGATGACGATCGGCCGGACTGTGGCACGGATGGTCTCGCCGGTCTCGTAGACGAAGAACTCCATCCGATCCAGTTCCTGCAACAGATCGTTGGGGAACTCGATATCGGCCTTGTCGATCTCGTCGATCAGAAGCACGACTTTCTTGCCGGCAGCAAAGGCGTCCCACAGCTTGCCGCGCTTGATGTAATTGCGGATGTCGTTGAAGCGCTCGTCGCCGAGCTGGCTGTCGCGCAGCCGCGAGACGGCATCATATTCATAGAGGCCCTGCTGCGCCCGCGTGGTCGATTTGACATGCCATTCGATCAGATCGATGCCGAGCGCCGCCGCCACCTGGCGGGCAAGTTCGGTCTTGCCGGTACCGGGCTCGCCCTTGACCAGCAACGGCCGCTCGAGCGCGATCGCCGCGTTGACCGCCACCATCAGATCCTTGTCGGCGACATAGGCTGCCGTGCCTTCAAAACGCATTTTTGCTCCCGGGTTCATCGCGCGACCCTAAGGAGGCGGCCTTCGCTGTGCAAGGCGCTGCTGGCAAAGCGGGGATCTTGCCGGCGCGACCCTCGTCGAGCGGTTCTGCGTCGATTTAAGACTCGAAACATGTCGTCTCTCTGGCGCTTGGTCTGCCGTCTGCCTATATTGGCGGAGACGGTCTGCGCTTCCCGGCAGGAGAACATTTTCCCCGGGGCCTTAATGATCCCTAGGGAGCTGTCCCTGGGAAGACCCGTGGGTTTTCTCATACGGCGCCCACCTACTTTGTAGGTTCCCGGGATCGCTCTCTCCACCGGTTGTGTGGATCGTCACCTGTCGAAAAGGCAATGTCTGGCGGATCTTGTCGTCGCGCCGCTTTGTGCGGTGCTCTCACGAACGAAAGCTCGCCCCGCTCCTCCAAAACGTCGCTCGTAAAACTCCATCCAAATCTGACCTTTTCTAACGTCGGCGCATGACATCCCCAAAAGACCTGAAAAAAACTCTCCGCAACCAAGCCCTCGGGCGCCGCGACGCGCTCGATCCTTTCTGGCGGGTGGAGGCAGCACTCGAAATGGCCGAGACGGCGCGCGACCGGATCACGGTCGAGCCGGCCCAGATCGTCTCAGGCTTCTGGCCGATGCGCTCGGAAGTCGACGTCCGGCCGCTGATGTTTGCCTTGCGCGAAAAGGGGGCAAGGCTCTGCCTGCCGGCCATCCTCAACAAGACCACCATCGTTTTTCGCGAACTGGTGCGCGGCGCGCCGATGATCGACATGGGCTTCGGCACCGTCGGGCCGCATGAGGAAGCCGAGGTGCTCGATCCCCAAATGATGCTGGTGCCGCTTGCCGCCTTCGATGCGCGCGGCCACCGCATCGGTTACGGCGCCGGCTATTATGACCGGGCGATCGCGCGGCTGGCCGACAAGGGGCAGCAGCCGCGGCTGATCGGCATTGCCTTCGACTGCCAGGAGGTGGCCCTGGTGCCGGACGAGCCGCATGACGTGATCATTCCGGAAATACTCACCGAGAGCGGGTTGCGCCGGTTCGCGCCGAAATTGTAGATAAGTTCCTGGACGCATGGTCTTTTCCGAAAGTCATGCAGCTTTTTGCTTCGCTGACCTTCGGTTCGGGATCACGCTTATATGAGACTTCTCTTCCTCGGCGACATGGTCGGCAAGACAGGACGTACGGCGGTGTGGGAACAACTGCCCGGCCTGATCTCGGATTTCAAACTCGACTTCGTCATCGTCAATGGCGAGAACGCCGCCGGCGGCTTCGGCATCACCGAGGAAATTTTTCGCGAGACGATCTCGGCCGGCGCCGATGTCGTCACCACCGGCAACCATGTCTGGGACCAGCGCGATGCGCTGATTTTCGCGCCGCGCGAAGAGCGCTTCCTGCGTCCGTCCAATTTCCCCAAGGGTACGCCGGGGCGCGGCTCAGGCGTCTACATCGCCAGGAACGGCGCGCGCGTGCTGGTCGCCAACATCATGGGCCGGGTGTTCATGCATCCCGAGCTCGACGATCCGTTCCAGGCCGGCGAGCGCGAACTTGCCGCTTGTCCGCTTGGCGAGCAGGCCGATGCGATCGTCATCGATTTCCATGCCGAGGCGACCTCGGAAAAAATGTGCTTCGCTCATTTCGTCGACGGCCGTGCCAGCCTTGTTGTCGGCACCCATACGCATCAGCCGACCGGCGATCACCAGATCCTCAATGGCGGCACCGGTTATATTTCCGATGCCGGCATGTGCGGCGATTACGATTCCTCGCTCGGCATGGACAAGGAGGAGCCGCTCAACCGGTTCTTGTCCAAGGTGCCGAAAGGCCGCTTCGAGGCGTCGACCGGACCGGCGACATTGTGCGGCGTCGGCGTCGACATTTCCGACCGTAGCGGCCTGACCGAACGGATCGCGCCGTTTCGCCGCGGCCCGCGGCTGGAGGAAACGGCGCCATCCTTCTGGTCGTGACATTGATATGGACGCTTGCAATACCCAATTGCCGGCGAAACTGCTCTAGATCGTAGAGGGGACGACCTCCATGCAGCTAGTCGAATTCCTGGCGCCGCATTTCGCCTTTGTCTCCGACCCGACGGCATGGGTCGCGCTGCTGACTCTGGTCGTGCTGGAGGTCGTGCTCGGCATCGACAATCTGATCTTCATCTCGATTTTGACCAACAAATTGCCGGTAGCGCAGCGGGCCCGCGCCCGGCGGCTCGGCATATCCGCCGCGCTGGTGATGCGGCTGATCCTGCTGGCCACCATCTCGATCATCGTCCAACTGACGACGCCGATATTCACCGCCTTCGGCCACGGGTTTTCATGGCGCGACCTGATCCTGATCGCAGGCGGCCTGTTTCTTGTCTGGAAGGCGACCAAGGAGATCCACCACACGGTTGATCTCGATGATCACCAGGACACCATGATGGGCGAGACGCTGCAGCTTTCGCTGGCCGGCGCGATTTTCCAGATATTGCTGCTCGACCTCGTCTTCTCGATCGACTCGATCATCACCGCCGTCGGCATGACCGACGAAATCGCGATCATGTACATCGCGGTGATCGTGGCGGTGAGCGTGATGATGCTGGCGGCCGGGCCGCTGGCCGACTTTATCGCCAGGAACCCCAGCATCGTCATGCTGGCCCTCGGCTTCCTGCTGATGATCGGCACGACGCTGATCGCCGACGGCATGGGTTACCACGTGCCGAAAGGCTACATCTACGCCGCCATGGGTTTTTCGGCACTGGTCGAAGGGCTCAACATGCTGGCGCGGCGGCGGAAGAAGGCAAAAGGCGGCGGGCACTGAGGATGGCCCACCGCGGCTGACCTAATTCCCCGGCACACCCTTCGGATGGCGGTCGCCGATCAGGCCAAGCGTCAGGCCTTGCTCCAGCCACGCCTTGGCGCCGGCGAGCACCAGCGCAAAGCCATCGGTCGAGCCGATCGCCTGCTTGACCTGCTCGTCAGGGCTGCCGGCAAAGCCGAAATTGCGGACCTCGACAAAGGTCGTGTTGCCCGGCATCTCCTCGAAAGTCCAGACCACCGTAGTCGGCGGATCGCTCCATTGCATGACGATCTTCTTGTTATCGACGATCTCACTGACATTGACCGTCGTCGAGACGCCATACATGCGCCATTCCCAGCGAACTTTGTTGCCGCTGTCCAGCCTGTTGCTGCCATGGGTGAACCAGAACTTCGTCGTGATCGCCGGATCGACGAAGGCTTCGAATACGTCGGCGACCGGCCGCCTTATCAGCATGCCGGCTTCGGCGGTCGGTGTTTCGCGGATTTCCATTTCATCCTCCTTTCCACGGCGCCGCCCTGTTCACCAGGCATCGGGTTCGCGCACCAGGTGAATGATGTTGGTCGGGTTGGTGATCCAGCCGCCGCGAAAGCCTTCACCCAGTGCCTCGATGGCATCGCAGCGCACGACACCGGCCTCGGCGAGATGCTCCGCAGCGGCCGGAAAGTCATCGGTGAACAGTTCCAGCCAGATCTCGGCCTGGCTCATCATCGGCGCCTCGTCGATCCACAGCCGATTGGGACCGAGTTCGAAGCCGACGGCCGGCGGCTTGGCGGTGAATGGCTTCAGGCCGATGACGTCGCGATAGAAGGCGACCGTTGCCTGGTATTGATGCGGCGGGACCTTCATCGCGATGTTGATGCCGCCGGTGATCTTCGCGGACATTCTTACTCCATTTGCTCTCAGATGTTGTTCTGGTTGGCCGGCTCGCCCTTCATCTCGCTGCGGTAATAGCCGTCGCGCAGATTGATGCCGTATTCGACATAGGCCTTCATGCAGGCCAGCATCTGCGACCAGCCCTCGCAATTGAGGTAGGATTTCTTCAGGCCGACCGCGTCCTCGTGCCAGCCGGTTTCGGCGATGGTGACGAAGGTGCCGCCATCGTCGAGCGGCTCGAAATTCATCTCGATGCGAGTCTTGTAGGCTGGCTTGCCGTCGGCGTCGGTGGCATCCCAGCGCAGCACGATGCGGCTGTCTTTCTTCACCTCGTCGACCTCGACGGGAACCTTGCCCCACCAGATGACGGTGGCGCCCGCCACCAGCAGTGCGCTGGCGCCGCCGATCGTGGTGAAGTAGCCGCTAAGTTTCTTCGGATTGACGACCGCATCGAAGACTTCGGCGACGGGTTTGCCGATGCGGCCAGAAACCCTGAATCCAAGAGACATATCCACAGCTCCTTCCTTGAATGGCTCAATGATATGTTATAGAAATATAACATGTCAAGCCAATCGCGGGACGACAATGTTTTCAAGGCGCTGGCGCATCCGCGCCGGCGTGCGTTGCTCGACCGGCTGAAGGATGCGCCGCAGACCACCGGCATGTTGTGCGATGCCTTCCCCGACATGGACCGCTGCACGGTCATGCTGCACCTGAAGGTGCTGGAGGAGGCCGACCTGGTCGTGGCGCGGCGCGAGGGGCGCGAACGCTGGAACCATCTCAACGCGCTGCCGATCAAGCACATCCACGACCGCTGGATCAGTCAATATGCCACGCACGCGATCAGCATCCTCGACCGGCTGAAATCCGATCTTGAGGGATGAAAGGTTTGCCGAAGCCTGCCGATTTTCGGATCTTGAAACCCTTGCGTGCCGGCAGCAATGGCGCGGCTGGACGAATTGAGCCGATTTATCTATAAGCCGGCCATTCCGACAGCGAGCGCCGTCCGTCCGTCAGGGACGCAGCAGGACGTTCTGAAATTTTGAATTCGAGCATTTTGCAAGATGCCGGGTGGTTCACCAGGCGGCAGATGCTCTAGCCGAGAAGATGACAGGGGTGCCATGGCTGGCCATTCACAGTTCAAGAACATCATGCACCGCAAGGGCCGCCAGGATGCGGTGCGGTCGAAAATGTTTTCCAAGCTGGCGCGCGAAATCACCGTCGCCGCCAAGAGCGGCACGCCCGATCCATCGATGAACCCGCGCCTGCGCCTTGCGGTGCAGAACGCTAAGGCGGTGTCGATGCCGAAGGACAATATCCAGCGCGCCATCAACAAGGCGTCGATGGGCGATGCCGAGACCTACGAAGCCGTGCGCTACGAGGGTTACGGGCCAGGCGGCGTCGCGCTGATCGTCGAGGCGCTGACCGACAACCGCAACCGCTCGGCGTCGAATGTGCGCGCTGCCTTCACCAAGGCGGGCGGGGCGATGGGCGAGACCGGCTCGGTATCGTTCATGTGGGACCGCGTCGGCGAGATCTACTATCCGGCATCGGCCGGCAGCGCCGAGAAGGTGATGGACGCGGCGATCGAGGCCGGCGCCGACGACGTCCAGTCGGACGAGGACGGCCACACGATCTACTGCGCTTTCGAGAATCTCGGCGAAGTGTCGAAGGCGCTGGAGGGCGCGCTCGGAGAGGCTGAATCGGTGAAGCCGATCTGGAAGCCGCAGACCAATATCGCGGTCGACGAGGAGCGGGCACAATCGCTGATGAAGCTGGTTGCGACGCTCGAGGACGACGACGACGTGCAGAGCGTCTACGCCAATTTCGAGGTCGACGAGGAGACCTTGGCAAAGCTCAGCGCGGCATGATCCAACACGCGCTGCCCACAGTCCGCATCACCTATTGCACGCAGTGCCTGTGGCTGCTCAGGGCCGGCTGGATGGCGCAGGAGCTGCTGTCGACCTTCGGCACCGATCTGGGCGAAGTGACGCTGGTGCCCGGCACCGGCGGCATCTTCACCATTTCCTGCAATGATACGCTGGTCTGGGACCGCAAGCGTGACGGCGGTTTTCCCGACGCCGCAAAGCTCAAGCAACTGGTTCGCGACGTCATCGATCCGGATCGCGATCTGGGCCATGCCGACCGCAAGGGCCATAAGTCAAAAGACCCTGCCTGACGGCCTTTTAGGACTTCCGTCCTGCATTCACCGCCATGCGAAGATGAAGCAGCCCAGCGCCACGATGGCGGTGATGGTGCGGACATGGTTCCACATCACCCAGTCCCTGAGATAGGTGGCCCATACCGCGGCGCCGTTGGCGCTTGCCGGATCGACCGCGGCCAGGGCGTTGTTAAGCGGCACGTTGAACATCATCGTCACGATTGGGTTGCCGACGAGGTAGATCAGGGCGCCGGCGAGGAGCCAGAACGAACCCGGTTGGCTCCAGCCGATAAGAGCGCCGGCGGCAAGGACAAGACAGACCAGCCCGGTGCCGAAAAGCGCGGTCATGAATGCCGGCGTAATCACGGTGATGTTGATCGAATTCATGGCGGCGATGCCGCCTCCGGCAGGCAAGCGGGCGAGCGCCGGCATGATAAAGTTGGAGAAGGCGAAGAAAACGCCGCCGGCAACGCCTGAGCCAATGGCAGCGACGAAGGTGAGGGTGGGAAGCAGTTTCATGATCATGTCAGTTCCTCCGGTTTCGGGGTTCGAGCAATTTGATTGGCACGCCCACCAAATGTGAATAATCCTCATGTTTGCAAAACGTGATAAACCCTCGTATTTTGCGAGTCAAGGCAATTTGTTGATTGTTCGTCTGGAGACAGTGATGGGAGGCTCTGCCGTATCGGATTCACAGAACGGCCAGATCGCATCGCCGCGCCGGGCGCCGAGCCAGCAGCGCAGCCGCGAGCGGGTCGAGCGCATGCTGGCCGCCGCCTCGGCGTTGATCGCCGAGCAAGGCAGCGACGCCATGCGCATGGGCGAGGTGGCCGAGAGGGCCGGCGTGTCGATTGGCTCGCTCTACCAGTTCTTCCCCGACAAGAGGGCGATCATCTGGGCGCTGGCCGAACGCTACACCGCCGAAAGCCAGGCCTGCATTGCGGCAGCGCTAGCCGAGGTCAATGACGCCGAAGGCCTGCGCCGGGCATTTTCGGAACTGGTGGATATCTACTACGGAATGTTCCTGGCGGAGCCGGTGATGCGCGACATCTGGTCGGGCACGCAGGCCGACAAGGCGCTGCGCGAACTCGAGCTTGCCGACAGCCGGGCCAACGCCGAATTCCTTACAGCCGTGCTGAAACGGCTGCGGCCATCCGCCGATCCGGAAGCGCTCGAAACGACGGCGTTTCTCATCTGGCAGATGGGCGAGGCCGCAATGCGGCTGGCGATCTCGGTCGGGCGGCAAGAAGGCGACAGGCTGGTCGCGGCCTACAAGCGGATGGCCCTGCGCGAGTTGCTCGGCGAGTAGGGCCGTATTTTCCCAACAAAAAACCCGCCACGAAGGCGGGTTTCTCGATCTGCGAAATGCCAATGCGGCTTAGAGGCCGAAGCCTTCGAAACGCTTCTTGAACTTCGACAGGCGGCCACCGCGGTCGAGCAGGGTCTGCTGGCCGCCGGTCCAGGCCGGATGGGTGGTGGGGTCGATATCGAGGTTCATCGTATCGCCTTCCTTGCCCCAGGTCGAACGGGTCATGTATTCGGTGCCGTCGGTCATGACGACCTTGATGGTGTGGTAGTCGGGATGGATATCGGTCTTCATGGGTCTGTTCCTGGCTTGCCGGGTGCTGCCGACGGGCTGAAGCCTGCGTCGATGCGCCCCTTTTTAAAACTCGAAGCCGCAGCTATTGAGGAGCCACGGCTTCTAAAACGGTCGGCGAGCCTATACATCAGCCGGAATTGAATCACAAGGCCGTGGCAAGCGCATATTGATGGCGCAAACCTCAAAGGGCCAAAGGAAACGGTCATGGCGAACATCAGCGGCGATGCAGACGAGCGCAGGCGCTCGCTGAAGCCGCTGCAGCGCCTGTTTCCCTACATCACCCATTACCGCAAAATGGTCATCGGCGCGATCGTCTCACTGGCCGTCGCGGCGGCGACGACGCTGGCGCTGCCGCTGGCCGTGCGGCGGATGATAGATCACGGCTTTTCCGCTTCCGATTCCAGCTTCATTGCCGAATATTTCGCCATGCTGGTGGTGATGGCCGCCGTGCTGGCGGCGGCATCGGCCAGCCGCTACTATTTCGTCATCACGCTCGGCGAGCGCGTCGTTGCCGATATCCGCCGCGATGTCTTTGCCCACGTCACCACGCTGTCGCCCTCGTTCTTCGATACAGCCCAGTCGGGCGAGATCGTCTCGCGGCTCGCCGCCGACACGACACAGGTCAAATCGGCCGTCGGTGCTACCGCCTCGGTGGCTTTGCGCAACGTCATCCTCGGCCTTGGCGCCGTGGCGATGATGGTCTTCACCAGCCCAAAACTGTCCGGCCTGGTCATCGCGGCCATTCCGCTAATCGTGCTGCCGCTGGTCGCCTTCGGCCGCTCGGTGCGGCGCAAGTCACGACTGGCGCAGGATACGCTTGCCAATGCCACCGCCTATGCCAGCGAGCAGATCGGCGCGGTGCGCACCCTGCAGGCCTTCACCAACGAGAAGCTTGTAACCAGATATTTTTCGTCCGCCGTGGAAGCAGCGTTCGAAGCGGCGCGGGCCTCGATCTTTGCCCGCTCCTTTCTCACCTTCTTCGCCATCTTCATGATCTTTTCGTCAGTCGTGGCGGTGCTGTGGTTCGGTTCGCGCGACGTGCTCGACGGCACGCTGTCGCCGGGCACGCTCGGTCAATTCCTGCTCTATTCGGTGTTCGCCGCCGGCGCGCTCGGCGCCCTGTCGGAGGTCTGGGGCGAACTTTCCCAGGCAGCGGGCGCTGCCGAACGGCTGACCGAGATCCTGGCCGAGAAACCCGCGATCCAGGCGCCCGCCGATCCGAAGCCGCTGCCGGCAAAGGCGAGAGGCGCGATCAGCTTCGACGATGTCTCCTTCTCCTATCCGGCCCGGCCCGACCGCGCCGCCGTCCATGGCCTGAGCTTTCAGGTCAAACCCGGCGAGACGGTCGCGATCGTCGGACCCTCGGGCGCCGGCAAGAGCACCGTGTTTTCGCTGCTTCTGCGCTTCTACGATCCGGAGTCCGGCGGGATCATCATCGACGGGGTCGATCTGCGCGAGGCCGATCCGGCGGCGATCCGCGCGCGCATCGCCATCGTGCCGCAGGACGTCACCATCTTTGCCGCAAGCGCGCGCGACAATATCGGCTTTGGCCGGCCTGGCGCCAGCCAGGCCGAGATCGAGGCGGCGGCGAAGGACGCGCTTGCCGACGAGTTCATCCTGAAACTCGAAAAGGGCTATGACAGCCAGGTCGGCGAGCGCGGCGTGACGCTGTCGGGCGGCCAGCGCCAGCGCGTGGCGATCGCCCGCGCCATTTTGCGCGATGCGCCCATCCTGCTGCTCGACGAGGCGACCTCGGCGCTAGATGCCGAAAGCGAGACGCTGGTGCAGACGGCGCTGGACCGGCTGATGAAGGGCCGCACCACGATCGTCATCGCCCATCGGCTGGCAACCGTGCTGAAGGCCGATCGCATCCTGGTCATGGATGGCGGCCGCATCGTCGAGGAAGGCACGCATCAGAGCCTGGTCGCCAAGGGCGGCATCTATGCGCGGCTGGCCAAGCTGCAGTTCGACACCGGGGCGAGTGCTTTCAGGGGCGCGGCCGAGTAGCATCGCTCCATCCCGATGAAATCGGGATAAGGCTCCATCTTCTTGTTTGACCATGATCTTTTCCGAAAACCGGCATCCACTTTTCGGGATCATGGTGCCCCGCGGCGGCCGAGATTCTTCAGTTACCGAAAGCTCGGCGTTTGCCGCGTCGATAGGCGATGAACAGGGGAACGCCGACAAGCAACGACAACAAAAGCATGCTGGCGACGGTCTGTCGCTGCTCCTTTGCCGGATCGCTGAGCTGCACATCGGCAGGCGGCTCTTCATAGGTAAAATCGTACTGCCAGCGAACCTGGTCTGCGAGGTCATCGACGGTTTTCAGATAATCGGCAATCGCCTTGGCCGGTACTTCAGTCGCCAGCGTCTGAAAGTTCCATTCAACTTGAAATTCGGTGGGCGTGTTGGACCAGGATGCCTTGAGAGACAGATAGGGCGTCACGACGTTTTTCATCGACTCGCCGGAAAACCTCGCCTTGAGGTTGCGCACGGTCACCTTGTGGCGGCGGTAGAACTGGGGGCCGAGGGAGACGGGCCCGGTTCGGTCGACAATTGTCGGGGTTGGAAGAGAGTTGTTGCCGAGATCGGCCGCGCGGATCGGGAAATTCTTTGCCAGATCGTTGGCCGTCAGCGCCTCCGCCGGCAAGCGATAACTTTCCTTCACGCTCACTATGTTGCCGTCGCGGCGATCCACGATTTCCGGCTTGGCGATGGTTTGGATGCCCGGATATTGCTTGTTGTAGTATTTCAGGTAGGCGTCCGACACCTCGCTCAGCGACCGGCTGGCGAAATTGCCGCGCATCCAATCGGCATCGGCGTCCTCGTATGTCGAGAAGACCGTCAGCACGAGGGGATCGCCCGGTTTCCGCGGAAAGTCGAATTCCTCGGCGATCTGGATCGCTGGGCTGGCAGGCACAGGGCTCGGCATCTTCTCCAACCCGCCGGTGCTGGAAAGCGGCAGCGCGAAGCCGTAGTCGGGCTGTGCGAGATTGTGCGCCCTGCCGCCCTGAAGATAGTTCGTGGCGTCCAGCCAATATGTCTTTGCTCCGATCCTTGCCTTGACGATGGCATGGTCGAAATCGCGGAGCGCCGGCAGATGCTGGTCCAGGGCCCGTCCCTCGTCGAGATCGGCCAAGGCGACGTCGGCAGCAATGCCAAGCCGCACAAGCGACGAAACCAGCAGCAGGGCCTTGTCCTTGCAGTCACCGAACCCGCTCAGGATGACCGTCGCGGGATCACGCGGAACGTAGGAACCGGCACCCATCGACAGGCTTACATAGCGGATCTGGTCCTGCACCAACCGCATTGCCTCGACCATCCGGTCTTCGGGCACCGGATGCCGCAGAGCGATGTCGTCGAGCTTTGCGGCAAAAGCCGGGGGAAAAACGGTCGCTGGCTTGTAATAGGGCGCAACGGCATCGACCACACTTTGCCAATTCGCGGTAGACGCGACATCGATGGCGCCCCAGCCTGGATAGGTCACGGGCAGGTTGTCCTCGACATTGACCGGTTTCGGGTTTGGAATCTCCCATAGATAGGTGGTGTCCGGTCCAGTCGGGGAGATTGAGGGCTTGAGTCGGGTTCCCCGTGTCTTGATCTGGAGCGGCTGGTCCGAAGGCCAAATGATGCTTGTGCGGATAAGCGCTACCGGCTCTTCCCATTCGGTGGAGAAATTCTTGAAGAAAAGGTCCTTGCCGACCAGCGGCGTTATCTCATAGGTCGACCCGTAGTCGACGATGTCGCCGGTGCGCACATCATCGATGTTGACATGTGCTGTCAGCCAGCCGTCGAAGACACCCTTCTCGGCGTCTCTTTCCCTGCGGAAGATGTCGAATTCGACACCTTCCAGCCGGTCCAAAACGGCGCCATCGCGGATGATGTGAAGATGGTTGAGCGTGACCTTGTGCCGGGACGGATCGAACTGCAGATCGATACTCGCGCCACGATCCAGGCCGGGACGGTCGACGATTTTATAGACGGTGCGCGAGTACTCGACATAGCCGCCGGCGCGATGCGTGATCTGGTCGTCCGAGAGCAGCCATGAAACGCCATTCTTGATTTGATCCGATCGGGTGGGATCGGCAGCCGGAATATCAAGCTGCTTTACCCAGCTTTCTGCCGGCCCCTTGAGAACCATGTCGTCGGCCGTGGCCGGAGAACTCAGGCCGATCAATAAGATGAAAAATACCAAGCGGGGCCAGAAAGACTTCATCCTATGAAAACTGTAACAGACAGACATCTACGCTCGCCCAACTTGGAAGAACTCCTTTTTCAGAGGCTTTCCCACCAAAGTAAAGGCCAGTTTCGCGGATTTCTGCAGTCACCGCGGCAAGAACCTGGAATACACGAAGCGGCTCAGTTCCCGTACCGCTTCTTCAGGTGATCGGTGAAATGCACGGCATTGAGCTTTTCGCCGGTAGCGCGTTCGAGCAGTTCTGGCGTCGACCAGCGCGAGCCTTGCGACCAGATCCTTTTGCGGCGCCAGTCGTTGATCGCGGCGAAATCTCCCTTGGCGAGGTCTTCGTCGGCTGAAGGATGATCCCTGGTCAGCGCCGCCCATTGCTGCGCCGCCATCATGGCGCCCAGCGTGTAGGAGGGGAAATAGCCGAAGGCGGCACCCGGCCAGTGGACGTCCTGCATCGGACCATCAGCCGGATTGTCTGATGTCGACAGGCCGAGATAATCGCGCATCTTGGCATCCCAGGCTTCGGGCAGGTCGGCTGCTTCCAGCCGTCCCGAGACAAGCTCCTGCTCCAGCTCGTAACGCAGGATGACGTGCAGCGGATAGGTGACCTCGTCGGCATCGACGCGGATCAGGCCGCGCTCGACCCGGTGCACATGCGGCAGGATGTCGTCGATCCTCCAGCGCTCGCCGAGGTGTCTTTCGACCACCGGCAGCGCCCAGCGCCAGAATTCTGGATTGCGGCCGATCTGCTTTTCGACGAACAGGCTCTGGCTTTCATGCACCGCCATACCGCGCGCTCTGCCGAGCGGCCAGTGCGCCCACGCCTTCGGCAGATTCTGCTCGTACAGCGCATGGCCGGTCTCGTGCAGCACGCCCATCAGCGCCGACAGGAAATCCGAGGTCTTGTAGCGGGTGGTGATGCGCACGTCGCTCGGCACGCCGCCGCAGAAGGGATGGTGCGAAACCGACAGCGAGCCGTGGGTGAGGTCGAAGCCGACTGCCGCCATCATGGCGAGGCCGAGCTCGCGCTGCTTGTCCAAGGGGTAGCTGCCGGAAAGCGGCTTCAGCGGATGTTTCGCCAGCCGCTCTTCCTGCACGGCCAGTGCCTCCGGCACGAAGCCTTTCAGGAAGGTCTTCAACTCGACAAACACAGGCGTGATGTCGGCGGCGCGATTGCCCGGATCATATTGCTCCATCAGCGCGTCGTAAGGCTCGAGCCCGAGCACCTCGGCGCGAAGGGCCGCCTCCTCGCGGACCAGCGCCACGACGCCTTCCAGCGCCGGCAGGAAGCCGGCCCAGTCGTTCTTGGCGCGCAGGTCGCGCCACAGCTGCTCGGAGCGCATGCGCGCGGTCGTCTGGCGCTCGACGAACTCGACCGGCAGGCAGGTCAGGTTGGTATATTGCCGGCGGAATTCCCTGACCGCGGCCTGCTGCTCTTCGTTCAGCGCCTCCTGCTCGGCCGCCGCGATCCAGTCGGCAATCTCCGGCGCAGTCGCCCGGGCATGGTGCATGCCGGCAAGCACCGACATTGCCTCTGCGCGCTTCTCGCCGCCGCCGACCGCCATATGGGTCGCCTCGTCGGCGCCGAGGATGGCGAGGGCGTGTTCCAGTGCTTCTAGCTTGTGGCCGAGGTCGTCGAGTTTTTGAAAGGACATTGTGGGTTCCGCTGATTTGACGGCGGGAAAAGATACCAATGCAAAACTGTTGGCAACCCCTGAAGACCGTCCGCGACCGATGCATTGACTGCCGGCCGCGACGGCCGAAAAGCAACTAGCGGAAGCGGTGGCGTGCGTGATCAATGTCATCCGCGGCGGCAGACCGCGATGGGGAGACGAAACATGATCGCCAATGTGCTGGTCGGGCTGGTGACCGTGATCCACCTCTGCATCGTCTATTTGGAGATGGTGCTGTGGGACACGCCGCGCGGCCATATCGTATTCAGGCTGACGCCGGAATTCGCCAGTGCCTCGAAAGTGCTGGCGGCCAATCAGGGCTTTACAACGGGTTTCTCGCAGCCGGCCTGATCTGGGGGCTTTACCTCGGCGAAGCCGGTTTTCAGTAGTCTTCTTCTTGCTCTGCGTCGCCGTCGCCGGCCTTACGGCGGCAACGGCGGGCGCAAAATCCTGTTCATCGAGACAGTGCCGGCAGTACTGGCGCTGATTGCGCTGGCGTTGGACTAGCGCATGATCCCTGAACCGAAAGCTGGAAAAGGATCATGCGCAAATCAATTGCCACAGCGCCCGGCATTGCGGCCGATTTCAGCCGCCTGGATAAGTTGGGCCATAGCCGTTGGGATAGTATCCGCCATCGGCGCCGTTGCCGATGAGGAAGGCACTGCCGGTGTCAGCGCGCAGCTTTTGGCTGACATCGTCGAGCTGCGCCATCAACTGCTGATATTGCGTGCTCGGCATCGTTCCACGGCGAGCGGCCCTCTGGGCGGCCCGATCGAGTTGAGCGACCTGCGTGCGCAAGTCACGTGCCTCGCCCGGCTCGAGCTTGTTCGCCCGGATGGCGCCCTGGATACCCGTCTCCACACTCTGGATCTGATTGATCAAGGCCGTCTCACGCGGGCCGGCGTAAGCGCCAGCAAACGGAACGGCGAGGAGAAGTGTGGCGAGCGTAGCAGTCCTGAGATTCCTGGGAGCGAAGAAGCGCATGGTTGCGTCTCCTTTACTGGGGAAGGCGGTGGTTGGGAGGGTCCTGCCTTCCGGCCGTGGGCCGTCAGGTTCCGTCGCGTCGCGATGAGCGGTTCCACCGCCGGCGGTTCTCGGCCCATGACCAAGGCTAAAGGCCACGGCGGCAAAGTGTAATTAAAAAATGGTAATTTTTTCAGCTCTTGCCGCTGCCGCACCAGTGCCCTAAATGCCGCCGACTTGAGCCGGCCCGACCTGGCGCATGATACAAGCCAAAGGCTTGCAGATCACCGCTCGGTCAGCTTCAACTCGATGCGGCGGTTCTTGTTGCGCGCCTCTTCGGTATCGGCGGGGTCGAGCGGCTGGAATTCGCCGAAGCCGGCCGCGACCAGCCGGTTGGCCGGCACGCCGTTCTCGATCAGGAACTTGACCACCGATGTCGAGCGCGCCGTCGACAATTCCCAATTGTCGCGGTAGCGGCCGGTGCCGGAGAGCGGCTTGTTGTCGGTGTGGCCATCGACGCGCAGCACCCAGTTGATCTCCGGCGGGATTTCCTTTTGCAATTCGATGATGGCATCGGCAAGCTTCTTCATCTCGACCTTGCCGGCATCGTTGATCACCTCGGAGCCGGTCGGGAAAAGCACTTCCGACTGGAAGACGAAGCGGTCGCCGACGATGCGGATGTTCTCGCGGTCGGCAAGAATTTCACGTAAGCGGCCGAAGAAATCGGAGCGGTAGCGGTTCAGCTCCTGCACGCGTTGCGCCAGTGCGACGTTGAGGCGGCGGCCGAGATCGGCGATCTTGGTGTTGGATTCGCGGTCGCGCGTTTCGGACACGTCGAGCGCTTGTTCGAGCGCTGCGATCTGCCTGCGCAGCGCCGAAATCTGCTGGTTGAGGATCTCGACCTGGCTCAACGCCTGCTGGCTGATCTGGCGCTGGCTGTCGAGCTCGCCGGAAAGTGCCGTCGCGCGCTGGTTGGCGGCATCGCCGGCACCGGCGCCTTGCGCCAGCAATTGCTCGAGCCGGCTCTTTTCCGCCTCCGATGCGGACAGCGATGCCTGCAAATTGGCAAGGGTGTCCTCCTTGTCCTGCGTCGTCGAGCGCTCCAGCGCCAGAAGCTGGGTCAACTCGTTGATCTGCGAATTGAGGCGGTTGAGCACCGTGTCCTTGCCGGAGATCTCGCGGCCGAGCAGGAACTGCGCCAGCACGAAAACAGTCAGCAGGAACATGATCGCCAACAGCAGCGTCGACAGCGCATCGACGAAGCCCGGCCAGTAATCGATGCGGCGGTCGGAGCGCCGGCCTCGTGCCAACGCCACGTCAATGCACTCCAGGCTTCTTCAAGGCGTCGGCGATCTTCTCCAGGGTGTTGCGCATCGCCTTCTGCTCGTCCGACTGGGCCTCGACCCAGTCGCGCATGATCTGCTGTTCCGAGCGCATGTTCTTGACCAGGCCGGAAATGCCGTCGGCGAGATTGGCCATGGCGGTGGCGACGCGCGGATTGGAGCCGCCGCCATTCTCCTGCAGAGTGCGCAGCTTTTCCGACAACAGCCGGATTTCCTCGGAGGGTTCGGTCTTGGCCGTGTCGGCAACGACGATGTCGGAGGACAGGTCGGTGACCGAGGACAGCCAGTTTTCGAGTTCGGTATAGAAGCGCGTCTGGGCGCGGCCGGCCTGCAGGTCGAGGAAGCCGAGCACCAGCGAGCCGGAGAGGCCGAACAGCGAGGACGAGAAGGCGGTGCCCATGCCGGCCAACGGAGCGGAAAGCCCCTGCTTCAGGGATTCGAGCACGGCCGCGGCATCGCCGGTGCCGGGATCGAGCGACTCGATGGTTTCGCGGATCGAGCCGATCGTGTTGAGCAGGCCCCAGAAGGTGCCGAGCAGGCCGAGGAACACCAGCAGTCCGACAAGGTAGCGCGACGTGTCGCGGCTTTCGTCGAGCCGGGTGGCGATCGAATCCAGCATGGTGCGCATCGAACTGGTCGAGAAGGCAATCGTCGAGGAGCGGCCGATCATCGCCTTCATCGGCGCCAGCAGCACCGGTTCGGTGGTTTCGGAACCGGCGCGGAACGAGTTGACCCAGCGCACCTCGCGGAACAGCCGGCCGACCTGGACGAAGGCCAGCAGGATGCCGACCGCCAGCACGCCGATGATCAGGCCGTTGAGGCCGGGATTGGTGACGAAGGCGGTCGAGATCTGGCGGGTCAGGATGGCGGCTATGAAGGCCACGATGAACAGGAAGATCACCATGGTCAGCAGAAACACCTGCGGGCTCGACAATTTGTGCGGGTCGTAGATCAGAACGTCGGAGCGCCTGCCCATGCCGAAGGATCTGAGAAGAGTCATCCGTGCCCCGTTTCCGATGCCGTCGCCGCCGATCAATTTGTGTTTGCGACTCTAAACGGAATTGTGACGAAATTGAATGGCGCTTGGCAATATTGCCACTGTCCGCGACCGGAGGTCAAAGCCGGTTGATGACCAGGCAGTCGACCATGGCGGCCAGATGCAGGCCGGCGCCGGTGACGACAAAGCCATGCCACAGCGCATTGTGGAAGCGCAGGCCCTTCCAGGCGAAGAAGATCACGCCACAGGAGTAGACGATGCCGCCGGCAACGATGAGCGCGATCGATGTCGCCGGCAGCGTCCGCACGAGCGGCTCCACCAGAACGATACCGCTCCAGCCGATGGCTAGGTAGAAGACGATCGCCAGCCGGTCGAAACGGCCGGGAAGAAAGACCTTGATGGCGATGCCGACCGCCGCGGCGGTCCAGACCAGGACGATCATGGAAACGGCCAGCGGCGAGCCGCCGAGCTGGGCCAGGAAAGGCGTGTAGGTGGCAGCGATCAGCAGATAGATCGCGGCATGATCGAAGCGCCGCAATATCCATTTCGCCGGCGACGAGACCGGCCAGACATTATAGGCCAGCGAAACCGACAGCACGGTGAGCAGCGAGACTACATAGAAGGCGGCGGCGACGTATTCGCCGGGGCCGGTTCGATAGGCGGCCAGTGCCAGCAGCGTCGAGCCGGCAGCGATCGCTAGCACGATGCCCACGGCGTGGACAATGCCGTCGGCGATGATCTCGGCGCGCGAGTAATGCCAGCGCCCCATGAAGGGAATGTCGAGCTGGGAGAGTTCGCTCTGGGGTTGGGGCCGGCTGTTCGTCATCGATGATCCTGCGCCACCTTATCTGGGCGGCCGCGGGACAGTATTTCAAGCTTTGGTTGCGGTTTTGCGACTGCGGCGGTTCAGCGCGGCGTGCCTCTATCAGCCGACTGAGAGTGGCTTTTTGATAGTCTTCAACAGCGCGCGCTGGATGAGTTCGTTGCCGGCGACCAGTGAACCGGCGTTCAGCACATCCTGTCCCCCGGCGAAATCGGAGACGAAACCGCCCGCCTCGCGGATCAGCAAAATGCCGGCGGCGACATCCCAGGCCGACAGGCCGGTTTCCCAGAACCCGTCCATGCGGCCGGCGGCGACGTAGGCAAGATCGAGCGAGGCGGAGCCGAGACGGCGGACGCCAGAGACCTCGGCCATGACATTGCGCAACTCGATGAGGAAATTGCCGTGCTGGCCACGCCCGAGATGCGGCATGCCGCAGCCGATCACCGCATCGACCAGCTTGGTGCGGCCGGCGACGCGCAGCCGGCGGTCGTTCATGAAAGCGCCGCCGCCGCGCTCGGCGGTATAGAGCTCATCCATCGCCGGATTGTAGACGACGCCGGCGACGATCTGGCCCTGGCGCTCCAGCGCGATCGAAACGGCAAAGAGCGGAATGCCGTGCAGGAAATTGGTGGTGCCGTCGAGCGGGTCGACGATCCAGCGGTGCTGGCCGTCGTCGCCCTCGATCACGCCGCGTTCCTCCATCAGGAAGGCGTAGCCGGGCCGCGCCTTGGAGAGTTCGGCAAAGACGATGTCTTCGGCCTTGCGGTCGGCCTGGCTGACATAGTCGCCCGGCCCCTTCATCGAGACCTGCAGGTTCTGCACTTCGCCGAAGTCACGCGACAGCGAGCGGCCGGCCTTCATTGCGGCCTGGACCATGACATTGAGGATCGCGGAACGCGCCATTGCTGTTCTTCCTGTCGCTGCGCCTATTTGCCTTGACGCATGATCTTATCCAAAAAGTCTGCAACTCTTTGGGATCACGCCTTAGTCGGCGCGGCGCACGTAAGTGATTTCGTTGGTATCGACGATGATGCGCTCGCCCGAGCCGATGAACGGCGGCACCAGCACGCGGATGCCGTTTTCGAGTATCGCCGGCTTGTAGGACGAGGCTGCCGTCTGGCCCCTCACCACCGGGTCGGCCTCGGTGATGGTCAGCGTCACCTGGTCGGGCAGCGAAATGCCGATCGGCCTTTCGTCATAGAGCTGGACCGTCACCATCATGCCGTCCTGCAGGAAGGCGGCGCGATCGCCGACGAACTCCTTTTGCAATTCGAGCTGCTCGTAGCTTTCGGTGTCCATGAACACCAGCGCGTCGCCCTGCTCGTAGAGGAAGGAAAAATCCTTCAGATCGAGCCGGATCTGCTCGACCGTCTCGGCCGAACGGAAGCGCTCGTTGAGCTTGGTGCCGTTGATCAGGTTCTTGAGTTCGACCTGGTTGTAGGCGCCGCCCTTGCCGGGCTTGACGGTGTTGGTCCTGACCGCCACCCAAAGGCCGCCATCATGCTCGATGACGTTGCCGGGACGGATTTCGTTGCCATTGATCTTGGCCATGGTGAGGTGATCCGGAAATGAGATGATCGCCGCAAAGGGCAATTTGGCGCCTCCAAGACCACAAATCGCCAGCAGAGGCAAGGAGCGCCTTCCGATGAAGCGGGAACGAAGCTGGCCCGGCAGCGCGGCGTGGCGGCCTCAGTCCGCCCTGACAGTCGCGGTGACGGCCTCGGTCACTGCGTCGGCGACCTCTCTCAAAAGATGCAGATGCGGCGAACGCAAGACGACAATTCGCAGCGACAGCTCGAGGCCGGGAGCGTCGACCAGGGCAATGCCCTCCGGCAGCTTTTCCCGCAGCAGCCGCCTGGGCAACAGGCCAAGGCCTTGGCCTCGACGAACCCAGTCGATCTGCAGCGCGCTGTCCTGAATCTCGGCGCCGACCATCAACCTGTGGCCGTCCTCGGCCAGGGCAGCCGCCAGCCGCCGGCGCGCGTCGCAGGGTTCAGGGCTGAGGACCCAGGGCATGGTCTTGACGTCGGCTTGCCGACTGGTGTTTTCGGCAGCGATGATGCCGAGGGGCTCGGTTCCGACAACGCCGTCTCCAGTTTTGGAATTGCTGCCGTCCAGGATGAAGGCGAGGTCGAGCTGTCCGCGCTTGTGCTGGTCGGCCAGCTCAAGACTCCAGCCGCTCTTCAGACGCAGCGAAACCTTCGGAAACCGCGCCACGGCATCAGCAATGGCGGCGGCCACGGCTTTGTCGCAAAGTCCATGCGCGAGGCCGAGCCGCAGCAGGCCCTCCGGCTCGTTGCCCTTGGCGAATGATCTCAGCGCGTCGACGGCGGCGAGAATGTCCTTGCCGCGTGCCAGCACCTCTACGCCGGCCGGGGTCAGTCGCGACGGCTTTAGCCGGCGGTCGAGCAATTCCGTGCCGAGCACCTCCTCCAGCCGCTGGATCTGGCGGGTGACGGCCGGCTGCGTCAACGGCAGGCGTCGAGCCACCTTCTGAATCGAACCCTCCTCGGCAAAGAGGGCCAGTGTTTTCAGTTCTTCAAGCACGACACACCCGAACATGTCACAGAAGCATAATTATGCTGAACATTATGAATTTGAAATCCGGTGGATGGCAAGCGATTTTCCTCTGGCAGGACCCAGCCGGAAAGGAACGACGATGAAGGCGATCGAATTGCAGAGCCCGGGCGGCCTCGAGAACCTCAGAATGATCGAGCGGCCGATGCCTGAGCCAGGGCGCCAGGAGATGATTGTGAAGGTCAAGGCGACGGCGCTGAACTACCGCGATGCCGAGATCGTCCGCGGCAGCTATCACACGAAGTTTGCCTTGCCGCTGGTGCCGCTGTCGGACGGCGTCGGCGAAGTCGTTGCCATCGGCGCCGAGGTCAGCCGGTTCAAGATCGGCGACCGGGTCTGCGCCACGTTCTGGCAGCGCTGGGTCGGCGGCAGTTTCGCCATGGCCGAGCCCTCCTATCAACGCGGCGGCCCGATCGACGGGCTGCTCAGCGAATTTGCCCGGCTCGACGAACAGGCGGCGGTGCTGGCGCCGGCCAATCTGAGCGACCTCGAGGCGGCGACGCTGCCATGCGCCGGCGTGACGGCATGGCATGCGCTGTTTACGGAGGGCAGCGTCAAACCCGGCGACACCGTGCTTTGCCTCGGCACCGGCGGCGTTTCGCTGTTTGCGGTGCAGTTCGCCGCCGCTGCCGGGGCGCGCGTCATCGTGACGTCGAGCAGCGACGAGAGGCTTGCGCGGGCAAAGCAACTTGGCGCGCAGGACGGCGTGAACTATCGCAGCGTCCCCGATTGGGCATCGGCCGTGCTGGGATTGACGGATGGCCGCGGCGCCGACCATATCATCGAGGTTGGCGGACCGCAGAGTTTTGCACAATCGCTGAGGGCAGCGGCGCGCGGCGCCCAGATCAACGTCATCGGCTATCTCGGCGGCAGTGACGGCGCCATCAACCCGCTCGACATCTTCCGCCGGCAGGTCAGGGCGCGAGGCATACCGGTGGGCTCACGCGAATCCTTTGAAGAGATGAACCGCGCTATCGCCGTCAACCGTTTGAAACCGGTGATCGACCGGGTCGTGCCATGGAGCCGGGCCGCCGAAGCCTTTCGGTACCTTGAACACGGCTCTCCCTTCGGCAAGGTCGTGCTCGATCATACCCAATGAGTCCGCCTGATGAGCCTGGTGCAATGAGTCGCGAGACCGCGGTCAGGGCAGGCGGTTGGCCCGTTGTAGCGCCTGCTGCGTCTGCTCGTCGGTCAGGCCCTGCAGGAAATCGTCCATCTCTTGGTCGATGAGCCCGGCGCGGCGGGCGACAACATACCAGGCACCGGCGAGGATCAGATCCGGGTCGGTGCCGATGCCGTTCATGTAGAGCTTGGCGAGACGGTTCTGGGCGGCGACATTGCCGCCCTCGGCGGCCTGCTTCATCCAGTTGAAGCCGGATTTCAGGTCGCGGGCGCCGCCGCGCCCCTCGATCATCCAGGTTGCGAGATCGATCTGTGCCGTGTCGTAGTTCTGCCGCGCGGCCTGTGCCAGCAGGCCGCGGGCGCGGACATCGTCGCGCGGCTTGCCGCCGGCGCCATTGGCGTAGACCTGTGCCATCGCATATTGTGCGTCGGCAAGCCCGGTCGCGGCAGCGCGCTCGTAATAGGATACGGCTTTGGCAATACCGGCATCGCCGGGCTCCTGTTCGACCATCAGCTGCGCAAAATTGAACTGCGCCAGGCGGTTGCCGGCCTCGGCTGCGGCCTGCATCAGCGCATAGGCCTCCTTCTCGTCCTTTTTGACGTAGCGGCCGTCGAGCAGCATCAGCGCATACTGGAATTGCGATTCCGGGACGCCCTGCTCGGCGGCAAGCGCATACCACTTCGCCGCCCCTGCCGCGTCGACCGGCACGCCGAGGCCGCGCGACAATATCTCGGCCACCAGCGTCTGTGCCGCCGGATCGCCGTTTTGAGCGCGCGAAAGCGCAAGGTTGTAGGCCGTTTTGTAGAGCCCGCGCTGAAAGGCGCCGTAGGCAGCATCGGACGGCTTTGCGCCGAAGCGGTCGGGGTTGATGGTGTCGGCCGACGGCAACGGGGCGGTGGTGGCGGGCTGCGGCAATTGTGCGGCGATCGGCTTGTCGGCAGGTTCGCTGGAATCCGGCCTGGGCTGCGGCAGAGGAACGGGTTCCGCCGCTATCGCCTGCGTCACGGCCGTTGCGAGAAAGGCGCTGAAAAGGATTTTCCGCGAGAGCACGTCAGTCCTCGAAGCGCGGCGCGGTTTCGTCGAGCAGCGCGTTGGCGGCGGCAACCGCCATCTTCGGATCGACGCCGTCGGCAAAAACGGCGCTGGACAGCGCCACGAATTCAGCGCCGGTGGCGGCGACCGCTTCCACCGAGGCAAGATCCGATCCGGCCATGACGATGCAGGGGATCTGGATGACGTCCGCCCACCATTGCCCGAGCGACAGGTTGCGCGGGTGCGGCTCAGGCTTGTTGTCGTAGCCGAAACGGCCGAAGAAAATGTAATCAGGCCTGACCTCGCCGAGTTCCAGCGCATCGTCGCGGGTCTTGGCGCCGCCGGTGCCGACCATCATCCTGGCCTGGAAGTGTTGGATCGTTTCGGCGAGCTCGTCCTTGCCGACCTCGACATGAATGCCGTCGGCCTGGACGCGGCCGGCGATGCGGGTGTCGCCGGCAATGATGACGGCAATGCCGGCCGCTTGCGCCACCGGCACGATCTGCTCGGCAAAGGCTTGGAAAGAGGCCTCGTCCATACCGTTTTCCGGCAGGATAAGCGAGGCGACGTCACCGCCCTCGAAGGCCGCGGCGATGCGCTCGGCCGGCACGTTCGGCGGCGCGATCAGCACGATACGGCAGCGGTTGGGCGGCGTTGCGTCATTCATTGGTGTTCGGTCCCGGTTATCGCCTATGCCGGGCGAAGATGGTTGCATTGCGGCATAGAGCAAAGTGCGGGGATTGAACAGGCGGCAGGGGGATCACGATTGCCGTCAACGATTTTATGGGGCTCGGCGCATGGCTGCCGTTGGCCGAAATTCTCCCCGCCGGTCGCTTGCGGCCCCTACGCAGGCACCTTCGATTTCCACAGCGACCAGCCGAGATTCATGCCGGCGGCGGCGACCAGGATGGCGGCGGCGCCGACGATCTGCGCCGGATGCAGCCGGTGGCCGAAGGCGACGACGTCGACGAGGATGGCGACGACTGGGTAGATGAAGGACAGCGACCCCTGCAGATGCGTCGGCAGCTTCTGGATGGCACCGTACATGAGGATGTACATCAGGCCGGTATGGACGATGCCGAGTGTCGCCAGCATGACCCAGCTCCGCGCATCGGCGGGAAGGTGGGTGAGATTGGCGAAGGGTGCCAGCATGAGAACGCCGACGCAGACCTGGATCAGGGCGATCAGGTGCGGCGGCGTGCCTTTGAGCTTCTTGGTGACGATAGCCGCAACGGCCCAGAAGAAAGCCGCGGCCAGCGCCATCGCAATGCCGGTAAAGTAATCCGTACCATGATCGCCTGCATCGGGCGCGGCCTGCACGATCAGCAGCATGCCGGCGAAGGCGATGCCGAGCCAGGTCAGCTTGGTCACCGTCAGCCGTTCGGAGAAGAAGAGCGCGCCAAAACCCACCAGCATGAAGGGCTGCGTGTTGTAAACGGCCGTGGCGATCGAGATCGACGCGCGGGAAAACGCGCTGAACAGCAACAGCCAGTTGATAACGATGGCAGCACCGCCAAGAGCCGCGATCGCGACGATGCGAAGCGACAGCCTGCCACGCAGCAGTCCCAGCGCCGCGCAGATGATCAGCAGCGTTACCGCCCCGAAAGCACAGCGCCAGAACACCACGTCCATGATGGGCTGGCCGGAAAGGACGACGAACCAGCCGATCGTGCCGAGGATCGCCATCGCCGCCGTCATTTCGATCGTGCCGCGTACCGTGTTGTCCATGGATGCTCCTGAAACCCGTTGAGATTTTATAATCCCACAGCGGATCGGGTCTTTCCATGGCTTCTAGCTGGTGATATGCAGGACGAACCTCATTAAATTAGGTAAACATCGGCTTTTTCTTGGAATTGTAAAATGCTGGACGAGCTCGACAGAAAGCTCCTCGATATCCTGGTCAAGGATTCACGGACCTCGCTGAAGGAACTGGCGCTGCAGGTCGGGCTGTCGTCACCAAGCGTTTCGGAGCGGCTTCGGCGGCTAGAGGATCGCGGCGTCATCCGCGCGTTCACCATCGACATCGATCCGCAGGCGCTCGGCTACGCCTTGCAGGCGATCGTTCGCATCCGGCCATTGCCGGGCAAGCTGCACATCGTCCAGAAGCTGATCGAGGAAATCCCGGAATTCGGCGAATGCGACAAGGTGACGGGCGATGACTGCTTCGTTGCCCGGCTGTTCGTCCGCTCGATCGGCGAGCTCGACGGGATTCTCGATCGCATCGCCGACAAGGCCGAAACCAGCACCGCCATCATCAAGGCGCAGCCGATCCGGAGACGCCCGCCGCCGCTCGACATGCCAAACATGTGACGGGTTTCGGTGGCGTGGCCCACATATTTGCGGTCGCGGTCTGGCCATTTCTGGTCTATTCCAGAGTTCAACTTTCCCTCCAGCGTCCCTTCCCCATGTCAGGCCTGCTCGTCGATCCCTGGTTCTATGCCGCGGCTATTCCGGCCGTCATCCTCGTCGGCCTGTCGAAAGGCGGCTTCGGCGGCGCCGTCGGCTTTGTCGGCGTGCCGTTGATGGCGCTGACCATGCCGCCGGTTCAGGCTGCCGCAATTCTTCTGCCAATTCTGTGCCTGATGGACATTGTCTCGGTATGGACGTGGTGGGGCATCTTCGACCGCAAGATGCTGGCCGACATGATGCCGGGCGCCGTGATCGGCATCGCCCTTGGCTGGCTGACGGCGGCACTTGTAACCGAAGAGATGGTGCGGCTGATCGTCGGCGCGGTTGCCCTGATCTTCGTGCTGCGCTGGCTCTATTTGCAACTCCGCCACGGTGCCGGCCACGCGACGGAGCCCAACCGCGTCGCCGCCGGCTTCTGGGGTACTGTTGCCGGGTTCACCAGCTTCGTCGCCCATGTCGGCGGCCCGCCTTTTCAGGTCTATGCGCTGCCGATCAGGCTCGATCCGAAGGTGCTGTCGGGCACCGCGGCGATCTTTTTCGCCGTCACCAATGCGCTGAAGCTCATCCCCTATTTCGCGCTCGGCCAGTTCGACACCACCAATTTGACCGCATCGGCGGTGCTGATGCCGCTGGCGCCGCTGTCGACCATCGCCGGCGCCTGGCTGGTGCGGCGGATGCGGCCGGAGCTGTTCTATCCCTTCACCTATGCGACCGTAGCGGTCGTCGCGGTCAAGCTTCTGTGGGACGGCATCGCCGGCCTCCTGTAAGACGGCGGCCCCATTCGGCCGCCGCCGGATATCCTTACACCTCAGGCGGCACTCGGCAGCAACTGCCGCGTCCTGCCAAGCGCCAGGGCAATGCCGGTTGCCAGTATGAGCGCCATGCAGCCCAGAATGGTGATGTCGTGCAGCGTCGGCTTCAGCACCATGTCCGCGATGATCACCAGCATCACCGAATAGTCGAAGCGCGCGGCGCTGAGGACGCGCTGGCCCTGGGCAAGCACCGCCGGCGTCACACCCTCCTTGGCGATCATGCCTGCCATGCGGTCGGCAGTCGGCTTGAAGATGAACATGCCGATGCAGAAGGTCGTCGCATAACCGGCAAGGCCGATCAGCACCCACAGATCGGAAAAGCCGACCCAGAAGCCGCACATGATGAGGCCGAAAAGCAATGTCAGCATCGACATCGGCGCGAAGAACCGGTTGCCGAGCTCGCCGGTGGCGCGCATCGCCTGCAGCATGCCTTCGACGTTCCCGGCGCGGTCGGCGCGTACCGCGAGCAGCATCAGCGTGAAGCCGCCGCCGACCCAGAGGATCGCCGAGACGACATGCAGAAATTTAACGGCCGAGTACCAGTCCATTATTCGCTCCTTGAGAGATTTGATGATTTGCCGGAGCGCAAGGTTTGCTCCGCCTCGTTGCGAGGAGCGGGCGTTTACCGCGGCGCCTGTTTCGGAACGATGTCGCGCGGCGAGCGGATCTGTTTCGATATGTCGGTCACGATCTGGAGGAAACATGGCGCAAGCGCGTCGCCCCGACTTTCCAGCCGGTAGTGGGAACGGGTGCCGTGGCCAGTCAGCTGTGCTGTTACGGCACAGATGCTGGGCGCTTGATCGAAAAATATGCCCTGCGTTAAGGCTTCGTTAAGCTTTACAGGCGTTTACTATGTCCATCCAGTGATCTGGATTCTTACCGAGTGGTTGGAGCCACTTTGTTTGACGCCTCCCTGTTAAACTCCTGAGAGCCGCCTTATCCGCGGCTCTTTTTTTGTGCGCCGGCATGGGCGTCCTTCCGGCTAAATGCGGCCGTTAACCCCGGCTAAATGCGGCCGTTAACCGTTTGTTAAACATGTGCTTGCCTTCGCTGGCAGCGAAGCGCATTTTCAAGCTTCAGTCGTTTAGGCTGCCGGATATGGCGGCCAAGAGCCGAATCGGCCGGCTGTCAGGCAAGTGCAGGGGCGTAGCGATGAACGAGCCTTCGAAGGCGAGCGCGAAAACCATCAAGCTGGCGGAGCGCCGGGTTTTCTCCCAATCCTTCAAGCCGCTCTATCAGGAAGGCATGGGCCTGGTCGAGCAGGCGGCCGAATATCTCGACGGCAAGGGCCGCGCCGAGGCCAAGAAGCTGTCGAGGCTGGCGGCGACGCTTTATGCGGCCGAATCGATGCGGCTGACCACCAGGCTGATGCAGGTCGCCTCGTGGCTGCTTTTGCAGCGGGCGGCGAATTCCGGCGAGATGACCCGCGATCAGGTGGCCTCAGAAAAATCCAAGGTGCGTCTCGACACTGCCTCGGCGCATGACGAGGCGCCCGGCTGGGCCGAGCTGCCGAAGGATTTCATCGATCTCGTCAACCGCTCGCTGCGGCTGCAGGCGCTGGTGCGCCGGATGGACGAGGAGATCTATGGCGGCCTTGCCGAGGTGCCGCCGTCGAGCCGTCGCCTCAATCCGGTCTCCGACCAGATCACGCTGCTCAACACGGCTTTCGCCCGCGGCTGAGAGACCGTTTCATAATTCTACTCCGGCGGCCATCTAGACTAACCGCGAAGGGACGGGCTCGCGATCATCAGGCGGGGAGAATCACGCAGCAGCAGGCGCGATCCGACCTCCACGATAGACCTGATCGCTGGGAGCAGCTCCTGCCCCAATGACGTCAGCTCATACTCCACGGTCGGCGGCGATGTCGGCATCACGTGGCGTGCGAGGACGCCACGCTCCTCGAGATCGCGCAACCTGCCGGTCAGCACCTTCGCCGAAATGGCTGGGATATCGCGGCGCAATTCGGAGAACCGGCGCGGGCCGTCGCTCAAGGACCAGAGCACCTCGGGTGTCCAGCACCCGCCAAGCAGCGCCATGCACCTCGACATGGGGCAGCCGGGAAGCGCCTTCACCTTCGTTCGCATCCTGAGGACCATCGCGCATCTTCCATGAGAGTTTCCAGTTGGTTACCGGAAAATGATGGTAACTACAAGATACGTGGTTTCCGCGGGTAACGAGAGCCGCTATCTGAGGCTCTCAATCCATCCAACCACGAAATGGACAGAACGATGTACGCAATAACTGGAGCAACAGGACAGCTTGGCCGTCTCGTGATCGACGCACTGCTGAAGACAGTTCCGGCCAGCCGGATCGTTGCGGCGGTTCGTGATCCGGCAAAGGCCAGCGATCTTGTCCAACGCGGCGTAGTCGTGCGGGAGGCGGACTATGATCGTCCCGACACGCTCCCGATGGCGCTGGCCGGCGTCGATAGACTGCTGCTGATTTCCTCGACCGAAGTCAGCGGCCGCTTGCCGCAGCATCGGTCAGTGATCAAGGCCGCCCAACGGGTGGGGGTTTCGCTGATCGCTTACACAAGCATGCTGCATGCGGACACGTCTCCCGCGAGGCTCGCGGTCGAACATCGGCAGACGGAGAAGGTCATCGCGGCCTCCGGCCTACCCGCCGTCATCCTGCGCAACGGCTGGTACACCGAGAACCATCTGATGGCGCTCCCGGCGGCTCTGGAGCACGGTGCCTTCATCGGCGCCGCAAATGAGGGGCGCTTCTCGTCCGCGGCGCGGCAGGATTATGCCGAGGCCGCGGCCGTGGTGCTGACGAGCGAGGATCAAGCAGGGAGGATTTACGAGCTCGCCGCGGACCAAGCCTTCACGCTCGCCGAGCTTGCGGCGAAGGTCTCGCGGCAATCGGGCAAGGCGATCGCCTACAACGACCTTGCCGGGGCGGCCTATGAGGGTCTGTTGACGGGCGCCGGGCTGCCCGCCGATCTCGCCGCTATCCTGGCCGATGCCGACATTGCAGCCTCACGCGGAGCGTTGTTCGATGACGGCGGCGCCATGAGCCGGCTGATCGGTCGACCGACAACGCCACTGGAGAGCGTCGTTGCGGCAGCATTGCGCGGTTGAAACCGAGATGGCTGTCACATCCGCCAAAGGATCAGAGGACCGTCTGTCGCTCGCGCCAACGGTTATTCAAACGACTAGACTAGCGCAGCCTTCTGCGCTTCCGGTGCTCGCGTACTTATGTACGCTCCGCTCCGGTTCTCGAAAACCACGCTATCTGTCTCGCCAGAGCGAATTCTCAAACATTCTCTAGACCAGACTCGGTTGCTGTTTCTGGTTTGTTTCACATTTCGCTGGCATCGCTGTCCCCCGAAGGTAGACTTGACGGATGGGGGAAGCGATTCGCATCATCGGCATCGATCCGGGGCTGAGGCGCACCGGCTGGGGCATCGTCGAGAGCCTCGGCAATTCGCTGCGCTTCGTCGCTTCCGGCACGGTGCGGTCCGACGACAAGGCCGCCCTGGCGGTGCGTCTTTGCCAGTTGTATGACGGGCTCGCCGAGGTCCTGCATGCCGCGATGCCGCAGGAGGCGGCGGTCGAGCAAACTTTCGTCAACAAGGACGCCGCAGCGACGCTGAAACTCGGCCAGGCACGCGGCATCGCCATGCTGGTGCCGGCGCGTGCCGGCCTTGTCGTTGCCGAATATGCGCCAAACGCCGTCAAGAAGGCGGTGATCGGCGTCGGCCATGGCGACAAGAAGCAGATCCACATGATGGTCAAGGTGCTGATGCCGAAGGCGACTTTCGACAGCGATGACGCCGCCGACGCGCTGGCCATCGCCATCTGTCACGCGCATCACCGGCAGAGCATCGCTTACAGGATGGCGGCGCTGGCCGGATAAGTATGTTCTTGACTTGTTCTCCAGTGGGCAATAAGTAATACCAACGAGGTATTACCATGCGCGTTACCACCAAGGGCCAAGTGACCATCCCGAAGGAAATACGGGATCATCTGGGTATCGGCCCGGGCTCGGAGGTGGAGTTCGTCCCCACCGAGGACGGGGCTCGTGTTATTGCGGTCGACGAAAACATGTCGGAGGAGGAAGCCTCGCGCAGATTCAGCCAGATGCTCGGCCGTATGGCCGGTACGCTGGATCTGGGAGACATGACGGCGAACGAATATATGGAATGGCTGAGGGGCCCACGTGAAGATCTCGACATTGATTGACACAAATGTCCTGATCGACGTTTGGGGTCCTGCCGGACGGGAGACGAAATGGTCGGCATCCGCGATTACCGCATGCCGGCGCGACGGCGCACTCGTAATCAATGCAATCGTCTGGTCCGAGCTCGCGCCGTTGATTGCGACCGAACAGGCCCTTCGCCAAGCAGTCGACATGCTCAAGATGGATCGCGAATTCCTGCCGTGGGAAGCAGCCTTCCTCGCCGGTGTCACACATTCGCGCTATCGCCGCGCCGGCGGCCTCCGCGAACGAACGCTGCCGGATTTCTTTATTGGAGCCCATGCGGTTGTCGCTGGGCATCGCCTGCTGACGCGCAATGCCGCGCGCTATCGCGGCTATTTCCCGGACCTCGATATCATCTCTCCGGAAACCCACCCGGCATGATCGGCACGCTCAAATGATCGGCAAGCTAAAAGGCACGCTGGACGAGATCGACGAGGATTTCTGCATCGTCGACGTGCATGGCGTCGGCTACGTCGCCTATTGCTCGGCGCGCACGCTTACCGCGTTGCCGCCGCCCGGCGAGGCGGTGGTGCTGTTCATCGAGACCTATGTGCGCGAGGACATGCTGCGGCTCTATGGGTTCCAGTCGGTGCTGGAGCGCGAATGGTTCCGGCTGTTGATGAACAATGTGCAAGGCGTCGGCGCCAAGGTGGCGCTGGCCATCCTATCGACGCTGGCGCCGGCCGATCTCGCCAATGCGATTGCGTTGCGCGATATCGCCATGGTCAGCCGTGCGCCGGGCGTCGGCAAGAAGGTGGCCGAGCGCATCGTCACCGAATTGAAGAACAAGGCGCCGGCCTATGCGGGCACTGCCTCCGGCACCATCGGCCTGAAGCAGGAGCTCGGCGAGGGCGTCGCCTCGGCGCCGATCACCGATGCCGTCTCGGCGCTGGTCAATCTCGGCTATTCGCGAGACACCGCCGCCAATGCAGTGGCGGCGGCGCTGAAGACGGCAGGCGAAGAGGCGGACGCGTCGAAGCTGATCCGCTTCGGGCTGAAGGAGCTGGCACGGTGAGACGTTGCCCGACAAATAAATTCCGACTAGGAACAAGAGCATGGTCGGATATGCAAGCTTGACCTCCAGGGGGCAGCTTACGATTCCAAAGAAAGTCCGGAACGAGTTGTCGCTCAAGTCAGGCGATACTGTTGCGTGGACGGTCGTGGATGGTCTCCTGATAGGAACGCCGCGCAATCTCGAATTTGCCGACCTCGCTGGATTTCTAGGCGATCCACCTGACGGGCCTGCTGCGCTGGAACAGATCGATGCGGTGGTAAGAGATGCAGTGGGCCGCCATGTTGTTGGCGAGGAGCACGGCGACGAACGAGAGGGTGCCGGGTGACGTTGATCGGTATCGATACAAACTTTTTCTTTCGGGCGGTATGCGCATGAGCCTTTCGCCACGCCTCATTGCTCCCGACAGACGCGGCGAGGACGCCGAGCAGACCTTGCGGCCGCAGACGCTCGGCGACTTCGTCGGCCAGGCGGCGGTGCGGGCCAATCTCAAAGTGTTCATCGAGGCCGCCAAGGGCCGCAGCGAAGCGCTCGACCATGTGCTGTTCGTCGGCCCGCCCGGCCTCGGCAAGACGACGCTGGCGCAGATCATGGCGCGCGAGCTCGGCGTCAATTTCCGCTCGACCTCGGGTCCGGTCATCGCCAAGGCCGGTGATCTCGCGGCGTTGCTCACCAACCTCGAAGACCGCGACGTGCTGTTCATCGACGAGATCCACCGGCTCAACCCGGCGGTCGAGGAAATCCTCTATCCGGCGATGGAGGATTTCCAGCTCGACCTGATCATCGGCGAGGGGCCGGCGGCGCGCTCGGTCAAGATCGACCTGGCCCGCTTCACGCTTGTCGCCGCCACCACCCGGCTCGGCCTTTTGACCAACCCGCTGCGCGACCGCTTCGGCATTCCGGTGCGGCTCAATTTCTACTCGGTCGAGGAACTCGAGCAGATCGTGCGGCGCGGCGCCCGCATCCTTGCCATGCCGCTCGGCGACGACGGTGCCTTGGAGATCGCCCGGCGGGCGCGCGGCACGCCGCGCATCGCCGGCCGGCTGTTGCGCCGGGTGCGCGACTTCGCCAGCGTTGCCGGCGACGGTCATGTCGACCGCAAGGTCGCCGACGAGGCGCTGACGCGGCTGGAGGTCGACGGGCTCGGCCTCGACGCGCTCGACCGCCGTTATCTGTCGATGATCGCCCGGAATTTCGGCGGCGGGCCGGTCGGCATCGAGACAATCGCTGCCGGGCTTTCCGAGCCACGCGATGCCATCGAGGACATCATCGAACCCTTTCTGATCCAGCAAGGCTTCATCATGCGTACCCCGCGCGGCCGCGTGCTGGCGGCCAATGCCTGGCGGCATCTCGGCCTCGACGCCCCGAAGGACCTGGCGCAGCAGCAGATCAGCCTGTTCCAGGAAGAGCCCTAAGTTCCGCTGCTTATGGCTTCGGTGCTGGCCAGTTCCTGGCCCCGCCGTCCAGGTCTTGATCATCGCCGGTCTATGCGCAAAACAGGTGTTGCTTGAAACAGGGCCCATCGGGCCAAAAGGACAGCAATGGACGATCATGGTGAATCGGCATTGTCCGCCGGGCTTTCCGGCGCGCTGACGGAATTCGGCCATCGACTGATGGCGCGGGTCTATTATGCAGACACCGATTTTTCCGGCGTCGTCTACCACGCGCGCTATCTCGAATTCTTCGAGCGCGGCCGGTCCGACTATCTGCGGCTGGCCGGCGTCCACCACACCGAGCTTGCCGACGGCAAGCATGGCGAGAAAATAGTCTGGGTGGTGCGGCGCATGGAGATCGATTTCCGCGGTTCGGCCCGCATGGATGACATCCTGACCATCGATACGCGCACCGAAGACATTTCCGGCGCCCGCATCGTCATGGCGCAGCAGTTGAAACGCGGCAGCGAAGTGCTGGTCGAGGCGCGGGTCGAAGCGGCGATCGTCGGCGAGAACGGCCGGCCGCGGCGCTTTCCCAAGGATTGGGTGGCAGCCTTCATGCCCGGAACGCGCAAATAAGAGTTCAGAGGCGGAAGATCCGGAGCTCCCGTCCGGGGCCAGCATCACCGGGCGGCTCGTCGGGGCGCGGCAATGCGCCGCGCTGTACGTCCTAACCCATCCTTAACCATAACGGTCCATGAAGGGATTGGTTAAGATTGGAAGAATCCAAGTGCCTTCCTTTCACCAATATTTGCCCCGAAAAGGCCGCCAACGGTGCATTTGGGGTTATTCCGCAAGCTTAACGCGAACGGACCACAAGGGATGCCCATGGGCCAGCCGCCAGCCACGCCCGGAAAATCTTTAAGGACGTAACATGGAAAACATCGCTCTCGCCGACCCGGGCGCGCATTTATCGATTTGGGCCTTGTTCCTGCAGGCCGGTTGGGTGGTCAAGCTGGTCATGATCGGGCTGCTTGGTGCCTCGATCTGGACCTGGGCGATCATCGTCGACAAGCTCGTCGCCTATGCCCGCATGCGGCTGGCGCTCAATCGCTTCGAACAGGTGTTCTGGTCGGGGCAGTCGCTGGAAGAGCTTTACCGCACGCTCGCCGACCGCAAGACGACCGGCATGAGCGCGATCTTCGTCGCCGCCATGCGCGAATGGAAGAAAAGCTTCGAGAAGGGCGCGAAATCGCCGCTCGGCCTGCAGACCCGCATCGACAAGGCTATGGATCTGGCGTTGACCCGCGAGATGGAAAAACTTGAAGGGCGGCTCGGCTTCCTCGCCACCACCGGCTCGGCGGCGCCCTTCATCGGCCTGTTCGGCACCGTGATCGGCATCATGACCTCGTTCCAGGCGATCGCCGCTTCGAAGAACACCAGCCTGTCGGTGGTCGCGCCCGGCATCGCCGAAGCGCTGCTGGCGACGGCCATCGGCCTGCTCGCCGCCATCCCGGCCGTCATCGCCTATAACAAGCTGTCGTCCGACGCGAGCAAGATCGCGGTACGCATGGAAGGGTTCGCGGATGAGTTCTCCGCCATACTCTCGCGCCAAATCGATGAAAAAGTCGCGCAGAAGGCCTGAGGGACGATCATGGGAATGTCCGTAAGCGCAGGTGGCGGAGGACGCGGCGGGCGCGGCCACAGGCGGCGCGGCCGCCATCACGCCTTGATATCGGAGATCAACGTCACGCCGATGGTCGACGTGATGCTGGTGCTGCTGATCATCTTCATGGTCGCGGCGCCGTTGCTGACGGTCGGCGTGCCGATCGACCTGCCGGATACCCAGGCCAAAGCGATGAACGCCGATACGCAGCCTATAACCGTGTCCATCAACTCGGCCGGTCAGATCTACCTCCAGGAAACCGAGATCCCGATCGAGGAGCTGGTGGCAAAGCTGCAGGCGATCTCGAAGACCGGCTATGACGAGCGCATTTTCATCAGGGGTGACAAGTCCACCGACTATGGCACTGCCATGAAGGTGATGGCCCGCATCTCGGCTGCTGGCTACAAGAATATCGGCCTGGTTTCACTGCAGGAACAGGATCAGTAGACGCAAGATGAGGACCGGCCTCACCACATCGGTGATCTTGCATACGGTGGCGATCGCCTTCGGGCTGTTCACGTTGTCCTCGCCGCCTGCGATGCCTGCGTCCGATGCGGAATCGGTGTCGGTCGAGATCGTGCCGATGGAAGCGACGGCACAGGTCCTGCAAGGCGACAAGAAAGCCGTGATGCACGAAAAGCCGGCGCCGCTGCCGACACAGCGTCCCGACATCGTTCCCGATGCCCAGAAAGTCGGCGAGAACAGCATCGATACCGACAAGCCGCCGACGCCCGAGGCCAAGCCCAAGCCGGTCGACATGACGGCGGCTCCGCCACCCGCGCCGACGCCGGTCGAAAAGCCCAAGCCCGAGGACGTACCGAAGCCGCCGGAAAAGCCGAAGCCTATTCCCGCAACGGAGATAGCGCCGGTGCCGCAGCCGAAGGAAGAGGTCAAGCCCGAACCTGTCAAGCAGACCGAGCCCAAGCCGACGCCGGCCAAGGAGCCGACGCCCACGCCGCCGCAGGACAAGACTGCCGCGATCGATCCGCAGCCCGAGGTCAAGCCGGATGCCGTCGCCGAGGCGATTGCCAAGCAACCGCCAACCGAGGAGGCGCAGCTTCCCGACTCGGCGCCGGCACCCGAGGCTCGGCCAAAGCCGCAGCCGGCCCAGGCCGAGAGCGCGAAGGCACCGGAGCGCAAGGACGCCGACAAGCCGGTCAAGGAAGCCTCATCCAGGCCGAAATCGGACGACAAGCAATTCAACGCCGACGAGATTTCGGCTCTGCTCGACAAGCGGAAGCCGTCCGGCGGCGGCGCCAAGCGCTCGACCCAGCAGGCATCGCTCGGCGGCGAGAAGGATCAGGGCCAGAAGCTTTCGAAATCGGAGCAGGGGGCATTGGAGGCCCAGCTTGGTGGTTGCTGGACGCTTCCGGCAGGGCTCGAGGGTTCGGAGAATTTCGTCGTCGTGGTCCGGTTTAATCTGGACGCCTCCGGCAAGCTGGATGGCCGGCCGAGCGTTGAAAAGTCGAGCGGAAACCGCCCGTTTGACGAAAGTGCAGTGCGCGCGGTTCAGAAATGCGATGTGGCCGGCTTGCAGGTTCCGGCGGGCAAGCAAGACATCTGGTCCGACGTTCGGGTCACTTTTGACCCCAGGGAGATGCTCGGTCTTTAGGCCTGGCGCTCACAGAATCAGCGAAAGAAGCGAGAAGACATGAAATCCATCCTCAAGCCGCTCCTGACGATCGCAGCGATGGCGCTGGGTATGACCGTTGCTGTCACCCTGCCGGCGCGGGCGCTCGTTGAGCTCAACGTCAATAAGGGCAATGTCGAGCCGTTGCCGATCGCCATCACGGACTTCCAGGGCGGCGATGCGCTCGGCGCCGAGATTTCTGGCATCGTCAGTGCCGACCTGAAACGCTCCGGCCTGTTCGCGCCGATCGACAAAAGCGCTTTCATCGAAAAGATCTCGAACCCTGATGCAACGCCGCGCTTCGAAGACTGGAAGGTGATCAATGCGCAGGCGCTGGTCACCGGCAGTGTCGGCAAGGAGGCTGACGGCCGCATTCGCGCCCAGTATCGGTTGTGGGACACGTTTGCCGGCCAGCAGATGTCGGGCGAGCAGTTCTTCGCCAACGACGCCAATACCAGGCGCGTCGCCCATATCATCGCCGATGCGATCTACGAGCGGCTAACCGGCGAGAAGGGCTATTTCGACACGCGCGTCGTCTTCATCGACGAGTCCGGCGCCAAGAATGCGCGCAAGAAGCGGCTAGCCATCATGGACCAGGACGGCGCCAACGTCCGCTATCTCTCGAACGGCAAATCGATCGTGCTGACGCCGCGCTTCTCGCCGAACCGGCAGGAAATCACCTACATGTCCTATGAAAGCGGTCAGCCGCGGGTGTACCTGCTGCAGATCGAGACGGGGCAGCGCGAGCTGGTCGGCAATTTCCCCGGCATGACGTTTGCGCCGCGCTTTTCGCCGGACGGCCAGAAGGTGATCATGAGCCTGCTGCGCGATGACGGCAATTCCAACATCTTCGCCATGGATCTGAGAAGCCGCTCGACGACCAGGCTCACCAATTCGACCGCCATCGACACCTCACCGTCCTACTCGCCTGACGGCAGCAAGGTGGTGTTCACCTCGGATCGCGGCGGCCGCGCGCAGATCTATGTGATGGGCGCCGACGGCTCGGGCCAGACCCGCATCTCGTTTGGCGACGGCGTCTATTCGACGCCGGTGTGGTCGCCGCGCGGCGATCTCATCGCCTTCACCAAGCAGACCGGCGGCGAATTCCAGATCGGCGTCATGCGCACCGACGGTTCGGGTGAGCGCATCCTGTCCACCGGCTTTCAGCAGGAAGGGCCGACCTGGGCGCCCAACGGCCGGGTGCTGATGTTCTTCCGCGATTCCAATGGTGGACCAAAACTTGTTTCGGTCGATCTCACCGGCCGCAACGAACAGTCGATCCCGACGGCGAACTTCGCCTCGGATCCGGCCTGGTCGCCGCTGCTGGAGTGATGGAAGAAGAACTGAGGAATTGAAGAACTGACGAACTGACGAGTTGAAGAACTGAAGAGTTGAAGAACTGAAGAGTTGAAGAACTGAAGAATGGAGAAGGCAGGGTCTACATCGAGCACGCGAGGGATCTATAAGCGTGCCTATGCGGTTTCCCTTGGGTACACAGAGCCACGCTTGCTTTTCCGAAAATGGAGCTGGTCGCCGCCGCTGGAGTGATGGAAGAAGAACTGAGGAATTGAAGAACTGACGAACTGACGAGTTGAAGAACTGAAGAGTTGAAGAACTGAAGAATGGAGAAGGCAGGGGTCTACATCGAGCACGCGAGGGATTTAGAAGTCTATAAGCGTGCCTATGCGGTTTCCCTTGGGGTACACAGAGCCACGCTTGCTTTTCCGAAAATGGAGCAATACGCGCTCGCCGATCAACTACGTCGTTCCAGCAAGGCGATCTGCGCCAATTTCGCCGAAGGCTTTGCTAAACAGACTCACTCCAAGCCCGAATTCGCACGCTTCATTTCGATGGCCATAGGATCATACAGTGAGGTGGCGACCTGGATTTCGTATGCGTTCGACCTCGAGTACATCACACAGGCGCAACGCGACCATTGGTTGCAATCCTATGCCCGTATCTACGGAGTGCTGGTCAATCTCAGAGAGAAGCTGAGGTGATCTCTTTGCTCAATTCCTCGATTCCTCAATTCCTCAATTCCTCAGTTCTTCAGTTCCTCAATTCCCTCTTTTTTCATGTTTTGGCCGCATTTCCGCCTACGGTCCGCGCTCATTGTCGCCCCTCGGCAGAACGGTTGCGGACGGCAGCCGAAACCAAATTTTAACCGTGTTTCTTGAGCGCCGGTTAACCCAAACGTGGTTACTGGACGATCAATGAAATCACTCGAATTGCGAAGGAGAGGCGGCATGGGCCGTATCGCAGCACTTACCACAAACCCGGTCATGATCGCGCTGGTCGCGATGCTCGCGATCACCGGTTGCGCCTCGAAGAAGACGCCGAACAGCGCCGCCGATCTCGGCCTCAACGGCGCCGGCGCGGCAACGCCCGGATCGGCCCAGGACTTTACCGTCAACATCGGCGACCGCATCTTCTTCGACACCGATTCGTCCTCGATCCGCGCCGATGCGCAAACGACGCTGTCGCGCCAGGCGCAGTGGCTGAACCAGTACAAGCAGTATGCCATCGTCATCGAAGGCCATGCCGACGAGCGCGGCACGCGCGAATACAATCTGGCGCTCGGCGCCCGCCGTGCTGCCGCCACACGCGACTTCCTGGTCGCCAAGGGTGTTTCGGCGCAGCGCCTGAAGACCATTTCCTACGGCAAGGAGCGTCCGGTCGCGGTTTGCGACGACATCTCCTGCTGGTCGCAGAACCGCCGCGCCGTAACCACGCTGGGCGGCGCCGGTTCTTGATCGGCATAAATGCAACACTTGATGCGAAAGGCGGCCAAAAGGCCGCCTTTTTCATATCTGCCCGCTCCAAACAAAATTTGGCCGAAGTCTCACGTCCTGTTAAGAGCCGAGGGCGCCTGGCCACTTCGGTTGGCAAGGGCGCGCAACAGGCTAACGGTTTCACGGCGAGAGGCACATGCATTTCAGATCGGTCTTGAGCGGCACGCTTGCGCTGCTGCTCGTATCAAGTATCGCGACACTTGCTGACGGGGCAAACGGCACCGGGCAGTCATCGGAAAGCGGTTTTTCCTTCCACCTGCCGACGATCAAACTGCCCGGCATTTTCGGCGAAAAGAAAAAGCCGGATCAGGTTCAATTCGCGCAACAGGATGGTACCGGCACTCCGGCGCTGGAGGAACAGCTCCGGCAGATGAATGGCAAGATCGAGGAACTCAATTTCCAGGTCCTGCAGATGCAGGAGCAGATCCGCAAGCAGCAGGAAGACAACGAATTCCGCTTCCAGCAGCTGGAAGGCGGTCCGCAAGGCGCGCAGCAGCCGGCGGAGCAGAAGAAGTCCGAGGCCGCGCCCAGCAGCGACAGCCCCAATGGCGACGGTAACGTGGCGGAGGCGCCGGCAACGCCGGCTCCAGCCGCTGCGGACGCGCCGCCAGCAGGCGATAAGAGCGTCGAGGACGTCATCGTCGAATCGCCCAACGGCGATCCCGGCAAGCTGATCCCCGGCGCGCCGCCCAAGACGTTCGGCACCATCACCGTCGACAAAAACGGCAATGTCGTTGAAGCCGACGGCAATGCGCAAGCGAATGCGCCGCAGCAGAATACGACCCCAGCCAACGGCGCCAGCGCAGCCGGCAACAAGGCCGGTAAATCCGACGATACGGTGGTTGCGGCACTCCCGTCGACCAACGATCCGGAGGAGCTTTACCGCAACTCTTACCAGTTCATCCTATCGGGCGACTACAGCACCGCCGAACAGGGCTTCCGCGACCATATCGCCCGTTTTCCCCGGGACGCCAAGGCGGCGGACGCGCATTACTGGCTCGGTGAATCGCTGCTCGGCCAGCAGAAATACCGCGATGCGGCCGAGACTTTCCTCGCTGCCAGCAAGGACTATCCCAAGGCCAAGAAGGCGCCAGACATGCTGCTGAAGCTCGGCGTTTCACTGGTCGGGCTGAAGCAGCGCGACGTGGCCTGTGCCACTTTCAGCGAGATCGGCAAGCGCTACCCCGATATTTCCGGCGCGCTCAAGGAGCGGGTCAAGCAGGAAAGGGCACTCGCGGCGTGCTAGTTTTTCCGTTGCGTGTCGTTGCCCCAAAACCGGGCCCACGCTTGGGCGACATGCATGACGCTCGACAGCGAGCCTGACCTTTCGGATTTTTCGCGGATCGACTTTTCCAACGGCGCTGTTGCGGCCGTGTCCGGCGGCAGCGACTCGACCGCCCTTCTCCTCCTCCTCAAAGCCCATCTCGATCGTAACGCCCCGGCAACGAAATTGCTGGCGGTAACGATCGATCATCAATTGCGGCCGCAAGCGGCAGCGGAAGCGCAAGCCGTGGCCAGGCTGTGCGCGGCGCGCGGCATTGCCCATCGCATCCTCGCCTGGTCGGGGCACAAACCATCGACCGGCCTGCCCGCCGCCGCGCGCGAGGCGCGCTACCGGCTGCTCGCCGAGGCCGCCGAAGCGGCAGGCATCGGCCTGATCCTGACCGGCCACACCGCCGACGACCAGGCCGAGACCGTGCTGATGAGGCAAGCACGTGACGACGGGCCAGGTGAGGAGAGGCCGCGCGAGGAAGGGCGGGGCCTTGCCGGCATGGCGCCGGCAACCCTCTACGAGTGGCGGCACTGGATCGTGCGGCCGCTGCTCGGCGTAAGGCGTGCTGAGCTGCGCGAATTCCTGCGGCGTGAACAGGTTGTCTGGATCGAAGATCCGACCAATGCCGACACCGCTTTCGAGCGGCCGCGCGTCCGCGCAGCACTTGTTGAAGGCGACGATGCGCCTCGCATGGCTGAAGCTATGGCGCTGGCCAGAAAGGCGGCGGTCGAGCGTGAGCAGCTGGGACATCGCGCGGCCATGCTGATCCGCAGCTTGGCCTCCAGGCCGGCCGCCGGCCTCGTCCGGCTCGATCGGGATTTTGCGACGGCCGCCGACAGCCGGTCGGCCATTTATGCGCTGCGCATCCTGCTGGCGGCGACCGGCGGCACCGCCTTCCTTCCCGACCAGGCGCGCAGCGAAGCCCTTTTCGGCCGGTTCCGCACCGGGCCGCTTTGTGCCACATTGTCGCGGACCGTGGTCGATGCCCGGCGTACCGGCATCTTTCTGCACCGCGAATTGCGCGATCTGCCGCCCGCTGTTGCGGTTTCCGGCAATGCCCTGTGGGACGGCCGCAGACGGATCACATTGGGCGACAGCCCAGGTGCATTGTTGATCGCGCCGCTGTTGGTAGCACCGCTCGGGGCGGCTCTTGCCGCAAAGCGGGCAATTGCCGGGCATGGCACGCCGGCAAGCCTTGTGCGTGCCGCCTTGGCCGCCGAGCCGGCGCTCTGGCGGGACGGCGAATGCCTCGGTTTGCTCGGGGAAGGCCGGGGTTTGCCCGGGGAAGGCCCGATGCAGGCGGCTGTCGCCGCATATCCGGCAGTCGCGCCCTTCGCCCGTTTCCTGCCGTCCTTCGATCTGGCGCCGGCCGATGCCGTCGCCGCGTTGCTTGGCGCGGCGCCCGTTCCAGCCGTGCCGTTCGGCGGCCACAATGCCGGCCTACCACGGGCGAAAGCTTAACCGAGACCTGCTGTTATGCTTGGCAATGGGAGACGCTCTCCCTATGTTAGGGCCAAGTTTCCTCTCACGACGCGTGTCCGCCCAGCGGGCGCCAACGGGACAATTGATGAATCCGAATTATCGCAACCTCGCGCTCTGGGCGATCATAGCGGTCCTGCTCATCGCTCTCTTCAATCTTTTCCAGACGCCGCAGACGCGTGGAGCCTCGAGCGATGTTCCCTATTCGCAGTTCCTGCAGGAAGTCGCGGCGGGACGGATCAAGTCGGTGACCATCGCCGGCGCCCGTATCTCCGGCAACTACACGGACAGTTCCAACGGTTTCCAGACCTATTCGCCTGGGGACCCGTCACTGGTTTCGCGGCTGCAGGACAAGAACGTCACCATCAATGCGCGTCCTGAATCAGACGGCTCCAATTCGCTGTTCGGCACCCTGATCTCCTGGCTGCCGATGATCCTCATTCTCGGCGTCTGGATATTCTTCATGCGCCAGATGCAGTCCGGTTCCGGCCGCGCCATGGGCTTCGGCAAGTCGAAGGCCAAGCTTTTGACCGAAGCACATGGCCGCGTCACCTTCCAGGACGTCGCCGGCGTCGACGAAGCCAAGGAAGATCTGGAAGAGATCGTCGAGTTCCTGCGCGACCCGCAGAAATTCCAGCGGCTCGGCGGCAAGATCCCGCGCGGTGTGCTGCTCGTCGGTCCTCCTGGAACCGGCAAGACGCTGCTCGCCCGCTCGGTCGCGGGTGAAGCCAACGTGCCGTTCTTCACCATTTCGGGCTCGGACTTCGTCGAGATGTTCGTCGGCGTCGGCGCAAGCCGCGTCCGCGACATGTTCGACCAGGCCAAGAAGAACGCGCCTTGCATCATCTTCATCGACGAAATCGACGCGGTCGGCCGCCATCGCGGCGCCGGCCTGGGCGGCGGCAATGATGAACGCGAGCAGACGCTGAACCAGTTGCTGGTCGAGATGGATGGCTTCGAATCCAACGAAAGCATCATCCTGATCGCCGCCACCAACCGGCCAGACGTGCTCGATCCGGCGCTGCTGAGGCCGGGCCGCTTCGACCGCCAGGTGGTGGTGCCGAACCCCGACATCGTCGGCCGCGAGAAGATCCTGAAAGTGCATGTGCGCAACGTGCCGCTGGCGCCCAATGTCGACCTCAAGGTGATCGCGCGCGGCACGCCGGGCTTTTCCGGCGCCGATCTGATGAACCTGGTCAACGAATCCGCCCTGATGGCGGCGCGGCGCAACAAGCGCCTCGTCACCATGGCCGAATTCGAGGACGCCAAGGACAAGATCATGATGGGCGCCGAGCGCCGCTCGTCGGCGATGACACAGGCCGAGAAGGAGCTGACCGCCTATCACGAGGCCGGTCATGCCATCCTGGCGCTCAACGTGCCGTCGGCCGATCCGCTGCACAAGGCGACCATCATTCCGCGCGGCAGGGCACTCGGCATGGTCATGCAGCTGCCGGAAGGCGACCGCTATTCGATGAGCTACAAATACATGATCTCGCGCCTCGCCATCATGATGGGCGGCCGTGTCGCCGAGGAGTTCAAGTTCGGCAAGGAGAACATCACCTCCGGCGCCTCCTCCGATATCGAGCAGGCGACCAAGCTGGCGCGTGCCATGGTGACGCGCTGGGGCTTCTCCGACAAGCTCGGCCATGTCGCCTATGGCGACAACCAGGAGGAGGTGTTCCTCGGCCATTCGGTGGCGCGCACGCAGAACATCTCGGAAGAGACGGCGCAGATCATCGACGCCGAAGTGCGCCGGCTGATCGACGAGGCCTATTCGACGGCAAGGTCCATCCTGACCAAGAAAAAGAAGGAATGGATCGCGCTGGCGCAGGGCCTGCTCGAATACGAGACGCTGTCCGGCGAGGAGATCAAGCAGCTGATCGCCGGCAATAAGCCCGCGCGCGACCTTGGCGACGACACGCCGCCGAGCCGCGGCTCGGCCGTGCCGAAGTCCGGCCGCCGCAAGAAAGGCCCCGAGCCCGAAGGCGGCATGGAACCTCAGCCGTCAAGCTAGGCTCCGGCCCGGCACAGATCGACTTCGAAACGCCGCGGCTCTAACCGCGGCGTTTTCTCTTGGGGAATGCGACGCTTCCTGCATCGCAGGAAATTGGCGAAAGTGACGATGACGGCCAATCTCCCGCCTCGTGGGGGAGATGTCCGGCAGGACAGAGAGGGGCGCGAAGGAATGGGGCCTTCTATCGTCCTCGTTGACGATTTCGGGAAGATCGACAAGGCGCGCCGGAGAATGAAGCTCGCATTTTTACCGGCGGCGCCACATTTTGTTCTTGCTTTGTGCCGGCAGCTATGCTACTAATCTGAGTATGGTGCCAATTGGCGCTGATGACCCGCCCGCCGAGGCGGGTTTTCTGCTTCTGGCTGTGAAAGTTCCGGTGGTGCCGAGATCGATGTCGGCCGGACAGAACCAAGAAACGCGATCTGACAGTTGGTTCGACCTCGGAAGGCCCTCTCACATGTTCGGCAGCAACAAAAAAGCCCGCGAACCTTGCGGCTCGCGGGCTCATGTCGTCGGATGGTGGCGCCGGTCAGCTCTTCAGCTTGGCGTTGCAGAGGCTGTAGAAACCGCCGCCCTTCTGGATCCACCTGAGGCCGCCCAGCGTGTTGGCGTCCTTGTTGGCGTAATAGAGGTCGAGGCAGGTGTGCATGCGGCCCTTGGCCGGGGTCTCGGTTGCATACTTCTTGGAGATCGCCGTCGGGAATTTCACGCCCTGGGGGGCGGTGATGGTCGGCGGTTGCGGATCGCCGGTGTATTTGGCATCGGGAGCCGGGAGGGTGTCGTCGTCGGCTGCGCCGGCGCCGCATTGGCTCTTGCGGAAGTCGTTCCACTTCATGCCGTTCAGCGTGTTGCCGGCCTTGGCAGCCTGATATTTGGCGCTGCAATCCGCCATGCTGACACCTTTGCCGGTATCGGTCGCTGTCGTCGCCTTGGCAGGTGCCGCGGCGGGTTGTGCGGCTGCAGTTGCGCCGGCGGCGCATTCACTCTTGCGGAAGTCGTTCCACTTCATGCCGTTGAGCGTGCCGGCAGCCTTGGCGGCCTGGTATTTGGTGCTGCATTCCTTGGCCGTCAGCCCAGGCGCTGCGTCATCGCTGCTGGCCGCCGCTGCTTTGGTCTTGGCGGCGGGTTGTGCGGCCGCAGTTGCGCCGGCGGCGCACTGGGTCTTGCGGAAATCGTTCCACTTCATGCCGTTGAGCGTGCCGGCAGCCTTGGCGGCCTGGTATTTGGTGCTGCACTCCTTCGCCGTCAGGCCCGGCGCCGCATCGTCGGCGGCGGCTGCCTTGGTCGTGTCGGCAGCCTTGGCCGTGGCTTTGGCTGGCGCGGGTTCGGTTGTAGCGGCGGAAGCATCGGTGCCGCATTGGGCCTTGCGGAACTGGTTCCAGTTCTGCCCGGCAAGCGTTCCCGCATCCTTGGCCGCATTATACTTGGTGCTGCATTCGGCCATGGTCAGCGCGCTGGCAGGCGCCGCCAGGAATAAGGTCGCGACGGCAAGACCCGTCAAAGTGGCAAGTCGGTGGATGAGCATGCGTTTTCTCCCTGCGGCGGTTCATGATATGTCCCAGTGCAGCAATAGCGCTCAACGGCTGGTTGCGCCAGATGCTAAGTAGCGTAGAGACAAATTTAGAAGTGCATTCTTTTCTTTAAGGTGATGAATTCGTTGCCGGGACCGTCTCCCCGCCAAGTTCGTCCGGGTGCATTGCACGGAGCGCGCGCCTATGGCTGGTTCCCAGCGAGGACACTGCGTCGAATGACAGCCAGTCAAATCGGCGGCTGCGGCGGACCTGAGCCACCGCTGTCTGGAGCAGCACGATGCGGATTCGGGTTCAAGGCCACACTGCCACAGCCCAAAGGAACCAGATGAGGTTTGAGTTGACGTTTCTGATGCTGCTGCCGCAACAAGGGCTCGGAACTTGAAAATCAACACACTAGCGTGACGTAAAACACACAAAACAACAATTTTCTAAGGATTGGTCGTCCATAATCATACAATGTGATGACGGGGCTTGGGCCATTTTATGGCATGAGATGCTCGGAAAGAACCATCGGGAAGCTGGCGAACATGGCAGGACATTATTTCGGTACGGACGGCATTCGTGGGCGCGCCAACAAGTTTCCAATGACGGCGGAGGTCGCCATGCGGGTCGGCATGGCCGCCGGCCTCTCGTTCCAGCGCGGCAGCCACCGCCACCGCGTCGTGCTCGGCAAGGATACCAGGCTTTCCGGCTACATGATCGAGAACGCCATGGTGTCGGGCCTGTGCGCCGCCGGCATGGATGTCTTCCTGCTCGGCCCGATCCCGACGCCGGCTGTTGCCATGCTGGTGCGCTCGCTGCGCGCCGATATCGGCGTGATGATCTCTGCCTCGCACAACCCCTATTACGACAACGGCATCAAGCTGTTCGGCCCCGATGGCTACAAGCTGTCCGATGAGATCGAGGAGCGTATCGAGGGGATGCTCGACAAGGATATCGAACTGGCGCTCGCCGATTCCGATGGGCTCGGCCGCGCCAAACGCGTCGACGGCGTGCATGACCGCTATATCGAATTCGCCAAGCGCACGCTGCCGCGCTCGATGTCGCTGTCGGGCCTCCGCATCGTCGTCGATTGCGCCAATGGCGCCGCCTACAAGGTGGCGCCCGACGCGCTGTGGGAACTCGGCGCCGAGGTCGTTGCCATCAATGTCGAGCCCAACGGCTTCAACATCAACAAGGAATGCGGCTCGACTCATCCGGCCGGTCTGCAAAAGAAGGTGCACGAGGTGCGCGCCGATATCGGCATTGCTCTCGACGGCGATGCCGACCGTGTCGTCATTGTCGACGAGAACGGCGCGATCGTCGATGGCGACCAGATCATGGCGCTGATCGCCGAATCCTGGCAGCAGAGCGGACGGCTGGCCGGCGGCGGCGTCGTCTCGACGGTGATGTCCAATCTCGGCCTCGAACGCTTCCTCGGCGACATGAACCTGCAGTTGCATCGCACCAAGGTCGGTGACCGCTATGTCGTCGAGCACATGCGTGCCCATGGACTCAATGTCGGCGGCGAACAGTCGGGCCACATCGTGCTGTCCGATTTCTCGACCACCGGCGACGGCCTCGTCTCGGCGCTCCAAGTGCTCGCCTGCATCAAGCGGCATAACCGACCGGTCAGCGAACTGTCGAAGAAATTCGAGCCGGTGCCGCAGCTTTTGAAGAATGTGCATATTTCCGGCGGCAAGCCGCTGGAGGAGGCGCCGGTCAAGGCGGCGATCGAAGATGCGCGCAATCGCCTCGGCAAGGCCGGGCGCCTGGTCATCCGGCCATCCGGCACGGAGCCGCTCATCCGCGTCATGGCGGAGGGCGACGACCCGCAGCTTGTCGAGTCCGTGGTCAACGACATCGTCGAGGTCATTTCGGAAACGCGCAGCGCCGCCTGATCTCCCTCCAACATCGGTTCAAAAGCCCGCCTTGCCGGCGGGCTTTTTTATTGGGTCGCGGCCAGCTCCGCCTGCAGCAACGGCCGCCAGATTGCTCCACTTTTAGAGATTCGTGGTTAATCAATACGGTTAAACGCCTTTTAACCTTTCCGATTCATTATCCACAACTGAGGTCAATCACATTTCGGGCGCGTTCGCCGTTCGAGGGTTCTCAGGGGTGATAAGCATGTTCAACACAGCTAGAATGGCTCTTCTGGCCGCGCTGTTTGCCGGCGTCGGACCGGCATTCGCCGCCGATTTCGTCGAGCCGCCCGTCGTCGAGGAGGCACCGCCACCGGTTGCCTATGAGCAGCCGGCCGAATTCGGCGGCTGGTATATCCGCGGCGACATCGACTATCACTGGTCGAAGTTTCGTGGTGGCGACTACATCACCTACGGTGTGGCGCCCCAGAATCCCGGCAAGTTCGATACAGGCAAGCTGGATGGCGCCTTCTCGGCCGGCGGCGGTGTTGGTTACCAGATCGACGAGCATTTCCGCACCGATCTCACCCTGGACTGGATGAGCAAGTCCAAATTCCGCGGCTCGACCAACGGCTTCTGCGGCCCACAGCAAACGCCTTGCACGTCCGTCGATACCTCGTCCTATTCGGCGCTGCTGCTCTTGGCCAACGCCTATGTCGATATCGGCACCTGGCATGGGATCACGCCTTACGTCGGCGCCGGCATCGGCGGTGCCTGGGTCAAGTGGGATGAACTGCACAACGTGGACAGCGACGGTTCATTTGATCATGCCGGCGGCAAGGGCTGGCGGTTTGCCTATGCTGCCATGGCGGGCGCATCCTACTGCCTGACTGACCGCGTCAAACTAGATGTCGGCTACCGCTTCAGCCACATCAACGGCGGTAAGATGTTCGACTATGCCTCCCTCCCCAATGTCGGCCCCGGCTATGACAAAGGTATCAACGTTCACGAAGTGCGCGGCGGCCTGCGCTACCAGTTCGGCAGGTCGGACTGTGCGCCGCCGGAGCCTTACGTCCCGGAACCCGAGCCCGTCTACACGAAGTAGTCGCTTCGAAATCGAGGAATTCGTCGACCGCCCGGCTGATGCCGGGCGGTTTCGTTTGGCTGCCTAAAGATGCTGCGTTGCCCTGTAACACCGTCCGGCTCGAGGAGCGAAAACGGATCAAATCAATTGCTACCGCCTTGTTATCCTTAACCCGCACTTAACCACTATGGTTAACAATGCTGTCTGAAACGGCGCGCGATCGCGAATGCGCCAAGTTCGGGAGCCGAGGACCATGACATTCAAATCGCCTGTAGCACTGGCGCTTGCAGCAGTCGTCCTGGTGCCGCTGACGCCGGCGCTTGGCGCCGATTACGAACCGCCGGTCTATGTCGACCAGGCGCCCGACTATGTACCGGTCGAGGTTGGCTCGGGATGGTATCTGCGCGGCGATGTCTCCTATCTGGTGCAGAAGAGCTTCAAGGATGAGCATTTCGCCTTTACACCCGCGAGCTTCGACGAAAAGGAAGATCCCATCTTCGCCAGCATCGGCTTCGGCTACCATTTCAACGACTATCTGCGCGCCGATCTCAATGTGGGCTATCTTCCCGGCAACAAGATCGACGTCGGCTATAACGACGGAACGACCGTGGCATCGGCGACCCTGAAGAACTATGCCTTCTCAGGCATACTCAATGGCTATGTCGATCTTGGGACCTATGTCGGAATCACACCTTATCTCGGCGCTGGTGTCGGTATCCTGCAGAGCAAGCGTCGCCTCTCGGCGAGCTACTTCACCGACAACGCCGACCCCACCGACGATTTCGTCCTGCGTGACAACAAGACCCAATACTCCTTCGCCTACACGCTGAATGCCGGCCTTGCCTACCAAGTGTCCAAGAACGTCTCAGTCGATCTGGGCTATCAGTATTTTTCCGCGCCAGACGCCGAATATGTGACTGCCGAGAGCCTGACTTCCTTTCCGATCCGCAAAGGAATCAACAATCATCAAGTCAAAGTCGGACTACGCTACGATCTCTGGTAGGCTCGATCGAAGCCGAGGCGTTGACAATGGCGGGTCGCAGGCCCGCCGTTTGCGTTTCGTCGCCGGCAATATCCCGGCAGCGACAAAAACTTTCCCCTTGACGCCGAAAGCCTGAACGCATATCGCCGTCCGTGGGCCACCCCTCCCCAACGAGGGGCCACTATCTGGAAGGATAGACCACGATGACGACGCATACGAAGCCCGGATTCCGTCCGGCAAATCCCAATTTTTCCTCAGGTCCCTGTGCAAAACGCCCCGGCTGGTCGGTCGAGGCGCTCAAAAATGCCGCGCTCGGGCGCTCGCACCGTGCCAAGATCGGCAAGACCAAGCTCGAACAAGCGATCGAGCTGACCCGGGAAATCCTCCAGGTTCCGGCGGATTACCGCATCGGCATCGTGCCGGCCTCGGATACCGGCGCGGTCGAAATGGCGCTGTGGTCGCTGCTCGGCGAGCGCGGCGTCGACATGGTGGCCTGGGAGAGCTTCGGCTCCGGCTGGGTCACCGATGTGGTCAAGCAGCTGAGGCTCGCCGATGTGCGCAGGTTAGAGGCGGACTACGGCGCACTGCCCGACCTGACCGAAATCGACTTCGACCGCGACGTGGTCTTCACCTGGAACGGCACGACGTCGGGTGTGCGCGTGCCGAACGGCGATTTCATCCCGGCCACCCGCAAGGGCCTGACCATCTGCGACGCGACTTCGGCGGCCTTTGCGCAACAGCTCGATTTTCAGAAACTCGACGTCGTCACCTTCTCCTGGCAGAAGGTGCTGGGCGGTGAGGGCGCGCACGGCATGCTGATCCTCAGCCCGCGCGCCGTCGAACGCCTGGAAAGCTACAAGCCAGCCTGGCCGTTGCCGAAAATCTTCCGCCTCACCTCGGGCGGCAAGCTGATCGAAGGCATCTTCAAGGGCGAGACTATCAACACGCCGTCGATGCTGTGCGTCGAGGACTATCTCGACGCGCTGCGTTGGGCGAAGTCGATCGGCGGCCTCGACGCGCTGGTCACCAGAGCGGATGCCAATGCCGCCGTTCTCGATCGCTTTGTCCGGAAATCTTCCTGGCTCGGCCATCTTGCCGTCGACCCGGCGACGCGTTCGAACACGTCGGTCTGCCTTTCCTTCACCGACCGGCAAGTCGCTGCACTCGACGCCGATGGACAGGCTGCGTTCGCCAAGGCAATTGTCTCGGCGCTCGACAAGGAAGGCGTCGCCTACGACATTGGTGCCTACCGCGATGCACCGCCCGGCCTGCGCATCTGGTGCGGCGCGACAGTCGAGACCTCCGATCTCGAAGCGTTGCTGCCCTGGCTCGACTGGGCCTTTGCCGCGCAAAAGGCGTCGCTCAAAGCGGCGGCCTGACTCCCTCCCCCTCGAGGGGAGGGTGGCCCGAAGGGCCGGGTGGGGTCGCCTCCACCCGCTCAACGATCCGCCATCCAGAAAGAAAAAGATTTGGCCGCATCCGGCCGCAACGACCCCACCCCGGCGCTTCGCGCCGACCCTCCCCTCAAGGGGGAGGGACGCCAATCGCAAAGGACCAAGCCAATGCCCCGCGTTCTCGTCTCAGACAAACTTTCCACCACCGCCGTGCAGATCTTCAGGGATCGCGGCATCGAGGTCGACTATTTGCCGGATCTCGGCAAGGACAAGGAAAAACTGCTCGAAGTGATCGGCCAGTATGATGGGCTGGCCATCCGCTCGGCGACAAAGGTCACGGAGAAGCTGATCAATGCCGCGACCAGGCTGAAGGTCGTGGGCCGCGCCGGCATCGGCGTCGACAATGTCGACATACCGGCGGCGAGCCGCAAGGGCATCATCGTGATGAACACGCCCTTCGGCAATTCGATCACCACCGCCGAGCATGCCGTCGCCATGATCTTCGCGCTGGCCCGCCAGATACCGGAGGCCAACGCCTCGACCCACGCCGGCAAATGGGAAAAGAACCGCTTCATGGGTGTCGAGATCACCGGCAAGACGCTGGGCATCATCGGCTGCGGCAATATCGGTTCGATCGTCGCTACGCGCGGCGTCGGCCTGAAGATGCATGTCATCGCCTTCGATCCATTCCTGTCGGACAGCCGCGCCGAGGAGCTCGGCGTCGAAAAGGTCGAGCTCGACGAGCTGTTCGCCCGCGCCGACTTCATCACGCTGCATACGCCGCTTACCGACAAGACGCGCAACATCATCGACGCCGCGGCGATCGCCAAGATGAAGACCGGCGTGCGTATCATCAACTGCGCCCGTGGCGGGCTGATCGTCGAGGCCGACCTGATCGCGGCGCTGAAGAGCGGCAAGGTGGCCGGCGCCGGCATCGACGTGTTCGAGGTCGAACCGGCGGACAACAACGCACTGTTCGGCATGGAGAATGTCGTGGCGACGCCGCATCTCGGCGCGTCGACCACCGAAGCGCAGGAGAATGTCGCCCTGCATGTCGCCGAGCAGATGTCCGACTATTTGATCAAGGGCGCCGTTTCCAACGCCATCAACATGCCGTCGATCACCGCCGAAGAGGCGCCGCGGCTGAAACCTTTCGTCAAGCTTGCCGAAGTGCTCGGCGCCTTTGTCGGACAGGTCACCGAGGATCCGATCAAGGAGGTCGAGATACTGTTCGACGGCTCGACCGCGACGATGAACACGCGCGCGCTGATCAGTGCCACCCTTGCCGGGCTGATCCGGCCGCAGGTCTCCGACGTCAACATGGTGTCGGCGCCGATCATGGTGAAGGAGCGCGGCATTATCGTCGCCGAGGTCAAGCGTGACAAGTCGGGCGTGTTCGACGGCTATATCAAGCTGACGGTCAAGACCGAGCACAGGACGCGCTCGATCGCCGGCACCTGTTTTTCGGACGGCAAGCCGCGCTTCATCCAGATCAAGGGCATCAATCTCGACGCAGAGGTCGGCCAGCACATGCTCTACACGACCAATGCCGACGCGCCCGGCATCATCGGCCTGCTCGGCACGGTGTGCGGCGAGAACGGCGTCAACATCGCCAACTTCCAGCTCGGCCGCAACCGGCCGGGCGGCGATGCCATCGCATTGCTCTATCTCGATGCGCCGTTCCCGGAAAACGTGTTGGCGCAGGTGCGCTCGCACAAATCGATCGACTCCGCCAAGCGGCTGCATTTCGATGTGGGGATAGCCTGAAATTCGGCCGCCCCGTGTGCAGCAGCACGCGGGGCGGCGGAACGTCGCGGCAAGCGACTTCATTCAGCAGCGGATGCCGCCATCTTCCGTCCGCTGTATTCGGCGAGGCTGATGCCACCGAGCACCAGCGCGAGAGCCAGCGCCTGATAGAGCTGGAATGTCTCACCGACAATCAGCACCGATAGCAGCGTACCGAAGATCGGCACCAGATTGATGAACAGGCCGGCCCGGTTGGCGCCGATCAGCTCGTTGCCCCTGATATAGAAGATCTGCGAGATGACCGAAGCACCGATGGCGGTATAGAACGCGACCGCCCAGCCGCGGGCATCGGGGACGATGACCTTGCCGGCGGCAATCTCCCACAGGAAGAAAGGCAGCGATGTGACGAGTGCGGCAACCGACAGCGCCAGCATCAGGCTCTGCCAGCGGATGACCGGCTTCAGCCGCAACCCCACCGAATAGAAGGAGTAGCAAAGCACGGCGACCAGCATGATCGCGTCGCCAAAGTTGAGATCCAGCTTGAGAAGCTGGCGCAGGTCGCCATGGCTCGCCGTCACCGCGACGCCAATGATGGTCAGCACGACGCCAGCCATCTGCACCCGGTTCACCCGCTGACGAAACAGCACGAAATTGGCGATGATGATCACGATCGGTATCGCCGCCTGCTCGATCGAGACGTTGATCGCCGTCGTGTAGTTGAGCGCCGTGTAGAAGATCGCATTGAAAAAGGCGAAGCCGCAAGCGCCGAGCCCGCCAAGCAGCAACCAGTGCCTGCGCACCACCGGCCAGTCTTGGCGTAGCGTTCCCCAGCCGATCGGCAGCAGGATCAGAACCGCCAGCAGCCAACGCAGGAAGACCAGCGTCATCGGCGAGATATGACCGACCGCCAGCTTTCCCGCCACGGAGTTGCCGCCCCACAGCAAGGTGGTGCACAGCAGGAACAGATAGGCGGCTCGATGCATCGTGAACTCCCGGCCAGGCAGAGGGAATTTGACGGTCGGTGTGGGCCTATTGCGACCGCCAGCCCAAGTAAATGATGTCAAAGACGAAAATTGTTGTGCCTCGGAGCGTTTTGGGCGGCAAAGAGTGGTCGCGCTCGCCGGGTCTTGACGCTATAGAGCGACGTGCGTGCAATTGGACGCTACAAAGTACGCGTCGGAAGGCTCGCGTCGTGCTTTTCCGAAAATCGATTCCGATTTTGGGGGCCGATGCGATAGAGGCCTATCGTTTCGAATTGTTTCAAGCTGCTCGTGCGGCGTCTCAAGGGAAAAGAAATATGGCCAATGTGGTGGTCGTCGGCTCGCAATGGGGCGATGAGGGCAAAGGCAAGATCGTAGACTGGCTGTCGGAGCGCGCCGATGTTGTCGTGCGCTTCCAGGGCGGCCACAATGCCGGCCACACGCTGGTCGTCGACGGCAAGGTCTACAAGCTGTCGCTGCTGCCGTCCGGCGTGGTGCGGCAAGGCAAGCTTTCCATCATCGGCAATGGCGTCGTCTTCGATCCGCACGCTTTCGTCGCGGAGGTTGCGAAATTGAAGGCGCAGGGCATCGAGGTGACGCCAGACCGCCTGAAAATAGCCGAAAACACCGCGCTTATCCTGTCCTTGCACCGGGAGCTGGACGGATTTCGCGAGGACGCCGCTTCCAATTCCGGAACGAAGATCGGCACGACCCGTCGCGGCATCGGTCCCGCCTATGAAGACAAGGTGGGCCGGCGCGCGGTCAGGGTGATGGATTTGGCGGATTTGGAAACGCTGCCCTTGAAGGTCGACAGGCTGCTGACGCACCACAATGCGCTGCGGCGCGGGCTCGGCCATGCCGAGGTCACGCATGAGGCGATCATGAGCGAGCTGATCTCGGTGGCCGACGAGATCCTGCCCTATATGGACCGCGTCTGGAAAATCCTCGACGACAAGCGCCGCGCCGGCGAGCGCATCCTGTTCGAGGGCGCGCAAGGCACGTTGCTCGACATCGACCACGGCACCTATCCGTTCGTCACCTCGTCCAATACGGTTGCCGGTCAGGCCGCCGCCGGGTCGGGTGTCGGGCCGGGCGCCATCGGCTATGTGCTCGGCATCACCAAGGCCTATACGACGCGCGTCGGCGAAGGCCCGTTTCCAACCGAACAGAAGAACGAGATCGGCGAGTTCCTGGGCACGCGCGGCCATGAATTCGGCGTCGTCACCGGCCGCAAGCGGCGCTGCGGCTGGTTCGATGCCGTGCTGGTCCGCCAGGCCGTCGCCGTCAACGGCATCAAGGGCATTGCGCTGACCAAGCTCGATGTGCTCGATGGGCTGGACGAGATCAAGGTCTGTACCGGCTACCGACTCGACGGGGAGGCGATCGATTACCTGCCGGCCAGCCAGGGTGCGCAGGCCCGCGTCGAACCGGTCTACGAGACGCTGGAGGGGTGGAAAGGCACCACTGCCGGCGCGCGCAGCTGGAACGACCTGCCGGCCCAGGCGGTGAAGTACGTCCGCTACATCGAAGAGCTGATCGGCGCGCCGGTCGCACTCCTTTCCACCAGCCCTGAACGGGACGACACGATACTTGTGACCGATCCGTTTCAAGACTAGTTTCTCAGCCTTCCGGGCATTGCGGCTGATTTGCGGGGGCCGGCCCAGAAACAAATGCAGGTCGACTGACGTATGGTAGATTTTGTTCCTATTCTGAAAAAGGCGCTCGATAAACTCGGTGAGCCGTCGGCGGAAGTGCGCGCCAGGGTCTATGACAGGGCCCGTTCGTCAATCGCGAAACAACTCGCAGAGAAGGCCACGATGACGCCTTCCGATGTCGACCGGCAGATGCGTGCACTGGAAGACGCCATCGCCAAAGTCGAGCGGGACTATGCCAAGCCTGCGCCGCCACCCGACCCGCTGGCGGAACTGGAGGACATCTTCTCCTCCATCGACCGCAACAAGAACCAGTCCAGCCATATCCGACAGCCGGCAAAGACGGAGCCGGCATGGCAGCCGGCCAAGACCGAGCCGGCAAAGACGGAGCCAGCAAAGACTGGGCCGGCCTGGCAGCCCACGCCCGCCAAGGCGGCGCCGAACTGGCAAAAGCCGCAGCCCGTCGCTCTTTCTCAGGAGCGCGCTGGTCCGCCGCCGTCCGATATGGAACTTCCGACGGCTGACGGCCAAGACGGCGTTTTTCCGGGCGACGACTTTTCCAACGACGGCGGCCCCGCGGAGGACAGGTTCCAGCGGCTCTATCCTGCGGAGCGCAGGCGCAGCTATGGCGGTGTGATCGCCGCCGCCATTGCTTTGCTCGTCATTGCCGGTGGTGGCTATGGCATCTGGCTGAACAAGGATGCGTTCGGCAGCATGCTCGGCCTCGACTCGACCACAGCCGTCGCCACCGAACCGCTGGTAAAACCAGCCCCGGCCAAGCCGGTGGCCGATGCGGCCGTACCGGCCGCCGCGCCTCCGACGGATTCCGGCGAGGGCGCGAAGTTCACGCAGCGCCTGACGCCCGAGGGCCACGAAGTCGATCCCGGCCCCGCGGCCGGGCAGGCGGGCATCGGCGAAGGCGAATCCGTCGCCGCACTGACCACGCCGCCATCGGCCGCACAAGCGCCGACCACCCCGGCACCGACCACCCCGGCACCGGCCGCGCCGGCTCCGGCCGCACCCGCCGACACGCAAGCCACGGCCAATGCTCCAGCAGTCGATGGGTCCGCTGCACCAACTCCCGCAACGCCGCCCGCCAACGGGGCAGCAGCGCCTGCAGCGGCCGCCCCGCCGCCAGCACCGGCAGCGGCACCAACGGCAGTTCCGCCGCAAGCCACGTTGGCCGTCGGCCAGAAGGCGATCTTCTACGAGGAGCGCACCAGCACCGCTCAAGGCTCGGCCGAGCCCGGCAATATCGTCTGGTCGCTGGTGCAGGAATCGCCCGGCGGCGACCTGCCGCCCGAGCCGGCGATCCGCGCCGAGGCGACCATTCCAGGCAAGGATATCCAGTTGCGCATGACGATCCGTCGCAACACCGACCAGACGCTGCCGGCCAGCCATATTATCGAGATGATCTTCCTGACGCCTGACGGCTTCGAGGGCGGCGGCGTCGACAACATCCTGCGTGTCGCCATGAAGGGCTCCGAGCAGGATGCCGGAAGCCCGCTGATCGGCATCCCGGCCAAGATCGCCGACGGTTTCTTCCTGGTTGCGCTCAACGATACCAAGGCGGATGAAGACGCCAATCTGACCTTACTCAGAGGTCAGGACTGGATCGACGTGCCGGTCGTCTACAAGACCGGGCGGCGGGCGCTGCTCACCATGGAAAAGGGCATTCCAGGCGAGAAGGTGTTCGACGAGGCGCTTAAGGCCTGGCAGACTAAGACGGCGGGGTGAAGTCGGTCCGCCACCCCGAAGCTCCCCAGCAGTTCAGAAGCCCTGGAACAGCATATCGAGCGCGGCCACGATCTCGTCGTGATGCCTCGTCAGATTCAGTCGGCTCTCGCCCAGTTCCGTCGCCGCAACCGTGGCGATCAAATGGGTGGCCATGACCAATTTCCGACCATTGATCTCGAAAATCGGATGGAGCTTTCGCATTGGTGATGGCGCCATCGCAGCCGGCAGAAGCGGGACGACCACCCGGGTCTTGAAATGGTCGAGCAGATCGGCCTGGACGTCGAGGAGATAGCCGCCTTCGATGCTACCCGCGAAGACGTCGTAGCGGGCCATCAGAATTGCCGATGTTCTGCCAGCGGAATACCGTGTTTTTCGACATATTCGTTCCACGCATCTATCGTCGCGCGGTTCTCAAGCTTCCACAGCCGCGTCTTTTCGGCGGCCACGGCCTCGGCGATGCCGGCTTCAGCGGCGCGCGAGACATTCACATCGAGCCCCTTGGCTTCCTTCATGAGCTTTGAGTCGATCGACAGATTTGCCGGCTGGCGAACCGCATTCACAGCAATCTTGCGCATGATCACCTCCACAGTATGCGCATAACATATGCGCATTCCTCTCTAGTCGCAATGACAAGGTGCTTGAACTCGCGAATTACCCCTCCATCTCCTCGCGCAGCATTTCCAGTTCCAGCCATTCCTCCTCGAGCGCTGCCAGTGTGACGCGCTCCTTGTCGAGCGCGGCAATCGTCTTCTGGAACGAGGCCGGATCGCGCTCGTAATAGGCCGGATCGGCGATGTTGTTCTCCAGCCGCGAGATCGAGGCCGACACCGCCTCGATCTTCTTGGGTAAGGTTTCCAGCGCGAATTTCTGCTTGAACGACAGTTTCTTGGCCGGGCCCTTCGGTGCGGCCGCTTCGTTCCTGCTTGCCGCCGTCGCGTCGCCCGTCTCGGCCTTTGGTCGCGCCTTGCGGTCGTCCAGCCTGGTGCCGCCGCGCTGCGCCAGCATGTCGGAATAGCCGCCGGCATATTCGATCCAGCGGCCGTCACCATCCGGCGCGATGATGCTGGTCACGGTGCGGTCGAGGAAATCGCGATCGTGGCTGACCAGGATCACCGTGCCGGCAAAGCCGGCGACCAATTCCTGCAGCAGCTCCAGCGTCTCCATGTCGAGGTCGTTGGTCGGCTCGTCGAGCACAAGCAGGTTTGCCGGCCGCGCCAAAACGCGGGCGAGGATCAGCCGCGCCCGCTCGCCGCCCGAAAGCTCGCGCACCGGCGTGCGCGCCTGTTCCGGCTTGAACAGGAAGTCTTTCATGTAAGAGACGACGTGGCGCTGCTCGCCATTGATGACGAGGTTCTCGCCGCGCCCGTCGGTGAGATACTGCGCCAATGTCTCCTGCGGGGCGACGGCTTCGCGCTTCTGGTCGAGCGTGGCGATCTCCAGATCTGTGCCGAGCCGCACCGTGCCCGCGTCCGGCTTCAATTCGCCGGTCAGCATCTTCAACAGCGTCGTCTTGCCGGCGCCGTTCGGCCCGACCAGACCGACGCGATCGCCGCGCTGGATGCGGGTCGAGAATCCCTTGACCACGGTCAGATCGCCAAAGCTCTTCTCGATGTTCTTGGCTTCGATCACCAGCTTGCCGGATTCGGCGGCGTCGCTGGCTGTCATCGTCGCCGCACCCTCGGCGCCGCGATGACCACGAAAGCGCTGGCGCATGGTCTGCAACTCACCGAGCCGGCGCATGTTGCGCTTGCGCCGCGCTGTCACCCCATAGCGCAGCCAGTGCTCCTCGCGGACGATCTGGCGACCGAGCTTGTGCTGCTCGCGCTCTTCCTCCTCCAGCACCGTGTCGCGCCATTCCTCGAAATAGCCAAAGCCCTTGTCGAGACGGCGGGTCTGGCCGCGGTCGAGCCAGATTGTGGCGCGTGACACGCGCTCGAGAAAACGGCGGTCATGCGAGATGACGACCAGTGCCGAGGAGGTGCGGGCAAGCTCCTCCTCCAGCCATTCGATGACCGAAAGGTCAAGATGATTGGTCGGCTCATCGAGGAGGAGAATGTCGGGCTCCGGCGCCATGACGCGGGCGAGGGCGGCGCGCCGCGCCTCGCCGCCGGAGAGGTCGTTCGGCCGTTCCTCGCCGGATAGGCCGAGATGCTCCATCAGGTAGGTGGCGCGGTAGGGATCGTCGGCCGGCCCGAGCCCCGCCTCGACATAGGCGCGGACAGTCGCAAAGCCGTCCATGTCGGGCATTTGCGGCAAGTAGCGCACGGTCGCCGATGGCTGGCGGAAGACTTCGCCGTCCTGCGGTTCGATCAGCCCGGCGGCGATCTTGAGGAGCGTCGACTTGCCAGAGCCGTTGCGGCCGACCAGGGCGATCTTGTCGCCAACTGAGGCTGTCAGGGCGGCACCATCTAGCAGCGGCGTGCCGCCAAAGGTCAGCTTTATCCCGTCGAGATTGAGAAGCGGCGGCGCCATGTCAGCTTTCTGGGCTCAGCTTTCCGGAAGAGGATAGGGATGCGCGAGCAGCAGCGCGCGGCCGCTGGCCAGCGCGATTTCCAACCGGCCCCTGACCTCGTTGGAAATGGTCAGCGACGAGCCGAACGCAACCTCGACATGGTCGAGCGGCCATTTGGCGCCGGTGACTGTCAGGCCGGCGAGATCCGAAAAGCCGAGCACCGAAAACAGCGTGCCGTCGGCATAGTCGAAGTCAGTCTTTCCCGGCAGCAAGGGAATGCCTTCCTGTGCGCCGCTGGTCAAAAGCACTTCCGTCCCGCCTTCCGCCAGCCGGACGCTCAGCGCCAGATGCAGGAAGATGTGGTCGGTACGTTTGCCGCCGAAGGCGCCTGCGAGCACAAGGCTGGTCGCACCACGTTCGAGTGCGGCGGCGATAGCGAGTTCACCGTCGGTCTTGTCTTTTTCGGCGGGAAACACCTGCCGTGGCACGGCGGCCAGATCCTCCGGCAACTCGGCAGGCACCGAATCGAAATCGCCGACCCAGAGTTCCGGCCTCAGGCCCAGCATGCGGGCATGGCCGATGCCGGCATCGGCGGCGATGACACGCGAGCCTTCGACCTGGCGGTCGAGCAGCGGCGTGCGGATGAGATCGCCGCCAAGCAGGATGGTGAATGTGCTCATATCTCGTGGCCCTTACCAGCCCTGCCCCGGAAACGGAAGATGAAACGGCAGACGAAACGGAAGGCTGGGCTTTGGATGCCCGGCAAACTTCCGCTTGCGCAGCACTTCCGCCGGGCCTATGTGTCGCAACGCTCTAACGGGGTGCCGGACGCGATTTTCGCGGACCGGCTGAGAGGCAAGACTGCCAACCCGCTGAACCTGATCCGGTTTGTACCGGCGGAGGGATTAGACGTTTCGGACAGCCCGACGCCTCAATTCCTTTCAACGCGAACGAAGGAGGCGCCGATGCGCAGTTTTTTCCACTCTCTTGTCTCAATTGTCCTGCTTGCGGCATCCGCGCTCGCCCTGCCAGGGCAGGCATCGGCACAGGATAGACTGACGGTCTATACCTATGAAAGCTTCACCGCCGATTGGGGTCCGGGACCGGCGGTGAAGAAGGCCTTCGAGGCCGAATGCAGTTGCGTCGTCGAATTCGTCTCGGTCGCCGACGGCGTGGCGCTGCTCAACCGTGTGAAGCTGGAAGGCGCCGCGACCAAAGCCGATATCGTACTTGGCCTCGATACCAACTTAACCGCCGACGCCAAGGCAACCGGCCTGTTTTCGCCGCACGGCGCCGTGTCGGGCGTCAGTGTGCCGGGCGGCTGGAGCGACGATATTTTCGTGCCGTTCGACTATGGCTATTTCGCCGTCGTCTACGATACCGAAAAACTGAAGAGCCCGCCGAAGAGCCTCAGGGAATTGGTCGAGGGCGATGCCGGAGAGAAGATCGTCATCCAGGATCCGCGCACCTCGACGCCGGGCCTTGGCCTGCTGCTGTGGGTCAAGTCGGTCTATGGCGACAAGGCGCCGGAAGCCTGGGCCAAACTCAAGGCGAAGGTGCTGACGGTAACGCCGGGCTGGAGCGAGGCCTACGGCCTGTTCACCAAGGGCGAGGCGCCGATGGTGCTGTCCTACACCACCTCGCCGGCCTACCACATGGTCGCCGAAAACACCGAGCGCTACCAGGCGGCGTCCTTCGAGGAGGGCGAATATCTGCAGATCGAGGTTGCGGGGATCACCACCAAGGGTGCGAAGAACCCGCTGGCAGAAAAGTTCATTGCCTTCATGACCGGACCGAAATTCCAGGATGTCATTCCCGAAACCAACTGGATGTTCCCGGCCGGCAAAACCGACAAGCCGCTCAACCCGGCGTTCGACAAGCTGGTCAAGCCGACCAAGACCTTGCTGTTCAGCCCGGAAGACGTCGCGGCCAACCGCAAGGCCTGGGTCGATGAGTGGCTTGCGGCGATGAGCAAGTAGGGCTCAAGCCTCGTCGGATGTTTGCGCCAAGCCACCCCCCTCTGGCCTGCCGGCCATCTCCCCCTCAAGGGGGGAGATCGGCAGCTTTGTCGCCTGTCCTCGTCCTGCCAGTTGTGAGATTGGCGAAGGCGGCTGAGTGCGCAATCTCCCCCCTTGAGGGGGAGATGGCCGGCAGGCCAGAGAGGGGTGGGCTCGGCCATTGTCAGGTATTTCCTTCGATCAACGCCTGTCGTAGCGTCGGGTAGCGCGACATGCGTACGCGTCATCCGGCCGATCCCCGCGTCACTGCCGGCATCGTCGCGCTCGCCGCCATCGCGCTGCTGATCGGCGGGGCATTCGCCGGGCTCGTCGTCGAAGCCACACGCGACCTGTCCGGCGCCGCCGCCGCTTTCGATTCCTATCTCTTGCGCGTCGTCCGTTTCACGCTCTGGCAGGCTCTGCTGTCGACCCTGCTCTCCGTTGCACCGGCGCTGTTCGTCGCGCGTGCCCTGTCGCGGCATCCACAGTTTTTCGGGCGAGACTTTATCCTGCAGCTTTTCGCCGTGCCGCTGGCGCTGCCGGCCATTGTTGCCGCACTCGGTGTCTTGGCGCTCTATGGCCGCGCCGGCTATTTTGCCGGCATGCTCGGCGCGCTAGGCGGCCAGAGCTGGCCCGGCATCTATGGCCTGTCGGGCATCCTCGTTGCCCATGTCTTCTTCAACCTGCCGCTGGCGGCGCGGCTGTTCCTGGAGGCGTTGCAGACCGTGCCGGCCGACCAATGGCGGCTGGCGAGCCAGCTTGGCATGGGGGCTGCGCCGGCCTTCCGGCTGATCGAATGGCCGGCATTGCGTGCGGCCCTGCCGGGCGTTGCCGGGCTCGTTTTCATGCTGTGCATCACCTCCTTCACCATCGTGCTTACGCTCGGCGGCGGGCCGCGCGCGACGACGCTCGAGGTTGCCATATACCAGGCGCTGCGTTTCGACTTCGACCCGGCGCGGGCGGTGACGCTGATCCTGCTGCAGATTGCCCTGACCTTCGTCGTCGTGCTGGCCTTGACGCGGCTCGGCGCCAATATGGTCGGGGATGCCAATCTGCCGGTGGCGCCGCGCCGGTATTTTTCAGCCGGTGCGGCCGAGACCGTGCTGAACGCATTGGCGATCGGGCTCGCACTGCTGTTTGTCGCAGGGCCGATGGCGGCCACGTTGGCAGCCGGGCTTGGCGCCGATCTCGGCCGCCTGGCCGGCGAGAGCGCGGTGCGGCAAGCGACGGCGACCAGTGCCGTGCTCTCCCTCCTATCGGCGCTGCTCTCTGTGGCGTTGTCGCTGTCGCTGGTCATGGCGCGCCGGGCGCTGGCGCTCACCCGGCGGCAGGGCCGGCGGACACTGCTCGAACATCTGGCCGACACCGGTGCGGGGTTCGTCCTGGTGGTGCCGCCCATCGTCATCGGCGCCGGCTGGTTCCTGCTCTTGCGGACCGTCGGCGATGTCTTTGCGATCGCCCCTGTCATGGTCATTACGGTCAATGCGGTGATGGCGATGCCGTTCGCCATCCGCGCCATCCGCCCCGCCTATGACGCGGCGAGCGAACGCCACGAACGGCTCTGCGCACAGCTTGGCATCTCGGGCTGGAACCGGTTGCGGCTGGTCGACTGGCCGTCGCTACGGCGGCCGCTCGCCACCGGCTTCGCTTTCGCCATGGCGCTGTCGCTCGGCGATCTCGGCGTCATTGCGCTATTCGGCAGCGATTCCGTGCAGACCTTGCCCTATCTGCTGCTGGCACGCATGGGCAGTTACCGCACCGAGGATGCGGCCGGGCTGGCGCTGCTGCTCGGCCTTGTCTGCCTGGCGCTGGTGTTGGCCGCGGACTGGCTGGGAAGGAGGGAGAAATCATGATGCCGACCAGCCCGGAACGGTCCATTTCGGTGGAAAAAGGCGCGGCCGTACGACTCGATAATGTCTCGTTCAGCTATGGTGAAACGCCGCTTATATTCGATGTTGATTTCCCGGCGTCGGAAATCACCGCCATTATGGGGCCGAGCGGTTCGGGAAAGTCGACGCTGCTCAATCTGGTGGCCGGCTTCGAGACGCCGCGGTCGGGCCGCGTTCTGATCGGCGGCGCCGACGTCAGCACTGCGCCGCCATCAGCGCGGCCGGTATCGATGGTGTTCCAGGAAAACAACCTGTTTGCCCATCTGTCCCTCGAGCAGAATGTCGGGCTCGGCCGCTCGCCTTCGCTCAGGCTGAGCGAGGCTGACCGCGCCGCAATCGCCGCAGCGCTTAAGCGCGTCGGCCTTGCCGGCAAGGAAAGCCGGCTGCCGCGCGAACTCTCGGGCGGCGAGCGGCAGCGCGTCGCGCTCGCCCGGGTCCTGGTGCGCGACCGGCCGGTGCTGTTGCTCGACGAGCCGTTCGCTTCGCTCGGACCGGCACTGCGCGACGACATGCTCGACCTGGTGGCCGACGTCCATTCGGAGCAGCGCATGACGGTGCTATTCGTCACGCACCAGCCGGACGATGCGCGCCGTATCGGCCAAAACATGATTTTCCTGGATGGTGGCACGGTTGCCGCGACCGGCACCGCGGCCGATTTTTTCGTCGGGGCTGGACCGGAGGCATTCCGACGCTATATCGGCTCGGGTCCGTTTGCGGCTGGATCACGAGATGTTGCCCGGAAGCGGACATAATTTATGGTCAAACCGGCGGAAGGCGAAGCGGCGCTTGCTTGCCATGGTCGAGGTAGTGTGGCTAGGTCCGCCAGGAGCTGGTCCGGCCTAGACCGTGATTTGCCCTTGCTGCCTCGTATCTGTCGGACGCACGAAGGACGCCGTAGCACTTGATTTGCGCGTGATGCTTTCCGGAAATCGCGCCCGATTTTCGCGGTCACGTGCCAGGACTTGAAAGGAAGCCGATCTGCCGACCGGCATCGACAATCGGAGGGTGAAACCGCTGGCGCGCTTTCTGGCGCTGGCCGGTCTTGCCGTGGCGCTGGCAAGCTGCCAGATGTTCACGCCTCCCGACGTGCAGGAATCGGGCTTCCAGCCCTCAGACAAGCCGATCACGGTCGACAATGTCGCCGCCAACGGCAAGCTCGCTCAACTGGCGAAGGCGCAGCACCCGCGCATCCTCGCCACCTATGGCGGCGAGTATTCCGACCCCAAGCTCGAGCGCATGGTGGCCAAGATCGTCGGCAGACTGACCGTGGTGTCGGCCAACCCGACCCAGACCTACCGCATCACCATCCTCAACTCGCCCAATGTCAATGCCTTCGCGCTGCCGGGCGGCTATCTCTACATCACCCGCGGGCTGCTGGCGCTGGCCAACGATTCCGCCGAGCTTGCCGCCGTCATCGCGCATGAGATGGGCCACGTTACCGCCAACCACGGCCTGCAGCGCCAGCAGCTGGAAGCCGAAGAGGGGTTGGCGACCAAGGTCGTTTCGGACGTGCTCGGCGACAACCCGACGGCCAAGGCGGCGCTGATCCGCGGCAAGCTGAGGCTGGCCCAGTTCTCGCGCAATCAGGAGCTGGAGGCGGACGCCATCGGCATCAAGTCGATCGGCGAAGCCGGTTTCGATCCCTACGCCGCCGGCCGCTTCCTGCAGTCGATGTCGGCCTATACCGATTTCCGCTCGATCAGCGGCGCCACCGACGCCAGCCTCGACTTCCTGGCGACGCACCCCAACACGCCGCAGCGAATCGATCTCGCGCAGCGCCACGCCCGCCAGTTCGGCGCGCCCGGTGTCGGGTCGCGCGACCGCGATTCATTTCTTGCCGGCGTAGACGGGCTGCTTTACGGCGACACGCCGGAGGAAGGCTACGTGCGCGGCGAAACCTTCCTGCACCCTGGCCTCGGCGTGTCGTTCTCGGTGCCCAACGGTTTCGTCATCGACAATTCGGCGGCGGCGGTGACGGCGACCGGCCCGGGCGACATGGCGATCCGCTTCGACGGCGTTTCGATCGACAAGAACCGCTCGCTGACCGACTACATCCGCAGCGGTTGGGTTGCCGGCCTCGACGACAGCAGCGTGCGCCAGGAGACGATCAACGGCAACGAAGCGGCAACCGCGCATGCCGGCGCCGATGGCTGGCAATTCGATATTGCGGTGATCCGCGCCGGCGGCCAGGTCTACCGCTTGCTGACCGCGGCACCTTCGGCCAGCACCTCGCTGAGCACGGTGGCGCGCTCGGTCAGCGGCTCGTTCCGCATCCTGAGTGCTGCCGAGAAGGCAGCGTTGAAGCCACTGCGTATCCGCATCGTCACGGTGCAGCCCGGCCAGACGATGGGCTCCCTGGCCGCACAGATGGTCGGCGTCGACCGCAAGCTGGATTTGTTCAGGGTGCTCAACGCGCTGTCGCCGGGTGCCGCGGTTTCGGCCGGCGACAAGGTGAAGATCGTCACCGACAAATAGCAGGCGACGCGATTCAGGCTGCGAGAAATTCCGGATTCTGCTTTACCAGCGCCGCCTTGAGCTTTTCCATGGCGCGCGCCTCGATCTGCCGGACACGTTCCTTGGAGATGCCGAGCGTCTCGCCGAGCGCTTCGAGCGTCGCGCCCTCGTCGCTCAGCCGGCGTTCCTCGATAATCCTGAGCTCGCGCGCATTGAGAGCGCCGAGTGCCGTCTTCAGCCACACCGAGCGGCGTTCGACGTCGATCGTATCGCCGACGACCTCATCGGGCAGCGGGTCATCCGAAACCAGGAACTCCATCCGCTCGGTTGCGCCCGCATCGTCGGCTAGCGGCGTGTTGAGCGAGCTGTCCGGCGCCGAAAGGCGGGAATCCATCATCGCCACATCGGCTTCCGATACCCCGAGAGCCGCCGACACTTCGCGGTAGAGCGTGGCATTCGACGTCTGCTCGGCGCCGTTTGCCAGGCGGGCGCGCAGACGCCGCAGGTTGAAGAACAGCGCCTTTTGCGCCGAGCTGGTGCCGCCGCGCACGATCGACCAGTTGCGCAGGATATAGTCCTGCATCGAGGCGCGAATCCACCAAGTCGCGTAGGTCGAGAACCGCACCTCGCGCTCGGGTTCGAAACGGGCCGCGGCCTCCAGCAGCCCGACATGGCCTTCCTGGATCAGGTCGCCCAGCGGAAGGCCGTAGTGGCGAAACCGCGACGCCATGGAAATGACCAGCCGCATATGCGCGACGGTGATGCGGTGCAGCGCGTGCTGGTCATTGTTTTCCTTCCAGCGCAGCGCCAGGAGATGCTCTTCGTCACGTTCCAGATAAGGGGCTTTCATCGCCGCGCGAACCATGGTCCGTCCTGCACTGTCTTCCATCATGCCGCGCTCCTGCTTCAGGCGTTGCGGTGCGATCGAATCGTGAGTTGGCGCCGATGGTTGAAATGGCGGCGCCGCGCCCTACAACAGCGAAGAACGTGCCATGCGGGGGAATGTTCCCCCGGACTGTCATGTCGATTGCGCTGTTCCAGGCGATTCGCCGCCGGCCTTGACTCAGCCGGATGGCGCCGGGAGATGCTGGTTGAGAATTGGATTTCAAGGGCGCGGGATTTTTGAAATTCAGTTTCTTATTCTGGCATCGCGCATCTGTCATTTTCCGGCACTCGCAATGACGCCGGACACCGGCCAAGGACGGATCACAGAAAAATGAAATGGCTCAAATCGCTCATCATCGCCGGAACGCTGCAGGTTCTGGCCATCGCCGCCGGTCACGCCGGCGCCAATCTCGACCAGATCAAGCAGTCCGGCGTCTTCAAGGTCGGCACAGAAGGAACCTATGCGCCCTTCACCTATCATGATGCTTCCGGCGCGCTGGTCGGCTTCGACGTCGAGATCGCGCGCGCCATCGCCGAGCGCCTCGGCGTCAAAGCCCAGTTCCTCGAAGGCAAATGGGACGGGCTGATCGCCGGTCTCGACGCCAACCGCTACGATGCCGTCATCAACGAGGTCGGCATCACCGAGGCGCGCAAGGCCAAATATGCTTTCTCCGATCCCTACATCGCCTCCAAGGCGGTGCTGATCGTGCGCGGCGACAACACCGACATCAAGGGTTTCGCCGATCTCAAGGGCAAGAAGGCGGCGCAATCGCTGACCTCGAATTTCGGCAAGCTGGCTGAAACCAATGGCGCCGAGCTCGTCGGCACCGACGGCTTCGACCAGTCGATCCAGCTGCTTCTTACGGGCCGCGCCGACGCCACCATCAATGACAGCCTGTCCTTCCTCGACTTCAAGAAGCACAAGCCCGACGCCAATGTGAAGATTGCCGCCCAGGAAGAAAACGCCGACTATTCCGGCGTCATCGTGCGCAAGGGCGATCCGGAACTGGTGGCCGCCATCAATAAGGCGCTGGCCGACATCAAGGCCGACGGCACCTACAAGAAAATCGCCGACACCTATTTCGGCCAGGACGTTTCGAAGTAAAACGGCTTTCTCGTGTGGGCCGAACGCAGGCCCACGTCGTTCATATCGCGGCGAGCTGTCTTTTGACGGCCCGCCGCTTTCGCGTGATATGAGCGACGGCAATCTGGCAAGGAGGAGCCTTCGTGCCGCACTGGCTGCAATTGATGCTGGAATCCCTGCCTACGCTGCTATGGGCTGCACTGATCTTCACCGTGCCGCTGACGCTGCTGTCGTTTGCGTTCGGTCTTGTCCTAGGCCTGGTTGTGGCGCTTGTCCGGCTGTTCGGTCCCAAACCGCTGGTCGCCGTGGTCCGCTTCTACGTCTGGATATTCCGCGGCACGCCGCTTCTCGTGCAACTGTTCCTTATCTTCTACGGCCTGCCATCGGTCGGCATCCTGCTCGACGCCTTTCCGGCAGCACTGATCGGCTTCACCTTGAACATCGGTGCTTATTCATCGGAAATCATCCGCGCCGTCATCGGTTCGGTGCCCAAGGGCCAGTGGGAAGCGGCCTATTCGATCGGCATGACCTGGGCCCAGGCAATGCGGCGCACCATTCTTCCACAGGCGGGGCGCGTCGCCGTGCCGCCGCTGTCCAACACCTTCATCTCGCTGGTCAAGGACACTTCGCTCGCCGCCGCCATCACCGTGCCGGAGATGTTCCAGGCAGCGCAGCGCATCGTCGCCACCACCTATGAGCCGCTGATCCTCTATGTCGAGGCAGCGGCCCTCTATCTGATCATGAGCTCCGTGCTGTCGGCCTTGCAGGCGCGGCTGGAAACGCGGCTCAACCGTTATGGCGGCTTCCTGGAGGCGCGCGCATGATCGGCCTCACCAACATTGAAAAGCGTTTCGGCGACAATCTTGTGCTGAAGGGCGTGACCGTCACCATCGAGGAAGGCAGCGTTACGGCGCTTGTCGGACCGTCGGGCGGAGGGAAGAGCACGCTTTTGCGCTGCATCAACCTGCTCGAGCTGCCGACTTCAGGCACGGTACGGATCGGCGACGATGCACTCGAATTCCGCCCCGGCGGCAGGGTCTCGACCAGGGATATCCAGCGGCTGCGGCTGCAGACCGGCATGGTGTTCCAGAATTTCCAGCTGTTTCCGCATCGCACCGCGATCGAGAACATCATGGAGGGGCTGGTGACGGTGCTGAAATGGCCCAAGGAGAGGGCGCGCGAACGGGCGCTGGCCCTGCTCGAAAAGGTCGGCATGGCGCACAAGGCCGATGCCTGGCCGGCGACGCTGTCAGGTGGCCAGCAGCAGCGCGTGGCGATTGCCCGGGCGCTGGCGCCTTCGCCGAAAGTCCTGCTCTGCGACGAGCCGACCTCGGCACTCGATCCGGAACTGGCGCAGGAGGTGGTCGATGTGCTCGGCAAGCTCGCCAGCGAGGGCACGACCATGGTGATGGCGACGCATGATCTGCGGCTCGCCTCCAAGATCGCGCGGGAAGTGGTGTTCCTCGATGCCGGCAACATCGTCGAACAAGGCCCGGCCGCGGTGCTGTTCAGCAACCCGGAGCGCCAGCGGACCAAGCGGTTCATCGCCACGCTGAAGCACGAGGCGGAAAGGGAGGGCGGCGAAGGTTAGGTATGCCTCGTCGCCGGTCAGCTAAGACAAAAAAACCCGGCGCAAGGCCGGGTTTTTTGTGAATTCGAAGACGAGAAAAACTCAGGCAGCTTCTTCCTGCTCGGCTTCCTCGTTGTCGGCCTTGGCGCCGCGCTTGGGACCCTTGTTGAGGTTCACCTCGATGAGGCGGACCGCTTCGGTCTCCGACATGCGGTTGACGGCCGCGATCTCGCGGGCCATGCGGTCGAGGGCCGCCTCGTAGAGCTGGCGCTCGGAATAGGACTGCTCCGGCTGGTTATCGGCGCGGTAAAGGTCGCGCACCACTTCCGAGATCGAGATCAGATCGCCGGAGTTGATCTTGGCATCATATTCCTGGGCACGGCGTGACCACATGGTGCGCTTGACGCGGGCGCGGCCCTGCACGACCTTCAGCGCGCGCTCGACATAATCCTCTTCCGACAGCTTGCGCATGCCGATCGAGGTCGCCTTGGCGACCGGCACCTTGAGGCGCATCTTGTCCTTCTGGAAGTCGATGACGAACAGCTCCAGCTTGTGGCCCGCGACTTCCTGCTCATCAATCGAGACGATCTGGCCGACACCATGCGCCGGATAAACGATGTATTCGCCGGTCTTGAAACCGTGGCGCGCTGCGGTGGACTTCTTCTGCGGGGTGATCGTTGCCATTACGCCCTGAACTCCTTGTTGTGGTACCGGCATCGTGCCGGCCCGAACTCGTGCGACCGGGGTGACCGGTCCTTAGCCACACAACGATGAACTCACCGGAAAGGCCAGGACCGGCAAATCGCAACATTGCGACCGCCTGCCCCAGATCGCTCTGGTCCGGATTGAGAAATTCACCTTTCAGTGATTTGGGGCGTTTGCGCCATAAATCGACGTTGTGTCACCGGCATGTTTGGCTCATATAACACAAAAAGTCGGAAGAATCAAGGTTTTGCTGCACGCGCGAAGGCCGCGCGCCGTCGCCGCCTGTCAAGGCAGTTAATGTATCACGTCTGTTACGCGGCGTCAGGCCGCCGCAGCCGGCAGGCTCGTCAGTCGCCTTCGCCGGGCTCCGGGGAGAAATATTTCTCGAACTTGCCAGTTTCGCCATCGAAATTTTTAGCGTCGGCCGGCGGCTCCTTCTTGGCGGTGATGTTGGGCCATTTCTCGGCATATTCGGTGTTGATCTGCAGCCATTTGTCGAGACCCGATTCGGTGTCGGGCTTGATTGCGTCGGCCGGGCATTCCGGTTCGCAGACGCCGCAATCGATGCACTCGTCCGGGTGGATGACGAGCATGTTCTCACCTTCGTAGAAGCAGTCGACCGGACAGACCTCGATGCAGTCCATGTATTTGCATTTTATGCAATTGTCGGTCACGACATAGGTCATTGGTCGGCTCCGGGACGTCCCATTTTGTTGGGCTTTTTTGGTGAGGTAACGCCTTTGTCCGCCGGTGGCAAGGGCGGCCCCTGCCAGCGGTGCCGCGGTTTCCGGAATGGAATTCCGGAAGGCCGGCAAAGCGGGCGTTCGACCTTGCTCAATCGTCGCCGAGCAGGTGGTCGGTCTGGCGGCGTTCCTTCTTCGTCGGGCGACCGCTGCCGGCCTCGCGCAACGGCGGCACCGCATCCGGGAGCGCCTCGCCCTTGGGCGCGGGGGGCGGCGACATGTCCTCGTAGAGCAGGCGGGCCTCTTCGGCCGGGCCACGCCGTACGCCGGTGCCAAGGACTTTCCAGACGAAGATCCGCCGCTCCAGCGTGATGGTCAAAACGTCGCCCGGCCGGACCGTGTCGGAGGCCTGCGCTGCTTTGTCGCGATTGATGCGGACGCGTCCGGCGACGACCAGCCTGGCTGCCAGCGTGCGCGATTTTACCGCGCGCGAGAAGAACAACCACTTGTCGATGCGCTGGCGGGCATCAGTGACCATTGGACGAGCAGCTTACTTCTTCAGCTGGTCGCGCAACGCGGCGAGCTTGGCGAACGGCGAGTCCGGGTCGAAGCGGACCGGGCGTTCCTCACGCGGCTTTGGCTGGAAGGCGGGTTTTGCGCCTTGGGCGCCGCCTTTGCCGTCCTGCCGGCCAGCCTTCCAGTCGGGCCGGTTTTCGCGCCGGTCCGGGCGTTCACCTTGCGGCTTGCCGGCGCGCTGCTCTGCCGCCTCGCCTTGCGGCCTGGGCTTGAACTTGCTGCGATCGAAGCGTGGCTTGCCGGCGCCGTCGCGCTGGTCGTGGCGCCCCTGACGGGCGGGCCGGTCGCCCGGCGTCGCTTGCCCGCCGGCATCTGTCGGCGCATCGCTGCGGCTGTCCGGCGCAGCTTGACCACTGCGCGCGCGATTGTCCCGATGATTGTCCCGGGGGCGGTTGTCATGCTGGCGATGACGCGGGCGCTGGTCGAAACGACCCTGCCGCCACAACAGGATGGGTTTTGGCTCCTCGGCTTCTGGAGCAGCTTCGCCGGCGATGGCTCCTGCCGTCGCTGCAGGTTCGGCCGGCGATGCTTCCGTAGTGTCGGAAACCGGCGGCTCTGCCGGTGCCGCAGCCTCAGTTTCCGCCCCAAGTTCCGCCGTTGGCTCGGCCGCTGGTTCCGCAGGCGCTTCAGCAGTCGCCTCCGCGGCGGGCCGGGTCTCTTGCGTGACTTCTGCCGCAGCTTCAGGGGCTGGAGCTTCCGCGACAGGCTCTGCCGTCGCTTCGGTCACAGCTTCGGCCGCCGCCTCCGCAACAGGAGCCGCATCCGACACAGGTTCCGAAGCCTCCGCCGGCGGCTCTGCCGCGGCAGATGCTTCCGCCATCCTCGCCTGCTCGACGCGCGCAGTCTCTTCCGCCGCCTGCTTTGCAGCGGCAGCTTCACGCGCGGCATTGTCCTGTGCTTCGAGCCGCGCCTTGACCTCGGCCGCCGGTTTGGCATCGGCGCGATAGCCGAGTCCCTTCAGGATTTCTTCCATGTCGTCGGCGGTGGCGCCGAGAATCGACATCATCGGCGGCGTCACCATGAAGGACTGGCCGTCATAGGCGCCGCCGGGCCGAGGGCCGAGGCCCGGCTTCCAGTTGGTCGCCGGCCGGATCAGGTCGGCCAGCCGTTCGAGAATATCGACGCGTACAGCACGCCGGCCAAGATTGCGGTAGCCGGCAAGCTTGTAGAAGGTCTTGTCGAAGGTCGGATCGATGACCACCGAGGTGCGGCCGGAGGCCAGTGCGTGAACGACATCGCCGAAACCGGGCTTGTCCTTGCCGTCGTTTCTCAGCGCCCACAGCAGCGTTATCAGCCCGGCCGGCGCCGGCTTGATCAGCGCCGGCACGAAGACATGGTAGGCGCCGAAGCGCACGCCGAGACGGCGAAGCGCCGCGCGGCCTTCCTGGTCGAGCGATTTCATCTCGTCGGCGATGTCGCGACGGTTGATGAGACCGAAATGCTCGACGAGCTGGAAAGCAATGCCGCGGCCGATGCCGGTGATCTGCTCGGCATTCTTGAGGTCGACCAGCGGCTTCAGCAGGGATTCGATCTGGAAGTTTACGAAGCGCTCGGCGCGCGCCGCAACCTTGTCGCGTGCCGGGCCGGTGAGTTGCTCGTCGGCCAGCAGAACCAGACGCGGCTTCAAAGCGTCTTCGCCGGCGACCAGCGTGCCGATCGGCGCGCCGATCCAGCGCAGCGTGCCATCCGAACCCAGCGCGATGTCGCCATTGGCCGAGGCGCCGAAGCGCTCGGCCCGCGCCTCGAACTCGGCGGCAAGCGCCTTCTGCGCCGCCGCCCGCACCGCCTTGGCGTCTTCGCCGCCGGCGCTCTGGTCGGCGGTGAAGCGGAAACCTTGCAACTCGCCGACGTGATGGCCTTCGACGAGGACGGTTCCGGTTGGGCTGATTTCGGCTTCAGGCATCGTGTTTTCTCTAAGGCGCCGCATGAGGACGGAAGTCCTGCGGTCTACAAAACGTTTCGTCAACCGCTCATGCAGCGCATCGGACAATCTGTCTTCGATTTCGCGCGTCTTTTCCTGCCAGTGTGCCCGATCGGCCAGCCAGCCGGGCCTGTTGGAAACGAAGGTCCATGTGCGGATCTGGGCAATCCTGTGCGACAGCGTGTCGATGTCGCCTTCGGTGGTGTCGGCACGGCGCACCTGCTCGGCCATGTAGTTCTCGTCGACATGGCCATGCCTGGCAAGGTCCATGTAAATGGAGGCAATCAAGTCGGCGTGCTGGGCCGGCGCGATCTTCCTGTAGTCGGGCAGCGCGCAGGCTTCCCACAGCAGCGCCACGCGCCTGGCATCGGTGGTGAGTGCCCGGACGTCCTCGTCGCGCGACAGATGCTCGAGCGCCTGTGCGTCTACTGCCGGCAGCGCGCGCGTCAGGCCTTCGACCGGGGCGTTGGTCTCGATCGAGCGCTTCAGCGCATCGAGGCTGGCGAAATCGAAATGCGCGGTACGCCACTGCAGCACTTTCACCGGATCGAAATCATGCGCCTCGATCTTGTTGACCAGTTCATCATCCAGCGGATCGACCTGGCCGGTGACGCCGAAGGTGCCATCGCGCAGATGCCGGCCGGCGCGGCCGGCAATCTGGCCGAGCTCGGCCGCCGTCAGGTTGCGGTACTGGTAGCCGTCGAATTTGCGATTCTGGGCGAAGGCGACGTGGTCGAGGTCGAGGTTGAGGCCCATGCCGATGGCGTCGGTGGCGACGAGGTAGTCGACGTCGCCCGACTGGAACAGCGCTACCTGGGCGTTGCGGGTGCGCGGGCTGAGTGCGCCGAGCACGACGGCGGCACCGCCCTGCTGGCGGCGGATCAGCTCGGCGATGGCATAGACCTCGTCGGCCGAGAAGGCGACGATCGCGGTGCGCCGCGGCAGGCGGGTCAGCTTCTTCGAGCCGGCATAGGCAAGATGCGACAGGCGTGGCCGGGTCACCACCGACACGCCCCGCAGCAGGCGCTGCAGGATGCCGTGCATCGTGGCCGCGCCCAGCAGCAGCGTCTCCTGCCGGCCGCGCAGATGCAGGATGCGATCGGTAAAGATGTGTCCGCGTTCGAGATCGCCGGCGAGCTGGACCTCGTCGATGGCAACGAAGGCGGCGTCGGTCTCGCGCGGCATCGCTTCCACGGTGCAGACCGAGTATTTCGCGCCCGCCGGCTGGATCTTTTCCTCGCCGGTGATGAGCGCCACCTTATGGGCGCCGACCTTCTCGCAGACGCGCGTATAGACCTCGCGGGCAAGCAGCCTGAGCGGCAGGCCGATGACGCCGCTTTCGTGCGCCACCATGCGTTCGATGGCGAGATGGGTCTTGCCGGTGTTGGTCGGGCCGAGCACGGCCGTCACGTCTCGACCCGACAGGATCAGCGGTTCAGTATGTTTCGGATGGATGTTCATCGGCCTGGAAATAAGGCTCTCTGCCTCGCATTGTCGGGAGCGCGCCCATATTGGCCGCGTATGACAGGCGACACATAGGGATTTCGGGTGCGAAGCGAAAGCGGAATATGCCGAGGGCAGGCCGATTGGTTGGTTCGAAGCCAGAAAATCTGTTCCCGATTAACAGTTGGAACGAGTCTGGAACGAATCAGCGACGAATCACTGACTCGCGCTGATTCAGGGTTTGTTCACGGCTACATCTGGGTTTTCTGTCGGCATACCTCACCACATGCTGAATCACGGAAACTGGCCCGATTTATGCAAGCGGCATCCAAGCGAGCACTGCGGTTAACCTTTGCCGGTGAATGGTCGTGGCTGGCCAACCTGCTTCGCACAACATTATGAAATTATTGATGTTTCCTAATGCGCTTTAATCATTTCGCGGGTGTTTTCAGCTCTCGCCGTTAACGCTCCGCTCAAAGCCGGAACGAATCGGCGACGAATCAGCGATAGCTGAAGTTTCTTGGTTTGTTCACCGCAACATGTTGTGTCGTGAACAGCTTTTCCACCGAGAATCCACAGGCTGCCGGGCGGCTTTTGCACAAGCTGCGAGTTTGCCGTTAACCTTTGCGTGCCGGATTGGGGCAGCGTGCTGCATCGAGATCTTGCAACGGGAAGACCGCTATAGAAACGGGCCGTTTTGCAGGCCCGTTCGTCCAAGCGCGGATCTGTCTCAACGTAAAGACAAACGATCAGGCGACGTACTGGCCGCCATTGGCTGATATGGTCGAGCCGGTGATGAAACCGGCATCGTCGGAAGCGAGGAAGACGACGCAGCGCGCGATCTCCTCCGGCTCGCCGAGACGGCCGACCGGGATGTGCGGGATGACGCGCTCGTTGAGGACCTTCTCGTCCATTGCCTTGACCATCTCGGTGGCGATGTAGCCGGGGCAAATGACGTTGACGGTGATGCCGGCGCGCGCGCCTTCCTGGGCCAGTGCCTTGGTGAAGCCGATATCGCCGGCCTTCGAGGCCGAATAATTGACCTGGCCGACCTGGCCTTTCTGGCCGTTGATCGAGGAGATGGTGATGATGCGACCGAACTTACGGTCGCGCATGCCGCCCCACAATGGATGCGTCATGTTGAAGACGCCAGAAAGGTTGGTGTCGAGGACCTCTTTCCATTGCTCGCGCGTCATCTTATGGAACATCGCGTCGCGAGTGATGCCGGCATTGTTGACCAGCACCGAGACGGGACCGAGATCGGCCTCTATCTGTTTGATGCCGGCGGCGCAGGCCTCGTAGTCGGCGACGGACCATTTATAGACCGGGATGCCGGTCGCGGCCTTGAACTTTGCCGCCGCTTCTTCATTGCCGGCGTAGTTTGCGGCGACCGAATAGCCGGCGCTTTTCAAGGCGACCGATATCGCCGCGCCGATGCCGCGCGACCCGCCTGTGACGATTGCAACCTTTGTCATATGTCCTCCCGGGAAATGCAGATGACTGAGCGTTGAAGCGGTGGGGTTTGCCCTCTTTCCCTACTCGCTTTGCGCCAGCATCCTATTCGTATCGCTTATCTCATCACAATGCTTCCACGCACATGGCAACACCCATGCCGCCGCCGATGCACAGCGTGGCAAGGCCTTTCTTGGCACTTCTGCGGCGCATCTCGTAGACCAGCGTGTTGAAGATGCGGGCGCCCGAGGCGCCGACCGGATGGCCGATGGCGATGGCGCCGCCATTGACGTTGACGATGGCCGGATCCCAGCCCATGTCCTTGTTGACGGCGCAGGCCTGCGCGGCAAAGGCCTCGTTGGCTTCGACCAGATCGAGGTCGCCAACCGACCAGCCGGCCTTGGCCAGCGCCTTGCGCGAGGAGGGGATCGGTCCCGTCCCCATGATCTGCGGGTCGACACCGGCGGTCGCCCAGGAAACGATACGCACCAGCGGTGTGATGCCGCGCCTTGCGGCTTCCGCTTCGGTCATCAGCACCACGGCGGCGGCGCCGTCGTTGATGCCGGAAGCATTGGCAGCCGTCACCGTGCCTTCCTTGTCGAAGGCGGGCTTGAGCTTGGTCATGGCATCGATTGTCGCGCCGTGGCGGATGTATTCATCCTGGTCGACTACGGTGTCGCCCTTCCTGCCCTTGACTGTAAAGGCAACGATCTCGTCCTTGAATTTCCCGGCTTTCTGCGCGGCCTCGGCCTTGTTCTGGGAAGCCAGTGCGAACTGGTCCTGGTCGTCGCGGGTGATCTGAAACTGGCGGGCGACGTTCTCAGCGGTGTTGCCCATATGATAGCCGTAGAAGGCATCGGTCAGGCCGTCCTTGATCATGGTGTCGATCAGCTTGAAGTCGCCCATCTTGACGCCACCGCGCAGATGTTGCGCATGCGGAGCCATCGACATCGATTCCTGGCCGCCGGCAACGATGATTTTTGCATCGCCCTGGGCGATCTGCTGCATGCCGAGCGCGATAGCGCGCAAGCCCGAGCCGCAGAGCTGGTTCAGGCCCCAGGAGGTCGCCTCCTGCGGTACGCCGGCAGCCATTGCCGCCTGCCGCGCCGGGTTCTGCCCTTGAGCCGCGGTCAGAATCTGGCCGAGAATGACCTCGTCCACCTCCTTGCCGTCGACGCCGGCACGGACCAGCGCTTCCCTGACGGCGACGGCACCCAATTCATGGGCTGGGGTGTTGGCGAAGGCGCCGTTGAAGGAGCCGACGGGCGTGCGCGCTGCACTGGCGACAACGATGGCGTTGGAAGCGGACATGTTCTTCTCCAGGCTTTCGGGGAATGATTTCGGGTGCCGTCGGGGACTTTTCTTGCCCTTTCCACAACCCGAGTCAAACCCGAAATGGGCATGGCGTCCCACTCCCGCAAGTATGCCGCCCGTCGCTGCAACGGCGGCCCGTCCGTGCTGCGCAGCATAAAATGTTCCCGCACTGCACAAACTGCTTGGATTCATGACGCTTTTGCGCATATCCTTTAAAAAGGCGCAATCGTTACCGGCGGCTTACTTAAGCTGCCCGGTGTCCGGGGAGGATGCAGATGGCCGCAAAAGACGAACCTATTGTTATCAAGAAATATGCCAATCGCCGTCTCTACAATACGGGCACCAGCACCTATGTGACGCTCGAGGATCTCGCTGAAATGGTCAAAAGAGGCGAGGACTTTACTGTCCAGGACGCCAAGACCGGTGACGACATCACGCATCCGGTACTGACCCAGATCATCTTCGAGCTGGAGAACAAGGACGGGCAGAACATGCTGCCGATCCCGTTCCTGCGTCAGCTCATCGCCTATTACGGCGACCAGATGCAGATGATCGTGCCGAGCTTTCTCGAACAGTCGATGCTGGCCTTCTCGAAGGAGCAGGAGCGCTTTCGCGAGCAGATGAAAGATGCGCTCGGCAAGTCGCCGATGGACATGATGAAGATCGCTACGCCGATCAAGGTGCTGGAGGAGCAGACGCGGCGCAACATGGAAATGTTCCAGAACGCCATGCGGCTGTTCACGCCGTTCCCGCCCGCGGGCTCGGCGCCGGCAGCAGCGCCGGCCGAACCGGCCAGGAAGGAAACGCCGGAAAAACCCGACGACCTTCAGGAGCTGAAGGAGCAGATCGCCGCGATGCAGCGCAAGCTCGACACGATGTCCTGACTGCCGGCTGGCGAAGTGCAGCGTCGGACCTTCCTTCAGGTGCTGCTGAGACTTCGCAAGCAGCGCGGCTAGACTAGAGCTGCTCCGGCAGCGGTCCCTGGTAGCGGGCGCGTGGCCGGATCAGGCCGTTGCTCGTCACCTGCTCCACGGCATGCGCGGCCCAGCCGACGCTGCGGCCGAGCGCGAACAGGCGGAACGGCGCATCGGACGGCAAACGGAGACCGCGCGTCAGCGCGGCCAAAGCGAAATCGACGTTCGGGCGCATGCCCGTTGCCGCAAAGGCCGCATCGCAAAGCCGTAACAGCCCATCATCGACATCTATCGCGGCCAGCAACGGTTCCGCACGCGGATCGCCGTCGGGATAAAGCGGATGGCCAAATCCGGGCAGCGGCCTGTCGTGACCGAGCCAGCGTCCGACAGCCGCGTCCGGCCCCAATCTCTGCGCATCTTCCGCCAGCATCATGACCGCCTCCGCGGCGCCGCCATGACGCGGCCCGGAGAGCGTGGCGAGGCCGGCAAGCAGGCAGGCCGAAACAGGTGCGCCGGTGGACGCGGCGACCCGTGCGGCGAAGGTCGATGCGTTCAATTCGTGATCGGCCAACAGTACCAGTGAGCGGCGGATCAAGTCTGCGCCGGCCGCATCGAGCGACCATCCCCGCGCCAGCCTTTCGTGCACGGCACCAGTTCCGGGAATCGCGCCGAGCGCCTGGGCCAAAGCGGCGATGGCGCCGGCCGCATCGTGGTTGAGCGAAGCCGATCTTCGGCCGAGCGAAGGCCGGCCGTTGGCCGCCAACGCGGCCAATTCCGCGAAGGCAGCCGGCCGGCCAGTTGCGCCGTTGCCATGGCGGCTCGCCGAGACGAACGACACCGGTGCGTCAGATGCCCAAAGCAGGTTTGCCGTCTGCTCCAGCGTGGCAGCCTCGCAGAGAGCAACCGCATCCTGGCCGCGATAGACAAGGCGGCCATGCAAAACGGTCGAGATCGTGGTGGCGATCGCCGGCTCACCCCAGGCAATTGCACTTTCGGCGATTGCCTGCGGATTTCGGCCACGAGCCCGCCGGCTCGCCAGCGCCGCGATGTCGTCGGCGCGATACTGGCTGCGGCGTGGATCCGCCCGGTCCGGCCGCACGCCGATGCGCCCGCGGCTGACATAGGCATAGAGGGTCTGGGCTCGCACCTTGAGACGCTTCAGGGCTTCGTCCCGCGTCAGCCACTCCGTCATGTCAGCCTTGTCATGTTGATTCCGTTGATCAAGATTGATGGTCCAGTCACCAACCCTTATCTACCACCCGGAAAGGGTCAAGGAGAAAACCGATGGCGAATGGGCTCGATGATGTTGTGGCGGCGGAAACGGTGCTCTCCGATGTCGACGGTCTTGGTGGCCGCCTGACCATCCGGGGCCATTCGTTGCCCGAACTGGCAGGTCGCTGGAAATACGCCGAGGTGGTTCATCTGCTGTTCGACGGCTTTTTCGACGATCTTCCCGACGGCAGCGCGCTGGCGAACGCGATCGGTCGGGCGCGCAGCGAAGTGTTCGAGCAGATCAAACCCTTGCTGCCGTTTCTCACATCCGTCGATATCTACAGCGCGATGCGCGCCGGTATTGCCCTGCTGCCGGATGGTGACAAATTGTCGGACGCGCTGCGGCTGGTTGCGGCACCTGCCGTGCTGACGCCGGCCTTGCTGCGCTTGCAGCGCGGCGAACGCCCGATTGCGCCCGATAGCAAGGCCGATCATGCCGCCGACATGCTGCGGATGCTGACCGGCATTGCGGCCTCGCCTAAATTGGCGAAGGCGCTCGATGCCTATCTCGTGACGGTTTGCGACCACGGCCTCAACGCATCGACCTTCGCCGCGCGCGTGGTCTCTTCGACGCAGGCCGGGCTTACTTCGGCGGTGCTGGCCGGGCTCGGAGCGCTCAAGGGGCCGCTGCATGGCGGCGCGCCAGGTCCGGTGATCGAGATGCTGGATGCGATCGAGGCGCATGGCGACGCCGCCGGCTGGCTGCGTAGCGAGATCGCGCGTGGCCGCCGCATCATGGGCTTCGGCCATCGCATCTATCGCGTGCGCGATCCGCGTGCCGACGTGCTGAAAGCGGTGGTGCGCCAGCTCGGCGCCAGGGGCGAAAGCGGCCACCGGCTGGCGTTTGCCGAAAGCGTGGAGCAAGCGGCGCTCGAAGTGCTTCGCATCGCCAAGCCGTCGCGCTCGCTCCAGACCAATGTCGAGTTCTTCACAGCGCTCCTGCTGGAAGCGGCGGGCTTTCCGAAAGAGGCGTTCACCAACGTCTTTGCTGCCGGGCGCGTCGCCGGCTGGATTGCCCATGCGCGCGAGCAGCAGACGAGCGGACGGCTGATCCGGCCGCAGTCGCGCTATATCGGGCCGGTGCCGGACCTCGTCGCCTGAGGATTTTTCCCTCGCATACTTGCGAAAACCGGTCGCAACAGCCGGTGCCGAACACCTCTCTCGTCGGGACGAGAGAGGTCTACATGACAAAAATTTCATGTCATTGCTCCACACATCCGCTGTTCTTGGGTGACAGAGAGCCTATATGTTGCAGTGCAGCATGGTTCCACGGGAGCCCGCCTCGAAAGGAATAAAGCCGCCTTGACCGCCAGAAAAACCGCCATCGTCACCGGTTCCACCTCGGGCATCGGCCTGGCCATTGCCCACGCGCTCGCGGCCGAAGGCTGCAACGTCGTCGTCAATTCCTTTTCCGACACCGCCGACGATCACGCCATCGCCGACGCGATTGCGAAGCACCACGAGGTGAAGACCGTCTACGTCAAGGCCGACATGTCGAAGCCGGCCGAGTGCCGGGCTTTGGTGGCGAAGGCAGCCGAGGCATTCGGCTCGGTCGACATCCTGGTCAACAACGCCGGCATCCAGCATGTCGCACCGGTCGAAAGCTTCCCGATCGAGAAATGGGATGCGATCATAGCCATCAACCTGTCATCGGCCTTCCACACCATCGCAGCCGCCATCCCGTTGATGAAACAGGCCGGTGGCGGCCGGATCGTCAACGTCGCCTCGGCCCACGGCCTTGTCGCCTCGCCGTTCAAGTCGGCCTATGTCTCGGCCAAGCATGGCATTATGGGCTTGACCAAGACTGTCGCCCTGGAGCTGGCGCGCGACAAGATCACCTGTAATGCCATTTGTCCGGGCTATGTGCTGACGCCGCTGGTCGAGGCGCAGATCCCCGACCAGATGAAGGCCAACAAGATGGACCGCGAGACGGTGGTCCGTGAGGTCATGCTCGACAGGCAGCCGACCAAGGAGTTCGTCACCGTCGAGCAGGTTGCGGCGGCCGCGGTGTTCCTATGCTCGGATGCGGCGGCGCAGATCAACGGCACGCACATCTCTGTCGACGGCGGCTGGACCGCTCAGTGAGCCTTCCAGCGGTCAAGGGCCACGCCATGCCGAAAAATGGCAAGGCGGAAGAGCCAAAGAAGATCAATGTCGCGCTGCAAGGCGGCGGCTCGCACGGGGCGTTTTCCTGGGGCGTGCTCGATCGGCTGCTCGAGGACGGGCGCCTCGACATAACGGCGGTTTCGGGCACCAGCGCCGGCGCCATGAATGCCGTGGCGCTGGCCGACGGCTTTGTCCGCGGCGGTGTCGAGGGCGCGCGGCGGAAGCTCGACGATTTCTGGCGTGCGGTGGCGGCAAAGGGCCGCTTCAGCCCGGTACAGCGCATGCCCTGGGACGTCGCCTGGGGCAATTGGTCGATCGAGAACACGCCCGGCTATTTCCTGTTCGATACGATGTCTCGGGTATTTTCGCCCTATGTCGCCAATCCGCTCGCCATCAATCCGCTGCGCGACGTGGTCGAACGTGAGATCGATTTCGACAATGTGCGCGCCTGCAAGTCGATTGAACTGTTCATTTCCGCTACCAATGTCGAGACCGGCCAGTTGCGCGTCTTCTCGGACGGCGAGATCGACCTCGACACGGTGATGGCGTCGGCCTGCTTGCCGCAATTGTTCCGTGCCGTCGAGATCAAGGGCGTGCCCTATTGGGATGGCGGTTATGGCGGCAACCCGGCATTGTTCCCGTTCTTCAAGACGGCGGCCACCGAGGACGTGCTTTTGGTGCAGATCAATCCGGTGGTCCGCGAGGGAACGCCGAAGAGCGCCAATGAGATCCAGAACCGCATCGACGAGATCACCTTCAATGCCGGGCTGTTGCGCGAATTCCGCTCGATCGCCTTCGTCAAGGAACTGATCGCCGCCGGCCGATTGCCGCACGGCGAATATCGCGACATCCGCATGCACCGCATCGATGCCGACGAAGCGTTCAAGGATCTGTCGGCATCGTCCAAGGTCAATGCCGAATGGGCGTTCCTTGCCTATCTGCGCGACCTCGGCCGCACCGCAGCCAGTGATTGGCTGGAAGAAAATTATGACGCCGTCGGCAAGCGGCCGACGATCGATCTGTCCGGCGAACTCGACGACGGCTTGAAGCCGGTGCGCGGGCCGGCGCCGGGCCGGCGGGTCAAGGAATTTCTTGCGGCGCGCAAGCAGCCCGAGGCCGCCCGCCGTCCGGCCTAGCTGCTTCGCAAAGCAGATGGCATTCGCAATCTGTCCAATCATCCTGACACTTGCTGCCATGCCGCTGTTTTGGCAATCAACAGCCGATGCTGCGGCCGCATCTTTGCGGACAAAGCAACAATCCATCAACTTTTCTGACTATATTGCGATGCAACTTTGAGGTAGAAGCGCGCTTCGCCGATCACGGCAATTTGAATACGGCCTCGCGCGCACCCATATCGGCGACGCGCCCCAAGTAGAAGATGCGGCCTGGCCGAACCCCGCGCACTGGAAAAAATGACGATGCCGAAATTCAGGTTTCACAAGCTTGCAGCCATTGTTGTGCTCATCGGGTTCGCTGGCTGGATGGCGACAGGCGAGTTCTCGTCCGTCGGCAGCGCGTCCGCCGACAACAAGCCCAAGGCAGGAGAGGTCGAGCAGCCCAAGGCAGCCGACGCAGGCAAGCCCCAAACTGGCAAACAGGGGGCTGCCAAGCCGGGGACTGCCGAGGCGGAACAGCCCAAGGCGCCGTTACGCACGGTCGCGATCATAACCCCGCCGCGGCGCACCTATGCACGCGCTATCCGCATTTCCGGACTGACCGAAGCCGACAAGCGCGCCGTCCTGGCGACACGCGTCGCCGGCGTCATCGACAAGCTGCCGGTCAAGCAGGGTCAGCATGTCAAGACCGGCGACCTGATCCTGATGCTTGCCGCCGAGGAAAAAATCTCGGCGGTCGACAACGCCAAGCAGCTTGTCGTGCAACGTGAGGCAGAGCTGGCAGCTGCCCTGCGGCTGATGAAAACCGGCAATCTGCCCAAGCTGCAGCTCGACACGGCCCGCTCCAACCTGACGCTGGCCAAGTCGCAACTGGAGGCCGTGCAAGCCGAGCTCGACCGCAACGAGGTGAAGGCGCCCTTCGACGGCGTCATCGACCGGGTGCCAGTGGAGCTTGGCAGTTCCGTCATGCAGGGCGGCGAAGTGGCGACCATTCTGAAGCTCGATCCGGTGATCGCCCGCGGCGAAGTCAGCGAACGCGATCTCGGCTATCTGAAGATCGGCGACAAGGCCGATGTGCGTCTGGTCAGCGGCCAGAATGTCGAGGGCACGGTGCGCTACATCAGCCGCGATGCATCTTCGGCAACCCGTACCTTCCGCGTCGAAGTCGCCATCCCCAACGCCGATGGTTCCGTACCGGCCGGCATGACGGCAGAAATTGCGCTCAGCGCCCAGCCGACCGACGCCGTCATGCTGCCGCGCTCGGTGGTGACGCTCGGCGACAAGGGCGATCTCGGCATTCGCGCCGTCGACAAGGACGACAAGGTCGTGTTCTTCCCGATCGACCTGGTCGACGACACGCCGACCGGCCTGGTGCTCGGCGGCATTCCGGCCGACGCCCGCATCATCGTCGCCGGCCAGGAGCTGGTGAAGGAAGGCGAAGTGGTCAAGCCGGTCGCAGCCGACCAGGCGACCATTCAAAAGCTGTTGGGCGAAGCGACGGCCGGGACGCAGTAATCATGGACATCGTCAAACTTGCAATCAGCAATGCCCGGCTGACCATTTCGGTCCTGGTCTTTCTCATCCTTGCCGGTGCGGTCGCTTACCAGTCGACGCCGAAGGAAGCGGAACCCGACGTTCCGATTCCGATGATGTATGTCAGTCTGATCTACCAGGGCATCTCGCCGGAAGACTCCGAACGCCTCCTGCTGCGGCCGATGGAAGCCAAGCTGAAGAGCCTGAAAGGCCTCAAGGAGATGCGCTCGGCCGCCTTCCAGGGCGGCGGTTATGTGCTGGTCGAATTCCAGCCACAGACGGACCTCGCCACCGCGCTGCAGGACACACGCAGCAAGGTGCAGGACGGCAAGGCCGACCTGCCGCAAGCGGCTGAGGAGCCCGTGGTCTCCGAGGTCAACATCTCCGAGTTCCCCGTCCTGGTCGTGACGCTGTCGGGCGAGGTGCCCGAGCGCGTGCTGACGGCGGCGGCGCGCGAGCTGCGCGACCGCATCGAGGAAGTGCCTGGCGTGCTCGAGGGCTCGCTGCAGGGTGCGCGCGACGACCTCGTCGAAGTGGTCATCGATCCGATGAAGCTGTCTTCCTACGGGCTGCAGCTCGACCAGTTGATCGGTGCGGTCGGCGCTTCCAACAGTCTTGTCGCCGCCGGCAACATCGAAGGATCCGAGGGCAAATACGCGGTCAAGGTGCCCTCGCTTATCGAGACACCAGAGGATGTGGCGGCGCTTCCGGTCGTCGCCGGCCCCAATGCGGTGGTGCAGGCCAAGGACATTGCCACCATCCGCTCCACATTCAAGGACGCCGAGACGGTCACCCGCCTCGACGGCAAGCCGGCGATCGCCATCGAGGTGAAGAAGCGCATCGGCTCCAACCTGATCGATACGATTGGCAAGGTCAGGGAGGTGTCCGACGCCTTCATCAAGACGATGCCGGAGGGCATGCACGTCACCTACACGCAAGACAAGTCCGTCTTCGTGAACCAGTTGCTCGGCGACCTGCAGAACCACGTGATGATCGCCGTCATCCTGGTGTTCATCGTCATTCTCTACGCGCTGTCTGGCCGTGCCTCGCTGCTGATCGGATTGGCCATCCCCTCGTCCTTCCTGATCGGCATCCTGTTGCTGGCAATGATGGGCTACACGATCAACATGATCGTGCTGTTCAGCCTCATCCTGGCGGTCGGCATGCTGGTCGACGACGCCATCATCGTCACCGAATTCGCCGAGCGCCGCATGAGCGAGGGCATGCCGAAGGAGCAAGCGTTCGCGCTTGCCGCCAAGCGTATGGCCGGCCCGGTCATCGCGGCGACGATGACGCGCATTGCCGCCTTTTCGCCGCTGTTGTTCTGGCCGGGCATTATCGGCGACTTCATGAAATACATGCCGATCACGCTGATCGTGACGCTCTCGGCCTCGATGCTCTATGCGCTGGTCTTCGCGCCGACGCTGGGCGCGATATTTGCCAAGGCGCCGGCCCATCACCCCGACGACAATCGCGACGGCTGGTACATGGCCGTGGTCAAGCAGGCGGTGCATTATCCCATCACCGTGCTTGTCCTCACTGTGGCGCTGTTGGTCGGCGTCGGCTACGCCTATTCGAAATTCGGCGCCGGCGTCGAATTCTTCCCGAATGTCGAGCCTGACTACGGCCTGCTCTATGTCCACGCCCGCGGCAATCTTTCGCTTGCCGAAATGGACGCGGCCACCAAGACCGCGGAAAATCGGCTGCTCGGTTGGCCGGGCGTGAAGTCTGTCTATACCCGTGTCGGCAAGACGCAGGGCGGCGGCCAGGATGTTCCGGAAGACGTGGTTGGCGTGATCCAGTACGAATTCGTCGACTGGCGCGAGCGTAAATCGGCGAACTCAATCCTGGACGAGCTGCGCGGCGTTATGGCCGGCATTCCCGGTGTCGACGTCGAGGTTCGCGTGCCGGAAGCCGGCCCGCCTACCGGCAAGCCGATCCAGATCAGGCTTTCGGCCGTCGATCCGAAGGGCCTTGACGACAAGGCCCGCGCCGTCGCCGCGCGCATTGCCAAGGTGCCCGGCGTCATCGATATTTCCGATGGTCTGGCGCCGCCCGGCGTCGACTGGGCGCTCGAGGTCGATCGCGCCAAGGCGGCGCAGTACGGCATCAGCCCAACCGCGGTCGGAACGGTGGTGCAATTGGTGACCAACGGGCTGAAGCTCAGCGAGTACCGGCCCGCCGGCGCCGACGATGCAGTCGACATCAGGCTGCGCCTGCCCGAGGATCGGCGCACGCTGTCGACGCTCGACGAGCTGCGGGTGCAGACCGCGCAAGGCTCGGTGCCGATCTCGAACTTCGTCGTGCGCAAGCCGGAGCCGACGGTCGGTATCCTCAATCGCATCGACGGTGCGCGAACGGTCGTCGTCCAGGCCAACGTCGCCGCCGGCGCCCAGGTGGCTGCCGTCCAGCAGGAGGTCACCAAAGCTGTTGCAGACATGAACCTCGGCAGCGGCATTCGCTGGAAGCTTGCCGGCTCCAATGAGGACAGCGCGGAGGCCGGTGCCTTCCTCAGCAAAGCCTTCGGTGCGGCGATCTTTCTGATCTTCATCGTGCTTCTGGCGCAGTTCAACAAGTTCACCAGCGTCTGGCTGGTGCTGTCCTGCGTGGTCATGGCGACGATCGGCGTGTTCCTCGGGCTGCTGCTGACGGGAGAGGCATTCGGCATCGTCATGTCGGGCATCGGTGTCATCGCGCTGGCCGGCGTGGTGGTGAACAACAACATCGTGCTGATCGACACCTATGACCGGTTGCGCGAAGAGGGCTGGGACAAATACGAAGCCGTTCTGCAGACTTGCCGCGAACGTGCCCGCCCGGTGGTGCTGACGGCGGTGTCGGCGATCCTCGGCGTGCTGCCGATCGCTTTTGGCCTCGGCCTCGAAATCTTCCATCACGAGACGACGATCAACGCGCCGTCGACGCAATGGTGGATTTCGCTGTCGTCGGCGATCGTTTTCGGGCTGTCCTTCGCCACCGTGCTGACGCTGGTGGTGACGCCGTCGATGCTGATGGTGTTCACTCGCGCCAAGGTCAAACCCGGTGCGCGTCGTGGCTGGTTCAGTCGCCTGTTGGGGCGCGGCAAAACCGAAATCTCGTCGGGCGGCCTGGAGGCCGATCTGGGCGCCGAACCGGCGATCGCCTTCCCGAAGGCGGCCGAATAGAGTCCGAATCGCCGTCCTGATCAAGCAAAGGCCGCCCGGGAACAATGGGCGGCCTTCTGCATTGTTCCGTCATTGCAACCTCAAAGCGAGGATTTTCTGATGACGATCAGCACCATTCTCATCATTATCCTTATTCTTATTCTGATCGGCGCGGTTCCGGCGTGGCCGCATTCGCGGTCCTGGGGTTACGGACCATCAGGCATCGTCGGCGTCATCCTGATCGTTGTCCTGGTGCTGCTGTTGATGGGCCGGATCTGAGCGCAACCTTCCTCCCCGACCAGCGGCGGATGATCGTGAGGCCATCCGCCTTTTTTTGGTTTGTTGTTAGGCAACTTTTTGCGTCGTCTTGATCGTGGCGATGCCGATATCCTCGAGCGCTTCCGACACCGCATTTTCCAGCGGCGTGTGCGGGATCGTACCGATAACGCTTTCCAGCCTGCCTGAAACCAGCCGGTGCGGCTCGAAGCGGAGATAGGACATCGAAACGATCTCGCGCCACATCGCCACGAACGGGCCGCCGGCACGCAGCACCCACCACGGCATCGACGTCAGTTTCAGCGTGCGTCCGAGCGCCTTCTCCGCGGCCGCCTTGATGTCCAGATCGGTCACCGCATGGCCAGGAAAGTTCAGCGCCTCGTAGGAGCCGAGCTTGTCGAGATTGTCAGCCAGCCCGATGAAGGCCTTGGCCAGGTCGGGCAGATAGGCCCATTCATGCACGAGATCGACCGGCCCTGGGGCCGTGTAGACGCCATTGGTCATCTTGGCGGCAACAACCAGATCGAACCACGATCCGCTGCCGGTGCCGCCGAAGAAATCACCAGCGCGCAGCAGAATCGTGCGCACCCGACCCGCGTCGGCCTCGCGGCGAAACAGATCCTCCATGGCGACGCGGATGCGGCCCTTTTCCGTCGTCGGGCGAAACGGCGTGTCTTCGGCGATCACCGCCGGCATCTGCGAGCCGTAATTGTAGACGGTGCCCGGGAAGAGATGCAGCGCGCCGTGCGCCCGGCAGGCAGCCATCACATTCTCGGCCATCGGCAGGCATTTGCTCCAGTCGGTGTAGAGCGGGTTGAGGCCGTTGAAAATGATATCGACGCCTTGGGTCGCGCGGATCAGCGCAGCACGGTCGAGCGCGTCGCCGGCGATCGCCGTAGCGCCTTTGAGCTCCGCCGGCACCTTGCCGCTGCGGGTGATGGCACGGACATCGTAGCCGGCATCGAGGAAGGCCTTGGCGACCGTGCGGCCGAGGCGGCCATTGGCGCCGAGAATTGCGATCGTGGTCATTGTTCGTCTCCGTGTTGCGTTACGACCCCAATATTGTCTCTTCGCAAACGAATGAAAATTGACCACGATTGGCGATATGATATTCAATTGTGAATGGATATTGACTGGAACCTGATCAAGAGTTTCGTCACCGTGGCGGAGACCGGCAGCCTGTCAGCGGCCGCCCGAAAACTTGCCGCGAGCCAGCCGACGCTCGGCCGCCACATCACCGAGCTGGAACAGGCGCTCGGCGTCACCCTGTTCCGGCGCGGGCGGCGTGGCTATGCGCTCACCGAAGCAGGCAGCACGCTCTTTGAACGGGGTCGCGCGGTGAGCGAGCAGGCGAGCGCCTTTTCGCTGCTGGCGCTGGGATCGGTCGAGGCGATCGAGGGTACGGTGCGCATTGCCGCCAGCGAGGTGGTGGCGGCCTATGTGCTGCCGGAAATGACAGCGAGGCTTGGGACCGAGGAGCCGGGCATCGAAGTCGAGATCGCCGCCTCGAATCAGGTCGAGAATCTGCTGCGTCGCGACGCCGATATCGCCATTCGCATGGTCAAGCCGGCGCAGAATGAACTGGTCGCGCGCAAGGTGACCGACATTCCGCTCCGCGCCTGCGCGGCAAAATCCTACCTCGACCGGCGTGGCCGTCCGCGCGAGGCCCGCGATCTTGCCGGCCATGATCTGGTCGGCTTCGACCGCAGCGATGAGATCATTCGCGGCTTCGCCCAGTTCGGCGTCCCGCTCGCCCGCAATGCCTTCCGCTTCAGGACCGATAATCAGATCGTGCTGTGGGAGGCGGTGCGGGCGGGAAACGGCATCGGCTTTGGCCAGGAGCCGCTCGCCGACCGTGATCCGCTGGTCGAGACAGTGCTGCCGGGTCTCCCGCTGCCGACGCTGCCGGTATGGCTGGCCATGCACCGCGACGTGCGTACCAGCGTCCGCATCCGCCGCGTCGCGGATTTCCTCTACGAAGAGTTCGAGCGCTATTCAGCCGGTGCAGGCTCGGCAGCGAATTCGGCGCGGTGAGCGAGGCCGGCCATCAACAGCACGACGACCAGCAGCCCGGACAGTGCGACGAAGATCGGGCCGAAGCTCGAGTGCTCGGCGACGAAGCCGATCGCCGACGGCGCCACCAGAATGCCTGAGTAACCCATTGTGGTGACGACGCTCATGCCTGTGCCGGACGCCATACCTTCCTGGTTGCCGCCGGCCGAAAAAATGATCGGCACCATGTTGGCAATGCCGAGGCCGCAAAAGGCAAAGGCGGCAATGGCCAGCCAAGGCGAGGGAGCCAGCCCGGCCACCAGCATGCCGGCAGCAGCGGCAAGAGCCGAGGCGCGCAATGTCGTAACGGCACCGAAACGGTTGCGGACGCCATCGCCGAGAAAGCGCATAATGGCCATGACGCCGGAAAAGGCGGCATAGGCCAGGCCTGCGATGGCAAGATCGGCGCCGAGTTCCTGCCGGAGATACAGCGCTGCCCAGTCGAGTACCGCGCCTTCGGAGATCATCGTCAGCAGCGCCATAAGTCCGACCAGATAGACCACCGGATTTGCCGGCAACGCGAATTTGTGGTGCTCGGCGACCGGGTGCTTGTCCTCGGCGATCAGGTAGCGGATCGCTACGGCGATTACGGCAAAGGCAAGAGCCGTCACCACTGTCGCATGGGCGAGGTGACCGTAGTTCTGGATGGCGAAACCGCCCAAAGCGCCGCCGGCGAAACCGCCAAGGCTCCAGAAGCCGTGCGAGGACGACATGATGGCACGGGACAGCCGCCGTTCGACTGCCACTGCATTGGCATTCATGGCGACGTCCATGCCGCCGATCGAACCGCCGAAGATGAACATGGCGATGGCTGCAAGGGGCACGTTGGGGGCCAGAGCCACAACCAAAAGGCCGAAGCTGCCGGCAAGTCCGAACCAGCGCAGCACCGTGCGCGAGCCATGCTTCGAGATCAGATGGCCGCACCAGGTCATGGCAGTGACGGCGCCGGCACCGAACAACAGAATCAGCAAGCCGAGCGTGAACTTCGAAATGTCGAGTCGCGTCAGGAACACCGGGATCTGCGGCGCCCAACTGCCGGTCAAGAAGCCGTTGGCGAGGAAGATGCCGGCCACTGCCCAGCGTCCACGAATCGCGATCTGCGTGATTTTCTGCGCGTCCATCGGGTAGAATCCGGTCCGGAAATGGCGTTGCGCGGCAAATTAGATCGATTCAATTCACAGTCAAGCGCTCTTCGCCGAAAGTGCTTGGACCAGACGCTACGTCCTCTCGCGTCGGCCAACCATCTCGGCGGTCCACTCCGAAATCCCTACGGCTCGGGATAGGGCGCGCCATCCTTGTGCACAAACCGGCCGTCAGCGTTGGTGCTCATCATGTCGATGTCGGAGCAGGTGGCGACGTCGTCGGGCCAGCGCGAACCGACTTCGAGATAGATCGCCATCGCGCCCGATTTATTGATCATGTGATGGCCGTTGCCTGATCCTTTCGGAAAGGCCGCGCAATCACCGGCGCGCAGCACCGTCTCGCCGGCATCTTCGACGAGCGTCAGCTCGCCTTCAAGCACGTAGACGAATTCGTCTTCGTGCGAATGCCAGTGGCGCTGGCTCGACCAGTTGCCCGGCGGCAGGCGCATGAGATTGATGCCGAAGTCGGTGAGCCCACCTGCGTTGCCTAGCCGCTGGCGCACGCGTTCGGCACAGGGTGCATCGAACGGCGGTGGATAGGATGAGCCCTTGCGTCCTGGCACGTCGGCAACGTCAATCTTAGGCACGGCATCCTCCCCTAGTGATCCCTAGGGCGCCTTGCCTCGAACTCGGCCTTCTTGGCGTCGGAGGCTTCGACCTGGTTCAGTGCCTGCCACTCGGCATAGGGCATGCCGTAGATGATCTCGCGCGACTGTTCCTTGCTGAGTTCGACACCTTCGGCTTGCGCCGCATCGCGGTACCAGTTGGACAGGCAGTTGCGGCAGAAGCCGGCGAGGTTCATCAGGTCGATGTTCTGTACGTCGGAACGCTCGCGCAGATGCGCGACCAGCCGGCGGAAGGCAGCGGCTTCGAAATCGCGCTTTTGTTCTTCGCTGAGTTCGGTCATCACGTTGGCCTCCCTTGGGCCTCATCATACCGGCCCGGTGCGCGAGCCGAATATTTTCACCGCATGTATATCGGCACGTCGATCTATCGCGTCAACGATCGGCGCCAGCCGTTCGGCCCAGGCGAGGGCACCCTTGCGGTCGGCGATCAGGTCCTGGCGGACCTCGAGCAGCGCATGGGCAAAGCCGTTGACGATGGCGTGCCTGAACATGGTATCGCCGCGCAGTGCGCCGTCATAGGGTTCGTTGTCGCCGACGATGAGGCTCTTGTCCTTGGCGAGCATGTCGATCAGCGGCCGCGCAACGCGGTCGTCCAGGTCCCACAATATGCCGACGTGCCACGGCCGCACGGAGCCCTGCATGGTCGGTGTGAAGGAATGCACCGAAAAGATGAAGGGTGCCTGCGCGGATACTCGCGCCACAGAGGCGATCATGGCGCCGACGGCATCATGATAGGGGCGGTAAAAGCGGTCCAGCCGTCTTTCGCGCTCCTCCGAGGCCATGGGATAATTTCCCGGGATGATGGTGCCGTCATAGAGCTGGCGAATCAGCGTTGGATCGTCTTCGCCGCGATTGGGGTCGATCAGCAGTCGCGAAAAATTGGCAAGCACCGCCGGAACGCCGAGCAGACTTGCGAGTTCGCGGGTTACGGTCTCGACGCCGATGTCGTAGGCGATGTGGCGGTCGAACTCCGCCGCCGGCAGGCCGAGACTGCCATACTCCTCCGGCAGGTCGCGGCGGGCGTGATCGGCCAGAAGCACCATGCCGCGCTTGCGATCGCCTTCGACGATATCGAAAGGCGCGAAAACTGTGGATCGGGTCATTGGCGGGAAAGGTCTGTTCGCTGGCTTTCGGGGAGGGTGGTATCGTCATTCCACGAAGAGAACGCTTGCGCAATGCCGTTGTTTGGCCACGGTTTCTGCCAAAAAACTGAGCAGGGGCGACCGCAAGCGCGCCAGAGCCTTCTAAATCGATTGGAATTGGACAGATCGGCGCGTTGACATGCGTACGGACTTTTCCGAAAAGGGGCGTTGAGAGATGCAAATGTGGTTCTTGAGGGGTTTCAGGATGGGTTTCGCCGGCAGGCTGCGTGTGCGCCACGCCTTGGCCATGCCGCTCCTGGTACCGGCCATGGCTCTTTTCGCGGTGATTTCGGCCTCGCCGGCACGGGCCGATTTCCGGGTCTGCAACGCCACGCAGAACCTGGTCGGTGTCGGCATCGGCTATCGCGCCAAAGCCGGCTGGATCACCGAAGGCTGGTGGCACATCGAAGGATCGAGCTGCAAGACGCTGATCGAGGGACCGTTGTCATCAAGGTTTTACTATCTTTATGCAGAAGACGCCGAGCGCGGCGGACGCTGGGATGGCCCGATCAACATGTGCGTGGCCGAAAAAGAGTTCAAGATCGCCGGCGTTACCGATTGCGTCGCCCGGGGCTTTCAGCGCGCCGGATTCCAGGAATATGACACGGGCGAGCAGGCAAGCTGGATGGTCCAGCTGACTGACGAGCCCGCAACGGATGGCGCTCCAGCCGCCCCGGGAACAAACAGTCAATGAGACGCAGCCGCAAGGTCAAGATCCTCGCCACCATCGGTCCGGCCTCCTCGTCCGAGGAGATGCTGAAGAAGCTGTTCGAAGCCGGCGCCGACGTGTTCCGCATCAATATGAGCCACACCGACCATGAATTGATGCGTACGCTTGTCGGCCGCATTCGTGCCGTCGAGGAGGCGGTCGGCCGGCCGATCGGCGTTCTCGCCGACCTGCAAGGGCCAAAGCTGCGCGTCGGCAAGTTCGCCAACGGCAAAGAGGTGCTGACCGTCGGTCAGACCTTCACGCTCGACGACAATCCCGAGCCCGGCAATTCGACGAGGGTCTACCTGCCGCATCCCGAAATCCTGCGTTCGGTCGAGGCTGGTCATCGCCTGCTGATCGACGACGGCAAGCTCGAGCTCAAGGCGGTCAGCAGCAACGGCAAGGCGATCGTCTGCACCGTCGTCGCCGGCACCACCATTTCCGACAAGAAGGGCGTCAGCCTGCCCGACACCGACCTGCCGGTCGGCGCGCTGACGGAAAAGGACCGCCGGGATCTCGACGCGGTTCTGGCGACCGGCGTCGACTGGGTGGCGCTGTCCTTCGTGCAGCGGCCCGAGGACCTGGCCGAAGCGCGCAAGATCGCACGCGGCCGGGCGCTGATCATGGCCAAGATCGAAAAGCCGCAGGCCGTCGCCCGGCTGGCCGAGATCATCGAGCTTTCGGATGCGCTGATGGTCGCCCGCGGCGATCTCGGCGTCGAGATGCCTCTCGAAGCCGTGCCTGGCATTCAGAAGCAGATCACCCGCGCCGCGCGCCGTGCCGGCAAGCCGGTGGTGGTCGCCACGCAGATGCTGGAATCGATGATCACCGCGCCGGTGCCGACGCGGGCCGAGGTGTCGGACGTGTCGATCGCCGTGTTTGAAGGCGCCGACGCGATCATGCTTTCGGCGGAGTCCGCCGCCGGCGCCTATCCGGTCGAGGCGGTGGCGATGATGAACCGGATCGCCACCAAGGTCGAAACCGACCCGACCTATGCCGGAATTATCAACGCGCAGCGCTCGGAACCGGAAGCGACCGGGGCCGACGCGATCTCGCTCGCCGCCCGCGAAATAGCCGAGACGCTGAAGCTGTCGGCGATCATCACCTATACCGCGTCCGGCACGACCGGCTTGCGCGCCGCGCGCGAGCGGCCGCAAGTGCCGATCGTGGCGCTGTCGCCGATCCTCAACACGGCGCGGCGGCTGTCGCTGTTGTGGGGCACGCATTGCGTCGTTTCCCCCGACGCCAGCGACCTCGACGACATGGTCGACCGCGCCTGCCGCATCGCCTTCGATGAAGGTTTCGGCAAGCCGGGCGACCGCGTCATCATCACGGCCGGCGTGCCGCTGAGGACGCCGGGCTCGACCAACATGCTGCGCATCGCCTATGTCGGATCGGAAGTCGGCCGCTAATGTCGGCCGCGGCTGCCGGATAGGCCGGCTGCATGGCGCGTCGTAAACGCGGCGGCAGCCCGGTGCATTGACGGCAGTTGGGCTGCGATCAACGCCGAACTCCGCCAGCTTGCATCAGCCTGTGGCCGGCCGTGAAGCGGTTCGAAGGCCCTATCCGATCTTGAGCTGGAAGTCAGTTAAGGTAATCTCTCCTGGGAGAAAGAGGAGGGTGATCCAATGTGGATGCGCACTGATCTTCTGGAACTCCTCGGCATTGAGCACCCGATAATCCAGGCTCCGATGAGCGGCATCACCACGCCGGAACTGGCGGCGGCAGTCAGCAATGCCGGGGCGCTTGGCTCGCTCGGATGCGGCATTCTGCCTGCGGCGGCTATCCGCGAGCAGCTCACGGCGACACAGCACGCCACCAATCATCCGATCAACGTCAACTTCTTTGCGCACCCGGCGCCGATACACGATGATGCGGCAGCCCAAAGTATGCGAGACCGCCTTCGCGGCTGCTATGAGGAGGTCGGCCTCGGACCGGTGCCCGAGCCGGGCGAGCCCTTCCCCACCTTCGATCGTGAGCGTCTCGAAATTGTGCTCGAGCTGCGCCCCAAGGTGGTCAGCTTCCACTTCGGTCTACCCGACACCGCAATTGTGCAGCAGTTGAAGGCGGCCGGCTGTACTGTCTTGTGTTCGGCCACCACCGTCTCGGAAGCGCGCCAGCTTGAGGCAGGAGGGGTGGACGCCATTATCGCCCAGGGATACGAGGCGGGTGGGCATCGCGGCACATTCACTGGCGACCCTGCTATCGGCACAGCCGGCACTATGGCACTCGTACCGCAGATTGTTGATGCCGTGCGGGTGCCTGTAATTGCCGCCGGCGGTATCTTCGACGGTCGCGGCATTGCTGCCAGCTTTGCACTTGGTGCATCTGGCGTGCAGATCGGCACGGCTTTCCTGGCCTGTCCTGAAGCCAATGTGCAGCCAGTCTATCGCGCAGCATTGCGCTCGGCCAACGACGAGAGCACGTCGGTGACTCGCTGCTTCACTGGCCGCCCAGCTCGCGTGGTGCGCAACCGGTTTGTGATGGAAATGGCTGGTGAGGAAGATGCAGTGTTGGCGTTTCCGCTGCAGGCGAGTCTGGTCATGCCGCTTTCGATGGCAAAGGATGAAAGCAAGCGGGCTGACTTCTTGCCCACTTGGGCCGGGCAGGGCGTTGCGAAGCTGCGGGAGATGCCGGCCGCCGCCCTTGTGGAGAAACTCGTCACGGAAGCAAACGGCATAGATCGGGCCTATAGGGGAGTAGGGGAGTAGGGGAGTAGGGGAGTAGGAGAGTAGGGGAGTAGGAGAGTAGGAGAGTAGGGGAGTAGGGCGCATGTGTTCCACAGTGCAATCTGCACCTCTCACATACTCCCTTACTCCCTTACTGGTCTCAAATGCCTTCGCCGGCAAGCTCCTCGGAAAGTGCGGCGACCTGGTCCTGGGCGCTGCGCATCATTGGGTAGATGCCGAGCACGCGCTGCCAGGCCTCAAGTGCCGACTGCTTGTGGCCGGTTTCGGCCATGATCTGAGCCAGGCCCGAAAGCGCGCCGAAATGGCGTGGTTCGAGCTGCAGGGTGCGGTCGATGTCCGCCATCGACTTCCCGTAGTTCTTCATCATGAAATGAACAGTGGCGCGCCGGTTCCAGCCTTCCGCATAGGTCGGCTGCAAAGTCACCACCTGATCGAGGAAATCGAGTGCAACATCGAATTTCTGGGTTTCGATCGCCTTCTGCGACCATTGCATCATCAGGTCGATAGAGGCGCTGCCCGACTGGGACCACTCGCTGCCGATGCGTCCGGCGATGCGCTCGGCCGCCTTTTCATTGCGTTCGCGCTTGAGATCGGCAAACAGCTGATCGAGCCGCGCCTGTTTCGTCTTGACGACCGGAGGTGCTGTCGGCGGAGTTGTGGTCGGATCTTCAGCCCACGCCGGCAGCGAGACAGCGCCGGAAACGAGGAAAGCCGTGAAAAATGCAAAAAGAATCCGCATCGCGGGAATCTAGCCCCCGACGCCGGATCGTCAAACTGAATTTAGCGTGAGAGTCGTATCATGCGAACGGAGGCGCGCAGCCTCCGTCGAAAACTCAACCCTGGCGCGCCTTGTAGCGCGGCGCGGTCTTGTTGATGATGTAGACGCGGCCCTTGCGACGAACCAGCTGGTTGTCGCGGTGACGCGCCTTCAACGCCTTGAGCGAATTCTTGATTTTCATGGTCTTGCCCGTCGGTCTGGGCCCGGTCACGGGCCGAATTATTAAGGCGCGCCCACAGACGCGCCTTTGAACTGTGCGTGGCTCATAGACGAGGAGCGTTGCCCGTGTCAACCGCAAGCGCGTTGCCTAAACGATACGGACCGTTTCGTATCATCAAATATCCGTCACTGGCGTTGCGCAGGCTTGAGACGGCTGGAATGATGCGGTTGCGAATTGGAGATCGTCATGCGCCGAATTCTTGTGTCCGCCTGTCTTGTCGTCCTCGCGGCAGGTTCTGTTGCCTATGCGCAGGAATGCGACCGCAACGACGACAGCCAGCAGATGATGAACATCTGCGCCGACGCGGACTACAAATCCGCCGACGCCAAGCTCAACAAGGCCTACCAGGAAATCATCGGCGGAACTGACGCAAAAGCCAGGAAGCTGTTGCAGACGGCGCAGCGCGCCTGGATCGCTTTTCGCGACGCGGAATGCAGCTATTCGGCCGCGGACAGCGAAGGCGGCTCGATCTATCCGATGCTGATATCGGAATGCCTGACGCGGCTGACCGACGATCGCACCAAGCAGCTCACCGCCGATTCGACCTGCGCGGAAGGCGATGTTAGCTGCGCCAGCCCCGACGAGGACGAGAGCGGCGAAATCCAGTAAGCGTAGGTTCTAACTTTGTGTTTGAGCATGATCTTTTCCGAAATCCGGATTCCACTTTTCGCTAGCGCGGACCTTCGGTTCGGGATCATGCTCTAGAGCCTTTCACGTTTTGATGGAAGCGTAGCCGGCGTTTGCGAAGTAGTTGTTGCATTCGGTTGCCTCGATCGTTTCAACGAGGTGGCCGATGTGGCGCCA
>NZ_JAMYLZ010000009.1:0-187293 GCF_040318315.1 Mesorhizobium sp. M1227
TAGCGCCTTGGCCCTGTTCCTCGCCGCCGTCCGGTTCTTCACCAGCGCCTCGCGCGCCATGTGCAGGTCCTTGAGATTATTGAGGATCGGGCTGCGCACCGGTCGTGCTTCGAGGTCGAGAAGAGCGCCCATGCGCGCCAGCATGGCGGCGTCCAGCCGGTCGGTCTTGGCGATCCTGCCGGTGGCCTCGGCGAAGCGCCGGGCTTGGCGTGGGTTGACCTTGACCAGCGCAAGGCCAGCCGCCGCCAGCTTCCGCTCAAAGGCCCGGTGATATGGACCTGTCGGCTCATAGACGATGCGTACGCCGGGCGGGTCCAACCGGCTCGGGCTCAACCAGCTCATGAACGCCTTGTGGCCGCGGCTGTCGTTGGCAAAACGCCGGCTCGCGCCGTCGCTCAGCCTGTGGGCGTCGAGATGGTCTTTCGATATGTCGATCCCGATGGTATCGTTGGTCATCTTTCACTTGTCCTGTGCTTGTCATTCGGAGCCGAACTCCGGGTATCCGTTCAGGCCTCAAGGGAAAGACGAGGGCGATCCGACTCTAGCTCGACCGTCAAACGGTCAGCAATTCCACCGATCCGACCCTCGCCGCTGAGGGAGGGCGGCTACCCTCTCTCAGCGTTCCTTTCTGACCCATTCGGCAGCGAAAGTCATAAGACAAGCAATTCCAGGAAAAGTGTGAAACGGTTTTCCGTCCGGAATTGCGCAAAAACAAAGAGATAGAGCGATTCGGCGTTTCCGTGAAACGATGAACCACTCTAGCCATTGTTGTAGGGGAAGAGCTTGAAATACGGCTGCGCTTCCTCGATCACACGGGCAACCGAGGGGCGTTGCAGCAACCGGTCGTGATAGCGCCTGACCGCAGGATATTCGTCTCCGAACGGCTCGACCTTGTTGGCGTAGAACAGCGCGGGGGCGGCAGCGCAGTCGGCCATGGTGAAGCTCGCACCCACCGCCCATGTCCTCGACCGCATGTCCTGTTCAATGATGGCGTAGGAGCTGCGCAGCTGGGCGCGGGCCTGCTCGACGCCGAACGGATCGGTCTTGCCCTCCGGCCGCAGCCGGTCGCCAACGATCTTCTGCATCGGTTCCTGGACGTAGAAGTCATAGAAGCGGTCGGCAAGCCGGGTCTGGCGAGCGAGATCGAGATCGGCGGGGATCAGTTCGACCGGCCCAGGATAATACGCGTTGAGATATTCGATGACGATCGTCGATTCCGGCACGGTCCGGTCCAGCGCTTCATCGCGCAGCACCGGCATCTTGCCGAGCGGCCACAATTTCAGAAACGCCGCGCGCGACTGTTCATTGCCGAGATCGACAACGACCGATGTGAATGGCGTGCCGTTCTCATAGAGCGCGATCAGCGGTTTCCAGCAGAAGGAGGCCAGCGGATGAAGATGCATCGTCAGGGACATTTTTGCTCCTATCTTTGGTGCTTCGTCTCGCGGGCATCCGGTGTCAAGGTTCGGCCCGCTGCTACGTGGCCCGGCTGTGGGCGACGATCGCATCGATGATCGCGGCCCAATCGTCGGGATGCAGCTCGTGGCCGCCGCCCTCGATCCGGACCAGTCTTGCACCGGCGACCGCGTCGGCAAGAGCGGCGCCATGCTCGGCTGGAAAGATCGGATCGTCGGTGCCGTGGACAACGAGGAGCGGAATCTTCATCTCGTGCAGCCGCCCCGTCCAGTCCTCGCCGCTCCGATCTTCGCCGCCCTTGAGCATGAAGTGATTGGTCGCGCTGAGAAAGCCGCCGGACCGGTCGTAGTCCTGTTCCACGAACGCTCTCGTCCGCGCCTCATCGAACGGATGCGCGGTGCCGGCGAGCGCACGCGCGTTTTTGACCATGAAATCGACCGCTTGGCCACGGTCAGACCAGTCGACCTTCGCGCCTTCGGCCGAATGTTTCCTATAGGCCTCGGTGGTTCCGGGCAAATGCGACGTATCGATGCCCAAGGGCGAGCTGCTGATCACCGTCAGCGAAGTGACACGCGACGGGTATTTCAACGCAACGAGCTGCGCGATCATGCCGCCCATCGACATGCCGACCACGTGCGCCTTTCGGAGTCCCTGGTCGTCAAGGACGCGGACGGCATCGTCCACCATGTCGTCGAATGTATAAGGCGGCTCGCCCGGCGCGTATTTGGTCGAACGGCCGGTATCGCGATTGTCATAGCGGATCACGAAGCGACCCTCGCCGGCCAGCTTCCGGCAAAACGCTTCGGGCCACCAAAGCATGGAAGCCATCGCGCCCATGATCAACAACACCGCCGGATGGGCCGGATCGCCGAACGTCTGGGATGCGATTTCGGGGTGTTCGGCGTTTTTCATGGCTTTCCTCCTTGGGCTTCCAATCCGATTGCATTTTGCAATCAGTTGCACGATATTAAAACCGATACGATAATGCAACCGGTTTTTGGAGATTCGCATGAACATCGATCGTCGGTCCGGATGCCCCATCAACCTGTCGCTCGAAGTGTTCGGTGACCGGTGGAGCCTGATCATCCTTCGCGACATCATCTTCGGCGGCAGACGCCACTTTCGCGAACTGCTCAACGGCTCGATGGAGGGCATCGCCTCCAACATCCTCGCCGACCGGCTGAAGCGGCTGATGGAGCTCGGCATGCTGACCAAGGCGGACGATCCCTCCCACAAGCAAAAGGCGATCTACAGCCTGACCGAAATGGCGATTACGCTGGTGCCGATCCTGGCGCATCTCGGCGCCTGGGGCCGCGTCTGGCTGCCGGTCAGCGAAGAGCTCTCTATCCGTGCCGAGCTTCTGGAAAAAGGCGGCCCGCCGATGTGGGATAAGTTCATGAACGAGTTGCGCCACGAGCATCTGGGTGCGTCTCCCGCCCCATCTGGACCCACCGTCCGCGCGACTTTGCAGGCCGGATACGATGCGGTAGTCGCCCGCAAGGCGGAGCGAGTTGGCTGCGATCCGGCGCCATGACCAACTTATTTTCCCAATTGCGGGCTGGCTCTGCTATCAAGGGACTGAAGATAATTTACGGATTGGATAACGCTCTTGGTCGAGAACTCTAAGGACACTGCCCGTGCGCGGGCCGATTTGCGTTTCAAGAAACAGGAAGAGGCAGCCACGGTTCGCCAGAAGGCGATGGCGGAATATGTCGCCGAGAGCGACGCTCGCCAAGCCAAGACCAACAAGCTGCGGGCGCTGCGCCTCGCCAAGGAAGCGGAAGACCTGGCCAATGCGCCTCCGGCCCCGGTGAAGAAGCCTCGGGCCAAGAAGAAATAGGCCGGCGCTCCCAGAATCCATGCTTCCTTCCGCACGCGAAACAGTTCACTCGGAGTCTGTTCTGACGGCTGATAACTGGCGCGTTCAGGAGACGGCCATGACCGCACTGACGCTCGACGAAGCCCTTGAAATCAACGCCGCCGCCTTTGCCAAGGGTGCCTAGCTCAAGCTCAGGCCGCTTGGCGTCTCGGTGCTCGACGCCGGCGCCCATCTGGTCGCGTTCCAGCGTCAGGACGGCGCCTCGTTCCTGCGTCCGCAAATGTCGGCCGGCAAGGCCTATGGCGCGCTCGCTATCGGCATGGGCCCGCGCCGGGTGGAAGCTTTCGCCAAGGAGCGCCCGCATCTGATCGCCGGCGGCTCCGACGTGTCGGGCGCGCGCGCGCGGCGTGCTGATCCGCGACAACGCCGGCACGATCATCGGCGCCATCGGTATTTCCGGCGACACGTTCGACAATGATGAAACGGCAGCCATCGCCGGCTCGAGGCGGCTGGCTTCACCGCTGACCCGGGCTGAGCCGGGATCCTTAATTCATATTGATGTCGCGGGTGGCCGACCGCATTGACACCGAAAAGCCGGCCAGCACGTCGATCAGCGCTATGACCATCAGTGTGAAGAAGACGGAATGGGCGGCGCCCTTCACCAGCAGGAACTCGACCAGATAGGCCACAAAGACGAAGGTCGACAAAAGATGGTCCATGATCGAGGCACTTGTCGTGCGCGTCGACTTCACCACTTCGACGAACAAGAAGATCAGTGCGATCAGCACGATGAGGTCGCCGAGGGTCATCGAGAACACGCCACCCGACATCATCCGGACCGAAAACATTTCGGTGGCCCACGGATCGTCGCCGCTGCCGAATATTCCCAGAAGCCCAAGATTGTAGAGGATGAAAGGCACGATCAGCAGCGGGATGGCACCGAACATGTGGCGGCTCCGGTTGGACTGATCTTTGTAGAGTGCGCCCGGCGTTCGCCGTCAAGAATTTTCGTGCGGCCGATAAACACGGACAAAGACGGCGTGAAACAACAATGTCAGGCCCGGCTGATACGATCAGTTGTCGCAAACGCAAAAAGACCGGCCAATGGCCGGTCGTTTCGCAACCCAATAAACCGTCGAAAGCTCTATCAGCTTTCCTTCGGCTCCAGAACCTGGCGACCGCGATACATGCCGGTCTTCAGGTCGATATGGTGCGGACGGCGCATCTCGCCGGAGTTCTTGTCCTCGACATAGGTCGGGGCCTTCAGTGCGTCGGCAGAACGGCGCATGCCGCGCTTCGACGGAGAGGTTTTTCGTTTCGGAACGGCCATGGATATGCTCCACTACATGGTCAAAACGCCCCGGCGGCCCTCGTGAAAGGGCCACATCAGGGGCCGGAATCTGAGAAAGTCGGGTGCCTATACACGCCCGACAGCGTTTTGGCCAGCGTCGCCGTGTTTTTTTTTGACACTATCGCAGGCAACCGACATAGGCGCCGGCGCGGCCGGCGCGCCGTTCGATCAACGCGGCAAGCCGCCTCAGTCCCGGCCCGGGCTTCGCCGGATTGCGCACGATCGGATTCGGCAAGGTGACGGCAAGCAGCGCTGCCTGCCGCCGCGACAGCTGTTTTGCCGAGACGCCGAAATGATGCTGGGCGGCGGCCTCGATGCCGTAGATGCCCGGTCCCCATTCGGCGATGTTGAGGTAGATCTCCATGATCCGCCGTTTCGACAGCACCGCATCGAAATAGACGGCCAGCGGCAGTTCCACGACCTTACGGACCGAGCCCAACGGCCGCGACCATAGATAAAGATTCTTTACCGTCTGCATGGTGATGGTCGAGGCGCCACGTGTCATCTCGCCGGCGAGCGCATCGTCGACGACGCCGCGCAACTCGCCCAGATCGACGCCGCGATGGAAACAGAACTGCCCGTCCTCCGACATGATTACCGAATATGCCAGCACCGGCGCGACATCGTCGATGGAAACCCAGCGCCGATCGTAGCCGGAAAACGTCGCCAGGTCCTTCAGCATCAATGTCGACACCGGATGCACGAATGACGGCAGGTACAGGAAGGTCAGCACCACCGGCACCAGCGCCAGCACAACGGCGACGGCAATGCCGCGCCGGACTCGGCGTTGAAGACCGATGCGGCTGCCGCGTCTCGGTCTCGCCATGTCCAACCCTTCGGTTTCGTGATCGACGATCGGTTCCGCCAAGCCACCCAGTCCGCGCTACTCCCTGCCCCCGGCATAATGGCGCTTGGCTTCTTGCGCAATGTCTGAGTGTCGGCTACCGCTCCCGACCATGACGAAAGACGACCAAATGGCGTTCGAAGCTGCACTTATTGCCCGGGCAGTTCCGCTCGAGGCGCTGCTGAGGCGGTTGCTCGACGGACGGACGCTTTCGGGCGAGGTCGCGCGGCCCGAACGCCTGATGGCGGCAATGCGACATGGCGTGCTGAACGGCGGCAAACGACTGCGTCCCTTCCTGGTCATGGAAAGTGCTGCACTGTTTTCAGCCGACGGCGAGGCGGCGCTGCGCGTCGCGGCGGCGCTCGAATGCGTGCACTGCTATTCGCTCATCCATGACGATCTACCGGCCATGGACGACGACGATTTGCGCCGCGGCCAGCCGACCGTGCACAGGGCTTTCGATGAGGCGACCGCCATTCTTGCGGGCGACGCCTTGCTGACACTTGCCTTCGACATCCTTGCCGACGAGGCGACAATGCTGCCGGCCGAGCGCAGGGCAACGCTGGTGCTGGCACTGGCCCGCGCCGCCGGGGCGGGAAGCATGGTCGGCGGCCAGATGCTCGATCTCGAAGCCGAACAAAGCCGGCCGGACGAGGCCGGCATCATCCGGCTTCAGGCGATGAAAACCGGTGCGCTGATCCGCTTTGCCTGCGAAGCGGGCGCTATCCTTGCCGGCGCGCCGTCGGGCGACCGCGAGAGGCTGGCCGAGTTCGGCTCGGCGATCGGGCTTGCCTTTCAGCTTGCCGACGATCTGCTCGACCTGACCGCCGACGCGCATCAGATGGGCAAGGCGACCGGCAAGGATGCCGCGGCCGGCAAGGCGACGCTGGTCGCGCTGCACGGACCGGACTGGGCGCGGGGCCAGCTCCATGGCCTCGTTGACCAGGCTCATGCGTTGCTCGAACCTTTTGGCGAGCAAGCTGCGCTTCTGAAACAAGCGGCGCAGTTCGTAGCGGCCCGCAACAATTAAGCGCGCCCCTATGGCGCGCCGGAGAAGTGGCGACTGATCGGCCGAACGTCCTCGCAACCGGCCGATCGGGATCATTTCCGGCGATGTCGGAACACATGGACGCGCCACACCAGTTGCTGAGCCATTCTTCAGCCTCGCGGCAGGGTTCCGCGGCTCGGGTGGACAGCGGTCAGCCTTCGCCAGTTGTCTTTTCCACCACGGGCTGCGGAACCGTTTCCATCTCGGCCGCCGCCTCGACCGCCCGCGCCTCGGCCGGCTTGCGCCGGTTGCGGATGAAGGCGGCGATGCGGTCGCGGATTTCGCCGGCACTGAGAAACACCGGAACGCGCGCCACCGGCGCGGTCGGCTCAAAGGACAGGCCAAGGCCGGTGATCCTGCCCTTGTCGTCGACGTCGCGGACGATCAGCTCGATCGGACCGAGCAGCACGCGGTCGGCATATTCGGCGTGGCCGCCGAGCCGCGTAGTGACCAGGTCGCCAATGCTGAGCTTGCGTTCCGCTTCGGTCAGGCCCGGCGCGTAGGCGGTTTCCAGTTCCTCGGCGGGGCGTGACGGATCGACGGCGAAGGCGCCGAAGAAATCCGCGTCCTCGGGATCGACCACGGCACGGCTGGCGAACAGCTTGTCGAGCAGGCGCGGATAGCGGTCCGGCACGAAGATGTAGACATGGTCGCCGGCCGCGAGCCGGCCCATATCCTGGAAGCGCATCGAGCGTCCGTCGCGCAGCACCAGCGACGGCCGCGCCCAGCGCGGAATGCGTTCGCCGCGCGCCACCGGGCTGCCAGGTGACACGCGGTAGGCGAGAAGCTCATGATGGGCGGAGCCCGGCAGTTCCAATTCGACCTTGTCGAGCGGTCCCAGGCGGGCCGGCACGATAAGGCCGAGACGGCGCGCCAGCGGCCCGACGGTCCATCCCTGGATGATCAGCGAGACCAGCACGATGATGAAGGCAGTGTTGAAGATGAGGCGGCCGTTCTCAAGACCGCCGAGCAGCGGCGTGATGGCAAGCAGGATCGACACGGCACCACGCAGGCCAACCCACGAGACGAAGGCGACTTCCGGGCGTGGCAGACGGAACGGCACCAGGCAGAGCCAGACGGCGATTGGCCGTGCCACAAATACCAGGAACAGGCCGAGCAGCACTGCCGGCACCAGGATCGCCGGAAATTGTGAAGGCGTCGCGAACAGGCCGAGGATCAGGAACATGATGATCTGCGCCAGCCACGACATGCCGTCCTGGAAGCGCTTGAGGATGGTCACGGCCCGGATATCGGAATTGCCGGCAATCAGGCCTGCGAGATAGACCGCCAGGAAGCCGGAGCCGCCGACGGCACCGGCGGCAGCGAACACCATAAGCGACAGCGTCAGCACGAAGATCGGCAGCAGGCCGTGATCGAGATTGAGGCGATCGACAAGGCGCACAATGGCCATGCCGCCGAGAATGCCGATGACCGCGCCGAGCCCCATGTTGACAAGGAAGCCGACGGCAAGATCGGTGACCAGCACCTTGGCCTCGGGGTGGGTATTGGCGGCGATGACCTCGACCAGCGTGATGGTCAGGAAGATGGCGATCGGGTCATTTGTGCCGGATTCCACCTCGAGCGTGGACCGCACGCGCTCGCGCAAATTGATCTCGCCGGCGCGCAGCAGGAAGAACACCGCCGCGGCGTCGGTCGAGGCGACGGCGGCACCGAGCAGGAAGGATTCCAGCCAGGTCAGGTCGAGCAGATAATAGGCGGCGGCGCCGAAGAGCCCGGTGGTCAAAAGGACGCCGAATGTGGCCAGCGACAGCGCCGGCCCGGCCGCCTGCCGCAAGGCGTTGAGCGGCGTGCCGAAGCCGGAATCGAAAAGGATGACCGCCAGCGCCAATGAGCCGGCAAAATAAGCAACTCGGGCATTGTCGAAATGGATGCCGAGACCGTCGGTTCCGGTGGCGAGGCCGATGCAGAGAAACAGCAGCAGGAGAGGGGCGCCGAAACGGAAGGCGATCAGGCTTGAAAACGCGGCGGCAACGACAAGTGCTGCGCCAACGAGCGTCACAAGATAGATACCATGCTCCATTCGTTGGTCGCCCCTAGTCGATATGCTACGGCATCACGGGAGAGTGGGGCGAAGACATGGCCGCTGCAAGGCAGCAGCGTGGCTTTTTGCCCCACGCTGCCGATCGTCGAAAGTTTTGGCACCCCCGAGCAGCGGAGCGTGCCTCGGCGGTTCGTGCTGCAATGAAAAACGCCCGGACTGAGCCGGGCGTCTCCAAGTCGAGAAGCTGGCTCTGCGATCAGGCGATGGTCTTGCCGAAGGCGACGGCGGTATCGCCCATGCGGTTGGAAAAGCCCCACTCATTGTCGTACCACGACAGCACCGAAACGAAGTTGCCGTCCATGACCTTGGTCTGGTCGAGCGCCACGATCGAGGAATGCGGATCATGGTTGAAGTCGATCGAAACATTGGGGTGACGGGTAACGGCGAGGATGCCCTTCAGCTTGCCGTTCGAGGCGGCGATCACCGCGTCATTGATCTCCTGGACGGTGGTCGGCCGTTTGGCGATAAACTTGAAATCGACGAGCGAGACGTTCGGGGTCGGCACGCGGATGGAGATGCCGTCGAGCTTGCCCTTGAGTTCGGGCAGTACCAGGCCAATGGCCTTGGCAGCACCGGTCGAGGTCGGAATCTGCGACAGCGCGGCGGCGCGGGCGCGGTAGAGGTCCTTGTGCATGGTGTCCAGCGTCGGCTGGTCGCCGGTGTAGGAATGGATCGTCGTCATCATGCCCTTCTCGATGCCGACCGCCTCATTCAGCACGGCCGCCAGCGGCGCCAGGCAGTTGGTGGTGCAGGAGGCGTTCGAGATGACGATGTGGTCCTTGGTCAGCTTGTCGTGATTGATGCCATAGACGACGGTGAGATCGGCGCCCTCTGCCGGAGCGGAGACGAGAACGCGCTTGGCACCGGCGGTCAGATGGGCGACGGCCTTGTCGCGGGCGGTGAAGATGCCGGTGCATTCGAGCGCGATGTCGATGCCAAGCTCCTTCCAGGGCAGTTGCGTCGGATCCTTGATCGCGGTGACCTTGAATTTTTCCTTGCCGACGATGATCTGGTCGCCGTCAACCGTCACCTCATGCGGAAAGCGGCCATGCACGCTGTCGAAGCGCAGCAGATGCGCGTTGGTCTCGACCGGGCCGAGATCGTTGACCGCGACGACGTCGATATCCTTGCGGCCGGATTCATGGATGGCGCGCAGGATGTTGCGGCCGATGCGGCCGAATCCGTTGATGGCAACTCTGACGGTCATTGTTCTCTCCCTGGGAGTTGGAGGCCGAAGATCAAGTCCGCAGCTTCATAACGGCGGACGGGCAAAGAATCCAGCCGCCGAGGCGTGGATTTAAATCGATTAGTGCTCCACCGCCCGGCAAAACCGCTATGCCAGCCTTTGCCGGGCGAGGCTCACTTTCATTTGCCATGCAGACGGGCTTCCGCCGCCTTCACCGTTGCCTCGGCTGTGATGCCGAAATGCGGGTAGAGCTGTTCGATGGTGCCGGAGGCGCCGAAGCCGGTCATGCCGACAAAGATGCCGTCGGTGCCGATGAAGTGATCCCAGCCCTGACGGATGCCGGCTTCGATGGCAATCTTGAGCGGCGCATTGCCGATCGTCCTGCTGCGATAGTCGGCGCTCTGCTTGTCGAACAATTCGAAACACGGCACCGAGACGACGCGGGTCGCGTGGCCGTGCTTTTCCAAGGCCTCGCGGGCGGCCAGCGCGATCTCGACCTCGGAGCCCGACGCGAAGATCGTCACCGCCGCCTCGCCACTGGCGGCGGCAAGTTCATAGGCGCCGCGGCTGGAGAGGTTTTCCGCAACGAAGTCGTTGCGTACCGTCGGCAGGTTCTGCCGGGTCAGCGCCAATGTCGAAGGCGTCTTTTCCGACTCAATGGCCAACTGCCAGCATTCCGCGGTTTCCACCGCATCGGCGGGGCGGAAGACATTGTGGTTCGGAATGGCGCGAAGTGCTGCCAGATGCTCGACCGGCTGATGGGTCGGGCCGTCTTCGCCAAGGCCGATGGAATCATGGGTCATGACGAAGATCGAGCGGATGCCCATCAGCGAAGCAAGCCGCATCGCCGGACGGGCATAGTCGGAAAAGCACATGAAAGTGCCGCCATAGGCGATAATGCCGCCATGCAATGTCAGCCCGTTGAGCGCGGCCGCCATGCCGTGCTCGCGAACGCCGTAATGAACGTAGCGCTGGCCGTAATCGTCGGCGGTGATGTTCTTGGTCTGGCTGGTCTTGGTGTTGTTGGAGCCGGTCAAATCGGCCGAGCCGCCGATGGTTTCGGGCACGGCGCCGTTGATGACCTCCAGCGCCATTTCCGATGACTTACGGGTGGCGACCTTCGGCTTGTCGGCGGCGAGCTTCTTCTTGTAATCGCCAATGACGGCGTCGAAGTTGGCCGGCAGCGTGCCACTGATGCGGCGTTCGAACTCGCTGCGCAATTTGGCATCAGCCTTGGCAAGGCGGCTTTCCCAGTCGGTGCGCGCCTTGACGCCTGTCCGCCCGGCGGTACGCCATGCGTCGAGGATATCGGCCGGAACCTCGAAGGGCGGATAATCCCAGCCGAAGAATTTTCTGGCGCCAGCGATTTCCTCGGCGCCGAGCGGCGAGCCATGCGCCTTGTTGGTGCCGGCCTTGGTCGGCGCGCCGAAGCCGATGGTCGTCTTGCAGGCGATCATCGTCGGCTTGTCGGAGTGGCGGGCCGCTTCGATGGCATAGGCGATCGCTTCCGGGTCCTGGCCGTCGATATGGCTGGCATTCCAGCCGGACGCCTGGAAGCGGGCGACCTGATCGGTGTTATCGGCGAGCGACACCGGGCCATCGATCGAGATGTTGTTGTTGTCCCAGAAGACGATCAGCTTGTTCAGTTTCAGATGCCCGGCAAGCGCGATGGCTTCCTGGGATACGCCTTCCATCAGGCAGCCGTCGCCGGCCAGCACATAGGTGTAGTGGTCGACGAGATCTTTGCCGAAAGCGGCATTCATGATGCGCTCGCCGAGCGCGAAGCCGACCGAATTGGCAAGGCCCTGGCCGAGTGGGCCGGTCGTCGTCTCAATGCCCGCGGCATGGCCGTATTCCGGGTGGCCCGCCGTCCTCGACCCCAATTGGCGGAACTGCTTGATCTGGTCGATGGTGATGTCTTCGTAGCCGGTCAGATAGAGCAGCGAGTAAAGCAGCATCGATCCGTGGCCGGCCGACAGGATAAAGCGGTCGCGGTCCGGCCAATGCGGGTTTTTCGGATCGTATTTGAGAAAGCGGGTGAACAGCACCGTGGCGATGTCGGCGCAGCCCATGGGCAGTCCGGGGTGGCCGGAATTTGCCTTCTCGACGGCGTCCATGGCGAGAAAACGGATCGCATTGGCCATCCGGTCATGTTGTTCGCGCGAGGTCATGCTTCCTCCAAAATGGGGGTTTGGGCCTTGGGAAAGCCCTTGAAAAGGGTGCGCGACACATAGCAGGCGCGGCCTTTTAGTCAACAAATCGGTGTGCTTTTGCCGGTCTTGTGATGGCCGTGCGCGACTTACATTAGCGTTAGCAGGGGACAGTCGCGACAGCTTTATTGACGTGCGGTTCACACGACGCGTAATGTTTCAGGGATAACGCGTTCTGAACGTGGATGATTCGGTGATGGGCAGGGCGCAGGACGAAAGCCATGACCGGGGAAACGACCCTCAAGGAAGTCATTGCCAGGCTGGGTAAGGCCATCGAAGGGCTGGAAAACGCCGTCGCGGCCAAGCTTGAGCATGAGCGGGACTATTCGGAAGCCGAGGCCGAAGTGCAGCGGATGAACGCCGACCGCTCGCGGCTGGCGCAGGAGCTCGACAATTCCGAGGCCCGCGCCGAACGGCTGGAAGATGCCAACAAGGAAGTGTCGCGAAGGCTGGTGACAGCTATGGAAACCATCCGCGCGGTACTGGACAGGTAGGCCAATGGCACAAGTCACGGTTTCCATCGACGGCAAGCAGTATCGGATGGCCTGCGACGAGGGCCAGGAAGAGCATCTGATCGATCTTGCCGAGCGCTTCGACCGCTATGTCTCGCATCTGAAGGATTCTTTTGGCGAGATCGGCGACCAGCGGCTGACCGTGATGGCCGGCATCATGGTCATGGACGAGCTTTCGGAACTGCAAAAGCGGGTCAAGGGCATGGAAAGCGAAGTGCTGACGCTGCGCAAGACGCGCGATGACGCACTGACCAAGGCCGACAAGAACGATTCCGTGCTGACCGGGGCGCTCGGCGCACTGGCCCAGCGCATGGAAGACCTGGCGACGACGCTGGCAGTGAACAAGGCCTGAACCAGCGCAGCGAAAATTCCTGCTGCATTTACCGAGAAGCAATGAAAATATTTCGCCGCCGGCCTTGATGCCGGCGCAACAGGCGTTTGAAGGATGACGCCGGAGTGATAGAAAGGCAAAAGCAGCGCCGGGCAACGCCGGCTGCGATCTGCACGCACAGGGTAAGGGACACGTCATGAGCCTTCGCATCAACGATATCGCACCGGACTTCACCGCTGAGACCACGCAAGGACCGATCAGCTTCCATGAATGGATCGGCGACGGCTGGGCGGTATTGTTCAGCCATCCGAAGAACTTTACGCCGGTTTGCACGACCGAACTCGGCACAATGGCCGGGCTCGAAGGCGAGTTCAGGAAGCGCAACGTCAAGATCATCGGCATCTCGGTCGATCCCGTCCAAAGCCATGAAAAGTGGCAGAACGACATCAAGACCGCGACCGGTCATTCGGTGAACTACCCGCTGATCGGCGACAAGGATCTCAAGGTCGCCAAGCTTTACGAGATGCTGCCGGCGGGTGCCGGCGAGAGCTCGGAAGGCCGCACGCCCGCAGACAATGCCACGGTGCGTTCGGTTTACGTCATCGGGCCCGACAAGAAGATCAAGCTGGTTCTCACCTATCCGATGACGACGGGCCGCAACTTCGACGAAATCCTGCGCGCCATCGATTCCATGCAGCTGACCGCCAAGCACCAGGTGGCGACGCCGGCGAACTGGAAGCAGGGCGAGGACGTCATCATCACCGCTGCCGTCTCGAATGAGGATGCTATCAAGCGCTTCGGCGCTTATGAGACGATCCTGCCATATCTCAGGAAAACCAAGCAGCCTTCTGCCTGAGCAGGCAGAGGCGGCACAGAGAGTTTTCGGTTTTCCTGGCCGTGTGAGCATGGGGTGCTTGACGATGCCTGGTTGACGGACAACCATGCCTTTAATTTGCCGTGGCAGAGAAAATCCTTCCTGCCGTGGTGAGGGGCGAAGGAGGCTGGATTGGACGCATTATCGGCCAGGTCGCAGGTCACCGGCTTCTATGACAAGCCGAGCGGGTCTGTCCAGTATGTGGTCGCCGACATGGCGACCCGCAAATGCGCCATTATAGATCCGGTGCTCGACTTCGACGAAAGGTCCGGTGCAACGGCAACGAAAAACGCCGACGCCCTGCTCGACTTCGTCAGGGAAAGCGGGCTGGAGGTCGAGTGGATCCTCGACACGCATCCGCATGCGGATCATCTCTCCGCCGCCCATTATCTGAGGGGGAGAACCGGAGCGCCGACGGCAATCGGCGAAAAGGTCATCGACGTCCAGAAATTGTGGAAGGTGATCTACAACTGGCCGGAATTCCCCGCCGACGGTTCGCAATGGGACAGGCTGTTCGCCAACGGCGCAACTTTTTCGGTCGGCGGCATTGCGGCAAGAGTGCTGTTCTCGCCGGGCCACACACTGGCCTCGATCACTTACGTCGTTGGCGACGCCGCCTTCATCCACGACACGCTGTTCATGCCGGACAGCGGCACCGCAAGGACAGACTTTCCGGGCGGCAGTGCCGAGCGGCTCTGGCGTTCGATCGAGGACATCCTGGCGCTGCCGGACGAGACACGTCTGTTCGTCGGTCACGACTACCAGCCGGGCGGTCGCGAAGCGCGGTGGGAAAGCACGGTCGCGGAGCAGAAAGCCGGCAACATCCATGTTGCCGGCTGCAAGACGGAAGCCGACTTCGTCGCGCTCCGCCAAGCCCGCGACAGGACGTTGCCGATGCCGCGGCTGATCCTGCACGCGCTGCAGGTCAATATGAATGGCGGACGCCTACCGGAACCGGAATCCAACGGGCAGCGCTATCTGAAGTTTCCGCTCGATTGCCTGTGAGAGGATGGGTCGCTGGCACTACAATGCCGTTCAGACTCGGCGCCGCCCTCATCGTTCTGCGATGGTCATCCAAGCTATTGATCCTGATTCGATTTTTGCGATGTTTGAATCCGATAGGTCTATGCGGGACGACGGTGGCGGCAGCCGGATGAGGAGCAGCGCAGACGCCAGCCAGTCGAGCGTCAGGGTTTTGTTCGGCGGGCTGAATGTTCATACGTGATTTGCCAAGGATCGCTCTCGGAAGATCTTTCCTCGCCGATCCAATGGAAGCTGGTGGCAGTGATCTCGGTGAAACGCCATCGAGTTTGCAGACCGCGCGAGTCATTGCCGAGCTGGACAATGTTCTTACCCTCGGCCCGCCCGATCTGGCGCGAGTGATCCCGGTTGAGCGGGTCGTTCCATATGATATGCCAGCCATCGATCCCAGGGTCGAAGATGCGCAAGGTTGTGCCATACATCGCGGACGGAGCAGGGCGCTTGGGCCTGATCCAAACGTCCTGAATCGCGCGGCCTTCGAGCACCCAGCCAAAATGGCATTCGCCATCCCATTTCTGGATTGTGCCGTCGTCGAGGTAGTGGACCGAGTCCATCTCCCAGCTTCCAATTAGCCATCCATACAGGGCCATGTCTTTCGCTCGATCGGCTGGCGGACCGTCGGATCCGAGGGCGGCCAGAAACGGAGAAATCGTCATCATCACACTGCCTTTCGTTTCCAATAGACGAACTCAACTGCCCGGCGGACCGTTGTCGCGCCCGCCTGCCGCAAGCGCCGGGTTGTGCAATGCCGCGGTCGGCGCCGCAACATTGCCGCCACAGCTTGCAGCCTTGCGGTTTTCAGGGCTTGGGGAAAATTGCGACAATGCCGCTATCAATGAGATCGTCTGGGGACGCCTGGCAAGGCTACTGAGCAGTTAGGGCGACGGATCGCGAAGGCGCCGCGGAACCGGCAACCCGCTAATGCATGTCGCGCAAAAGTGTGCAGCGGTTTTGCGATAACGACATGCATAAAAACAAGAATCTAAAGCGCGTCGCACAAGGCCGGCCCGAACGCGACGCGCTTTAGAAAAAAACGGCGGCGCCAGTTACCTGACGCCGCCGTTATTTGTTTCTACCGGAAGGCCTTACGCCGCCGGCTGCGCCTCGATGGTGCGCAGCGCCTGCGTCTGGCGCTTGGCTGCGGCCTTGACCGCGTCCTGCACCTTCTCGAAGGCGCGCACCTCGATCTGGCGCACGCGCTCGCGGCTGATATCGAACTCGGCCGACAGCTCTTCAAGCGTCAACGGCTCATCGGCGAGGCGGCGCGCCTCGAAGATGCGGCGTTCGCGGTCGTTGAGCACGGCAAGAGCGCCCGACAGCATGCCGCGCCGGTTTTCCAGCTCGTCCTGCTCGATCAGCATCTCTTCCTGGCTTTCGTGGTCGTCGACCAGCCAGTCCTGCCATTCGCCGGACTCGCCTTCACTGGCCCGGATGGGCGCATTGAGCGAGGCGTCGCCCGACAGGCGGCGGTTCATCGACACGACTTCCGCTTCCGAGACGTTCAGCCGGGTGGCAATCTCGGTGATCTGATCGGGCTTCAAATCGCCTTCGTCGAGCGCCTGGATCTTGCCCTTCACCTTGCGCAGGTTGAAGAACAGGCGCTTCTGGTTGGCGGTGGTGCCCATCTTGACCAGGCTCCACGAGCGCAGGATGTATTCCTGGATCGAGGCCTTGATCCACCACATCGCATAGGTGGCGAGACGGAAGCCGCGCTCCGGTTCGAATTTCTTGACGGCCTGCATCAGGCCGACATTGCCTTCCGAGATCACCTCGCCGATCGGCAGGCCATAGCCGCGATAGCCCATCGCGATCTTGGCGACGAGCCGAAGGTGGCTGGTGACGAGCTTGTGCGCAGCCGTCGTGTCCTCATGCTCGGCATAGCGCTTGGCGAGCATGTACTCTTCCTGCGGCTGAAGCATCGGAAAGCGGCGGATTTCTTCCAGGTAGCGGCTGAGACCGCCTTCGCCGGAAACGATACTGGGTAATGACTGGGCCATGATAGCGCCCCCTCTCTATTGGAGTGATGCCCCCGAAACGCGGCGGGCATGTGGCGCGAATGCCAAAGGCACATTCGCGCCAACCGACATATATAGGAACAAAACCAGAAAGACAGGCATTTGTTCAACACGAAACAGTGTGTCACGTTGAAGTGAACAACGCCGGTCAGGTTTTCAGGTGGTTGGTTCAGAGCTTGCGGAAGCCGTCGACGAGTTCCTCCATGTCCCACGGTATCGGTGCTTCGAACCTCATCGTTAGATGGGTATCGGGATGCCGAAATGCAAGGAGGCGGGCGTGCAAAGCTTGTCGCGGAAACGCCTTTACCTTGCTTCTTAGCGGCTCGGGCAACCGATTGGCCTTGGTGCGGAAAGCCTGGCCGTATTCGGGGTCGCCAATCACCGGATGGCCGATATGGGCCATGTGGACGCGTATCTGGTGAGTGCGACCGGTTTCCAGCCGGCATTCGACCAGGCTCGCCGTGGCGAATTCCTGCTGCTGCTCGCCAAAGCGCTCAACGACGATGAAATGCGTGACGGCGTGGCGGGCATCGTCGCGGCCTTGCGGCACCACGGCGCGGCGTACCCGGTCGGCGGCGCGGCCGAGCGGCGCGTCGACCGTCCCGGTCGGCCTTGCCGGTATGCCCCAGACCAACGCCAGATAGGCCCGCTCGAGATCGCCGGTCAGGCCGTGGTCGGCAAAGGCCTCCGACAACGCCTTGTGGGCGCGATCGGTCTTGGCGACGACCATGACGCCGCTGGTCTCCTTGTCGAGGCGATGGACGATGCCCGGCCGTCTCACCCCGCCGATGCCAGACAGGCTGTCGCCGCAATGATGGATCAGCGCGTTGACCAGCGTGCCGGTCCAGTTGCCGGCGCCGGGATGCACGACCAGCCCGGCCGGCTTGTTGATGACGATCAGCTCGCTGTCCTCGTAGAGGACGTCCAGCGCAATATCTTCGCCTTGCGGCGCCGCCGGTTCCGGCTCCGGCATATCAACCGACACGCTGTCACCTTGCGCCATCTTGCGCTTCGTTTCGCTGGCTGGCTTGCCGCCGATCCTGACGGCGCCCTGCTTTATCAGCATCTGTACCCGGCTGCGCGACATGTCGGGGCCGAGCCTGGCCGCCAGCCATTGGTCGAGCCGCTGGCCGGCCGCATCAGCGCCCGCCTCCAGGACGATCGGTCCGGCCCCTATTAATTGTCTGACCACTTCGTTATGAGCGCTCATCGAAAACAGTTCCGGAATCTGCTGCCATGGCCCGGCCGCTTGCCGACGAAGACGAGGAAAAGCCGCTCGACCCCGAGGTCGAAAAGGTGCGGAGGAAGCTCGTCCGCTTCGTCGCCATCAATCTCGGCCTGCTGTTCCTCGCCCTTATGGTGGTGATCGCGGCACTTGTCTACAAAGCGCGCAACGCGCCGCCTGCCGCCCCTCCGCTAAGCAGCGACATCCAGGTGCCGATCGGCGAGACGGTCAACGGCGACATCGTGCTGCCGGTCGGCGCCAGGGTGATCAGCCAATCGCTGTCCGGCAATCACCTGTCGATCGACGCAGAGCTGCCCGACGGCAGCCGCGCCATCTTCGTCTATGACATCACCGAGCGCCGCATCGTTGGCCATTTTTCGATCAGGAACAAATGACCGGTTTTGCCGAACACCGCAGCATTGCCACGGTCGCGCTTGTCGTCGCAAATTATGACGAGGCGATCTCGTGGTATGTCGACCGGTTGGGTTTTGTCCTCACCGAAGATGTCGATCTCGGCGGCGGCAAACGCTGGGTCACGATCACGCCGGGCAACGGGCAGGGCGCGCGGCTGCTTCTCGCCGAGGCATCCGGCGATGCGCAAAGGCACGCCGTCGGCAACCAGACCGGCGGGCGGGTCTTTTTGTTCCTCGAAACCGACGATTTTGCCCGCGACCATGCGCTGATGCTCGAAAAGGGCGTTGAGTTCCGTGAGGCGCCCCGGCACGAGACCTATGGCACTGTGGCGGTTTTCGCAGATCTCTATGGAAATCTCTGGGACCTGATCGAGCCAAAACGCTAGGCTTGCAGCGGATACTTCACCGGCGCGATCGGCAGCCTTAAGCCTAGTTGCTTTTTGCCAGCCGTCAGCCTATATCGCCGGTTCTTGAACGCGCCCATCGTCTAGCGGTCAGGACACCGCCCTCTCACGGCGGGAACAGGGGTTCGATTCCCCTTGGGCGTACCAAGTCTCTCCCAGCTCTCGGCAAACCATCAATCCGATCCATCGCCTTGGGTCGCGGCGGGTTTGGCTCATTGCCGCTTCTGGCGCAGCGGAGCCGATTGCATTAGCATTGCATCGTGGGTCTTGAGGCACAGCGTTAGCGGCGCGCAGAACGTCGCGCTGAACAGGGCAGTCGATGCCACGCGGGGAGGAGCCAGATACAGAAACTACAATCGCAAGGCGTCCATCACGCTGGTCGGCACTGCCTGGAGCCGACCTGAGCTACAGCTGCCGGCGGCGGATCGTTTTGGCGAGCTCGGCGAAGGCGCCTCTCCCTCGAAGGGTGGATGCCGGGAAGGCCCTTAGCACCGGCCAGCGAAAGCTGCGCGCGACGCGCATGGCTGGGCTCTAAACGCGCCATACTCCAGTTGCAGTATCGTAGCTTCTTTGCCGTTCGAATTTCTCTCAGTCATGGCTTCGCACGATACCAAGATATGCTGCGAACGACACATCCACGGCGGGCTCAACCATTCGATCTATTCCGGCAAGCCGAAAAGTGTTTGCGCGCCTGCTATTCCTCCGAGCGGATGACTGCCCATGGCGATCATCCGCTCGGTAGTTTCTGCCTCGAACACTGTCGACGCGAGCACCGTCCGTCCCAACGGCTTGCACAGCCCCTCGATGCGGCTGACAAGATTTACAGCCTTGCCGATCGCGGTGAAGTCCAACCTGCCGGCAGTGCCGATATTCCCCCAGAGTATCTCGCCGACATGCAGGCCAATGCCATATCCGAGCTCAGGGCCGCCATTGCGGCGCCGAGTTTGGTTGAGATGATCTATCCCGGCGCGCGTGGCCTTCACGGCGCGTACCGCCGCGTCACATGCGGCATTTGCATCGCGCTCGCCAATCGGGAAAATCGCGAGGACGCCATCACCTATAAACTTGAGAACCTCACCACCAAATGCGTGCACCGCGCCGGCGACGCAATCGAACCAGGCATCAAGTACCAATACGATCTCGTCTGCATCATGAACCTCGGATAGATCGGTGAAACCTCGAAGGTCCGCGCACAGAAGCGCAGCCCGTATCGTCTCTCCCTTTACTCGACGAGAATGACCGTTGAGCACATGTGCTGCACTGCGCTTTCCCAAATATGCCTCGAGCAATGCGCGTTTCGCGGACCGTTCTGCGAGTGCGGTCATCGGAGCCGCAGCAAACCGGGAGATTTGCCGCAGCAGCTCTGACTGCGCCTCATCCGGAGTATGATCGAACGCCCACACCAAAGTCGGTGCGACACCGCCCGCTCGCTCGTCGAACACGATCGCCCGCGTCGTGCCAAGCCACTCCCGCAGCACGAGCCGGGGATCGGCATTCTGGCGGTCGGCGCCTATCCCCAAAGCCTCGACCACTTCACCCCCAGGCGCTCGCCAGAGCCAGATGCGGCGTGAGATAATCGGGTCGGGAGCATCCTGCGCCAGCGCGCCGGCGATGATCGGCAAGCCGTCTTCAATCAAATGCGTTGAGAGCTGCAATAGAAGTCGCCCACCGTCGCCAATATGCGCGGCGTCGTCCAGAAGGAATGAAAGCGACTTTGCGAGAAGCATGGGTAGAAGGTCACTCGGCACCGGCTTATGCTTACGCCTCGAACATCTTCTTGCAACTCCCCACATTCGCTTCAATCATGCAGGTATTCGCTGCGGATGTGACCTGGAGTGAGCGATGGCGGAATCGGTTTACACAGAGATTGAGGTCGCGGCGCCACAAGCGACCGTGTTCGCGCTTTTGACGGATCCGGACCAGATTGTGCGATGGATCGGGACCGAAGCGAATTTGGATGCAACGCCGGGCGGTCTGTTCCTCGTCAATGTCGGTGGTCGCCATATGGCGCGCGGTGAGTTCACCGAGGTGATCCCGGTCCACCGTCTTGCCTACAGTTTTGGCTGGGAAGACAACGAGACCGTGCCGCCCGGCTCCAGTCATGTCGAGATCGACCTGATCGCGAGGGATGCGGGGACACTGATCCGCTTCACGCACAGCGGACTGCCGAACGCAAAGGAGCGTGACAGCCACCGAAGGGGATGGGAGCACTACCTCTCAAGGCTGAAGATCACTGCCGATGGGGGACATGTCGATCCCGACGTGCCGATGAAGAATATGTGATTTTCGTCTAAGGGCCGCGGATGCCCGTAATCCGAACCAGGCGCGGCATGCGTCAACGAGGGCCCCTTTGACCTGCCGTCGCCAAACCGGCGCTCGGGAAACCCAGCGACCTGCGGGCCGCCGCACCACTACAGCTGCCGGCGACGGGTCGTTTCAGCGAGCTCGGCGAAGGCGTCCGCGATCCCGGTGCCGCTCTTGGCGCCTGCGTGGAGTTCTTGAAACTCAGCGCTTCTGGCGCAACGCCGCGGATTGAATTAGCATCCGTTCATCAAAGCTCCGGCCGCACTCCTGCAGGATGCGGAATGCGGAGCGCAGGCGAGCGAGGCCGGGCGCGGTCACATGCCAAGCGCGACTGGGCATCCGAACTTCCGTTCGGCGGCAAGACGGCGTGGCCGGGAGGAGTCAGATGCAAAAGCTGCAATCGCAAGGCGTTCATCACATCACGCTGGTCGGGGCCGGGCGCCAGACTTCCATCGATTTCTGGGAGGGCGTGCTTGGCATGCCTTTCATCTTCGAGCAGCCCAATCTCGATAAGGCAAGCGAAAGCCATCTCTATTTCGATCCGGGCGACGGCCGGCTGATCACCGTCTTCACCGACGAAAGCCGCACGCCGGTCAAGCGGCGCACGCCGACCGACACGGGCTGCGTCCATCATATCGCTTTCGCGGTGTCGCGCGTCACCTTTCTGCAGGCGGTTGCCCGGCTCGACGAGCGCGCCATCAAGCACAGCGGCGTCAAGGATCGCGGCTTCATGGACTCGATCTATTTCGAGGATCCGCTCGGCCTGCTGATCGAACTCGCCTCCTACCGTTTCGAACCGCCGGCGGGCTTGACCCATGCCGACGTGCTGATGCAGGCGCACAAGATCCGCGTCGCGCGCGGCGACTACAACATCGCCGAAGTGCACCTTGCCGATGCGATCCAGGCGCTTGTCGAGCGCTCGCGCACGACGTTGTCGGAGGATCGCGCACCGAAAAATCCATACTGACGACACGCCGAACAAAGGGAGGATACAATGGCGAAGACAGCAACCAAGAGTGCCACGAAGCCCGCGGCCAAGGCAGCCAGGCCAGGAGCGAAGCCGGCGGCCAAAGCCGCCGGCAAGTCAGCGGCGAAAGTGGCAAAGCCGGCGGCCAAGGTCTCCGCCAAGAAGCTGGCGCCGAAGGCCAAGGCGAAACCGGCGAAAAAGCCCGCGCTCTCGCTCAGCATGCTGAAGCCCAGCGTCAACAATATGAGCGTTCGAGTGTTTGCACGCGCCGCCGGGCTCGATCATTCCGAGACCGACGTATGGGGTCTCACGCGCTCGCCCGAATACATGGCGCGAAACCCGGCCCATCTTACGCCGATGATCGAGGACAAGGGCCTGCCGAGAGGTGTCTTGTGGGAAAGCTGCGCCATTATGCAGTACCTCGCCAACAAGCACGGGCTGGAGAAACTATATCCCAAGGCGCCGGCCAAGCGGGCAATGATCGACAGTGCCATGTTCTACCTGATCGGGACGCTCTACCCCTATGTGGCGCGCGCCACATATCCTGTGCTGAATTTCCCGCAATATGCCGGCGAGGTCGGCCACAGCGACGCCCACCCCGACAAGAAGTCGGAAGCCCAGAAGGCCGCTATAGAAGCGATAGCCGAGCCGCTGGAGGTGTTTCACAGCTTCTTCAGGAACGGCAAGCCGTTCATCGGCGGCAAGAACCCGTCGATCGCCGACATCCGCCTGGCGGCGACACTCGAATTCCTCGCCGTCATCGACTATGCGCTGCCCCAATGGGCAAAAGACTATATGGCGGCGATCGAGAAGAAGCTCGGCAAGGCCTATGCCGAGCCGGCCGCCGACGTGCGCGGCTATATCGCCTATGTGCGGTCGCAGGCCAACGCCTGAGGCACGTGCAGGCCGGCGATCGTCCGCACGTTCTGCGGGAGCCGGTAATGATCTGAGGTAATTCTTTCTTACTCTCCCCTGTTTGCACGATGTGGGGAGCTTAAGGTTTCGTTAACCGAAACCCTTTCTACTGGTATCCACCTCCAGCTTGCGACCACGGATGTACTGGCGCGGATGGAAAGCAAAGGTCGGCTGCTCGCCGGCCTTTGCTTATTGCAGCCCTGCCGAAGTTTGCGGCTGACGGCGCTTCACGACGCCTGAATGGCTGATGAAGCGCGTTGCCGGCATCTTGCCATCGCCGATGTGAGCCCTACCATCGAAGTAGTCCCGTCCTCGATGGCGGTTCAAGGACAGAGGCCCTGTCATGAAAAGCATTGCTGGAATGATGGTGATTGCAGGCGCCATACTGGCGGATGCAGCCGGTCAATCGAATGCAGCGACGCTCAACACCATGCCCGAGGTCGGGGCTGCCATCCAGGCGTGCTGGACCCCGCCGGCGAATGCCGGGAATTCCACCGTCACCCTGAGCTTCAGCTTCAGGCGCGATGGCACGCTGATCGGCCGGCCCAAGCCGACCGCCATCCGCGTCGCCGGCGAGGAGAAGACGCGCCAAGCTTTTGTCGACGCGGCGGTCGCGGCCGTGGACCATTGCCTGCCGTTGAGCTTTTCACCGGCGCTGGCTGAAGGCATCCCGGGCAAGGTGTTCACTCTGCAATTCAACTCGCCCAAACAAGAACAGGCTGCACCGCGCGTGAAGGCTTCGCCTTGATCTTTTCCGACAACCGGATTCCACTTTTCGGGACCTAATGCATGTCGCGCAAAAGTGTGCAGCGGTTTTGCGACAACGACATGCATTAGACAAGAACCTAAGCGCGTCGCATGAGGCCCGGTCGACCGCGATGCGCTTTAGTGTCGCCTTCGTCTCGCCTCGACATGTCGCGCCAGTTCCGGCATCTCGAAGACATAGTCGCTCCAGGCCGAATCCGGTATCTGGCCGGCGAGATAGCATTCCAGCAAAAGCCTCTGCTCGTGGTCGAGTGGCCTCGGTGCGCGTTCATGGTCCAACCCAAGTGAATGGAACAGATTCCTGGTCAGGTCCGCGACAGTGAAGTGGATCGACATTTGCGGTCTCCTCCTTTGGCCGCTCAACGCCGATCCCAGGGCTAAGGTTTCAGCAACGGCCGGCCGGTAACGCCGGATTGATCGCGATGCCGAACCCGCCGCGCACATCAAAGCTTCGCCGTGGCGGGCGTCCGCCGGCGTTGCTGCCGTTTCGTCTCAATCTTGAAATAAAAATGTAATATTGAATTTACACGAGGGGATCTAATACACTAGAGCTAAAGTCTCTGGTGGCAGTTTGATCTACTTCAATTAGGAAAAACTGATTTAGCTAGTACTTATCCATAGTCGACAAAGAAATCCTGTTCTCGGTGCAACAAGGATAATGGTCGTTCCAATGACACGCTTCTGGCCCCTCACGATTCTGATGCTGGTGTCGGCAATAGCCGTTGCGCTCGGCACATCCTTCTCCTATGCGGATAGCTGCGGTGCCATCAGGAGCCAATTGCTTTCGGCGGGGCGCAGCGGCGGGACCAGCCCCGAGCTTGCCCAACTGCGCCGGCAACTCGCCGCGATTCAAAAGCTTGAGAGACAACGCAGATGCACGGCGAAAACCGCCGGCTTCTTCTTCAATCCCTGCGCCGACCTGGTCAGCAGCAAGGCGGAGGTGCAACGGCAGATCGCCAGACTGTCGAATTCGGGCAGGGACACGTCCAGCCTGAAGGCCAGGTTCGTCGCGCTGGGCTGCGCCGCCCCCGCTGCCAAGACGCAGCAGGCACAGCAGCGCACAGCACCCAAACCCCAGTCCGCAGGCGCAACAATTGGCGGTAATCGGATGCTGTTTTGCGTTCGCTTGTCGGACGGATATTTCTTCCCCGCGCCAAAGTCGCAATTCGCCAAGAACGACGATCTGAAGGAAACGGTCGATCAGTGCCGCTACATCTGCGACGATGCCGGCGTCGACCTCTATACGCTGGGCGATGCCACTCGCGCTCGAGTCGGGAAAACCCTATGTGGAGCTACCTGCCGCGTTCCGGTACCGCGACGACGCGAACTTCAAGGCCTGTGACGTCAAGCGCTATTACCAGCGCGTTGCCGAACTCAGGGCACGAACCGTGACACCGGCCAACATGAGCAACGCCATCATTCCGTTGCCGACCGCAAAGCCGGATCTTGGCGTCGTCGCGGAAATTCCTGAATCCGGGATCGAAACTGCCGGTGCGGCTCTCGCAGGGGCAAAAACGTCGGTTTTCGAGGTGCCAGGGACTGCCCAGCATCAGTCGATCGAGAAAGCGATCGGCGCGCGGCCGGTGAGAGTGGTCGGGCCGGCCTTTTTCCCGGCGGACTGACCAGGGCGGGCGATGTTCCGAGACGGCTGGCCGGATAGCCGCTTCAAGGCCTGGAGCCGTGCGCATCGACCGACGTCGGCTGGTTATTCGCAGACCATGCGGGCCCGTTTGCCGGGCTCGCTGACATTCTTGCAAGTTAGCGGCTTCGTCGGCTCCGGCGACAGCATGGGCGGGTTGTTGGTGACCCTCCTCCGAGGCGCTGCAACGGAAGCCGCGCTCCTGCGCACCGCCGGCCTTTTCGGCGTTTGCGGCGCCACTGGAAAGACGTCGGTCTCCAGTTGCGACTGTTCGGCTTGCGCCTGCGGCGAAGGCCTGTCCCAGAAACGGCGAACATCGAGCGGCTTGGGAATGATGACGGTGCCGTCATAGCTGCGCGCGCAGCCGCTTCCCAGAGGCAGCGCCAGGCACAGGAAGACAGGCAGAATCCGTCGAGACATCAGCAATACCCCTGCAAGCTTATAACGCTGCTTCGGCCTAACCGACAACCGGCGGAATAGGGCGAAGGGAGTAGATACCGTGAAGTAGAGTCGTCGCACTTCCAGTGGAAGGCGTTGCTCGAAGATCGAGCGCCGGGTCGGGCGCGGATGGAGGTCCAGCGCGAGTTAGAACCTTGCGATTCGTCAACGCTTCCAGCGTAAGGCCATGGTGCGATCGCACCATACCAAAGCCGCGCTCAGTGGCGACAATGGGATATTCGAAGTTCCGCTCCTCCAGTTACGGGCGGGAGCAGCGACCGCCGGCAAGAAACAGGGTCAGATTTACCCCAACGGACCTGTTTCGGCGATGGCGCGGCCATGACACGTTCTGGCTGCATGCAACGCGCTCCCGTCCGGCTTTTTTCTTTTAAAGCCGGTGGCTGCGATCGCCGAGCAGACGATGCCGGCCGGAATTCACGCAAGCTGCTGATTCCAGCGGCAAACCGCGGCCCATGCCGACAAAAGCCCGCGGCCGCTCCTTCTTAACCCGGCTGGACGTCGTTACCGGAGCGACATGAAACTGTCATGCGACTGTAATAATCGGGGGCTATTGGCCTCAGCGGGCGCCGGAGGAATGGCGCCGAGAGACCATATTCCGAACAGGAGCAGGCCACATGAGACATTTCATCCGCTCGGCGGCCGTTGCGATTGCAATGGCTGCGGCGACGACCACCCTCACCCTGTCCGCCGCGCTCGCCGCGGACATCTCCGGCGCCGGCGCCACCTTCCCCTACCCGATCTATGCGAAGTGGGCCGACACCTACAAGAAAGACACCGGCGTTGGCCTTAACTACCAGTCGATCGGTTCCGGCGGCGGCATCAAGCAGATCAAGGCCAAGACCGTTACCTTCGGCGCTTCGGATGCGCCGCTCAAGGGCGACGAGCTTGAAGCGTCCGGACTGGCTCAGTTCCCGATGGTGATGGGCGGCATCGTTCCCGTCGTCAATCTCGAGGGCATCAAGCCGGGCGAGTTGGTTCTCGACGGCCCGACGCTGGCCGACATCTTCCTCGGCAAGATCACGAGCTGGGATGACGAAGCGATCAAGAAGCTCAATCCCGACGTCAAGCTGCCTTCGCAGGCGATCGCGGTCGTTCACCGTTCCGATGGTTCGGGCACGACGTTCAACTTCACCTATTACCTCGGCGACGTCAGCGCGGACTGGAAAGAAAAGGTCGGCGTCGACAAGGCCGTGGAATGGCCGGTCGGCATCGGCGCCAAGGGCAATGAGGGCGTTGCCAACAATGTCTCCCAGACCGGCGGCGCGATCGGTTATGTCGAATATGCCTACGCCAAGCAGAACAAGCTCACCCACACCGATATGATCAACAAGGACGGCAAGAAGGTCGAGCCCACCGCGGCGGCGTTCTCGGCGGCAGCGGCCAATGCCGACTGGAGCTCGCAGCCGGGCTATGGCGTCATCCTCGCCAACGAGCCGGGCGCCGAGTCCTGGCCGATGACGGCGGCAACGTGGATCCTGCTCTACAAGAAGCCGGATGATGCCGCGACCACCGGCGAAGCGCTCAAATTCTTCGCCTGGGCATACGACAAGGGCGACGAGATGGCCGGCGAGCTGGACTACGTTCCGATGCCCGACAAGGTGGTTGAGAGCGTCAAGGCCATGTGGGCCAAGGAAGTCGTCGGCGACGACGGCAAGCCGCTCTACTCGGCCATGTAATCTCCTCCAGGGAGGGCGTCGACGGCGCCCTCCCTGTTGCCTTTAATCGCGAGGACCCAATGACCATCGCTTCCGATGCCATGCCATCGTCTGCAGCAGCCCGGGCCAGGGAAGCTACGGTGCGGCGCTTCGCACTCACAGATGCCATATTTCGCGGACTCACCCGCGCTTCCGCAATCCTTGTGCTGGTCATCCTCGGCGGTGTCGCGATCTCGCTGTTTGCCGGCTCATGGCAGGCGCTGTCGTCGTTCGGTTTTTCTTTCCTGACGACTGAGAGCTGGAATCCCGTTACGGAAAAATTTGGCGCACTGGCGCCGATCTACGGCACGCTGGTGACGGCGGCCATTGCCATCCTGATCGCGGTTCCGATCGGCATCGGCATTGCAATCTTTCTCACCGAGCTCTGCCCGCGCCCGCTCAGGCGTCCTATCGGCATAGCAGTCGAGCTGTTGGCCGGCATTCCTTCGATCATCTACGGCATCTGGGGCCTGTTCGTGTTCGCGCCGTTCCTGCAGACGACGATACAGCCCTTCATCATCAACATCTTCCACGGCGTGCCGGGACTATCCAGCCTTTTCGCCGGCCCTCCTTACGGCATCGGCCTTCTGACCTCGGCGCTGATCCTCGCCATCATGGTGCTGCCCTTCATCACCTCGATCACCAAGGACGTCTTCGATACGGTGCCGGCGGTGCTGAAGGAATCGGCCTATGGCATCGGTTGCACGACCTGGGAAGTGACCCGGCGCGTGGTCATTCCCTACACCCGCATCGGTATCATGGGCGGCGTCATGCTTGGCCTCGGCCGGGCGCTCGGCGAGACTATGGCGGTGACCTTCGTCATCGGCAACGCCCACCGCATCAGTGCCTCCCTGTTCGCGCCGGGCACGACGATCTCGGCGACCATCGCCAATGAATTCACCGAGGCCGACGGCGACCTCTACACCTCCTCGCTGGTCGCGCTCGGCCTGATCCTGTTTGTCATCACCTTCCTGATCCTCGCCGCCGCCCGCTATATGCTGATGCGGATCGACGCCCGTACGGGAGCCTGACAGATGTCGACATCCTCATCGCTCCACAGCCGCCGCAAAGCCAGGAATTCGGTGATGATGGCGCTTTGCGTCGTCGCCGCCGGCATCGGGCTTGCCTGGCTGGCGCTCATTCTCGGCGCACTGGTCTATAAGGGCACAGCCGGGCTTTCGTTCGCGGTCTTCACCGAGATGACGCCACCACCGGGCGAGGCCGGCGGCCTGCTCAATGCCATCGCGGGCAGCCTGCTGATGACGATCATCGCCGTTGTCGTCGGCACGCCGGTCGGCGTGCTGGCGGGAACCTACATGGCCGAGTATGGACGCTTTTCGCGCATCACCACCGTCGTCCGCTTCATCAACGACATCCTGTTGTCGGCGCCGTCGATCATCATCGGCTTGTTTGTCTATGAGCTGATGGTGCGGCCAATGGGACATTTCTCGGCCATTGCCGGCGCCGTTGCGCTTGCCATCCTGGTCATTCCGGTGGTCGTGCGCACCACTGAAGACATGCTCAACCTGGTGCCGAACGCGTTGCGTGAAGCCGGTGCCGCGATCGGCGCGCCACGCTGGGTGGTGATCCGTTCGGTCGCCTACCGCGCCGCATTGTCCGGCATCGTCACCGGCATATTGCTGGCGATAGCACGCATTTCCGGCGAGACGGCGCCGCTGCTCTTCACCGCGCTCAACAACCAGTTCTGGAGCAGCAATATCAACGCGCCGATGGCCAGCCTGCCGGTGACCATCTTCCAGTTCGCTCTCAGCCCTTACGAGGAATGGCAGCAACTGGCGTGGACCGGCGCACTCATAATCACCCTGACGGTTCTGGGCTTGAGCATCCTCGCCCGCAGCCTTACCGGACGCAGAGAGGACAGATGACACAGATGTTGTCCCCAGACATGACGATGACCGAAACGGTCACCGAGAAGACGAAGATCGAGGTCAAGAATCTCAACTTCTACTACGGCCAGAGCAAGGCGCTGAAGGACATCAGCCTGTCGCTGCCCGAGCGCAGCGTCACGGCCTTCATCGGCCCTTCGGGCTGCGGGAAATCGACGCTGCTGCGTGTGTTCAACCGCATCTATGAGCTCTACCCAAAACAGACGGCCGAGGGCCAGGTGCTGCTCGACGGCAAGAACATTCTCGACCGGTCGCAGGATCTCAACCTCCTCAGGACCAAGATCGGCATGGTGTTCCAGAAGCCGACGCCGTTCCCGATGTCGATCTACGAGAACATCGCCTTCGGCGTCAGGCTCTACGAGAACCTCGGCAAGTCCGAGATGGACGGCCGCGTCGAACAGGCGTTGAAGCGCGCCGCGCTGTGGAGCGAGGTCAAGGACAAGCTCAACGCCAGCGGCTTGAGCCTGTCCGGCGGCCAGCAGCAGCGGCTCTGTATCGCCCGCACCGTGGCGGTGAAGCCGGAAGTCATTCTGCTCGACGAACCGGCTTCGGCGCTCGACCCGCTGTCGACGGCCAAGATCGAGGAACTGATCGACGAATTGCAAGCCGACTACACGATCGTCATCGTCACCCACAACATGCAGCAGGCGGCGCGCGTGTCGCGCCAGACGGCCTTCATGTATCTGGGTGAACTGGTCGAGTTCGACCGGACCGAGAAGATCTTCACGTCGCCCCGCGAGAAGCGCACGCAGGACTACATCACTGGCCGCTTCGGCTGAGCCGTTCCGATCATGCATATGAGGACAGGACCATGGGCGAACACACAGTCGCTTCTTTCGACGAGGATCTCGAGCAGATCAGCAAGCTGATCCGCGACATGGCCGACCTCGCCGGTTCGATGGTCGGCGGGGCGACCAAGGCCCTGTTGAATTCCGACAACGTGCTGGCGCAACGCGTCGTTTCCGACGACGCCATCATGGATGCGCGTCAACGCGAACTGGACGACCGCGCCATCACCCTGATCGCCAAACGCCAGCCGATGGCCCACGATCTTCGCCATGTGGTCGGAGCGATCCGCATGGCGGGCGACCTCGAACGCATCGGCGACCTTGCCAAGAATATCGCCAAGCGCGTGAGTGCCGTCGGCCTCAGCGCCACGCCGCGGGACCTGTCGCATTCCATCGACGCGATGGCGCAGCTGGTTCTCATCCAGGTGCAGGGTGTCATCGAGGAATATGCTGCAGGCGATGCGGCCGCGTTGGCCAAGCTTCGTGCCGCCGACGAGCGCATCGACGTTAAATACACGTCCGTGTTCCGCGAGCTGTTGACCTACATGATGGAAGATCCGCGCAACATCACCGCTTGCACGCACCTGCTGTTCTGCGCCAAGAATCTGGAGCGGATCGGCGACCATGTCACCAACATCGCCGAAAATGCGTATTATGTGCTGACCGGCGAGCAATTGCCGGTCAATCGTCCGAAGCAGGACGAAACGACAATGTCCGCACCGGTGACATGATGGGGGTGCCCAGCCGATGATCGCACCACGCATAATGGTGGTGGAGGACGAGGAGCCGTTGGGTGTGCTGCTCCGCTACAATCTCGAATCCGAAGGCTACCAGGTCGAGGTGGTGACACGCGGCGACGAAGCCGAGATCCGTTTGCAGGAGAATGTGCCCGACCTTTTGGTGCTCGACTGGATGATACCAGCGGTTTCCGGCATCGAGCTCTGTCGTCGGTTGCGGGTGCGCCCCGAAACCGAGCGGCTGCCGATCATCATGCTGACCGCGCGCGGCGAGGAGAGCGACCGGGTGCGCGGTCTTTCGACCGGCGCCGACGACTATCTGGTCAAGCCGTTTTCGACACCGGAATTCATGGCCAGGGTCAAGGCGCTGCTGCGGCGCGCCAAGCCGGAAGTGCTGTCCAGCGTGCTGAAGGTCGGCGACATCGTGCTCGATCGCGAATCGCACAGGGTCTATCGCAAGAAGAGCGAAATCAGGCTCGGGCCGACCGAATTCCGGCTGCTCGAGTTCATGATGCGGCATCCGGGCCGTGTCTTCTCGCGCAGCCAGTTACTCGATAATGTCTGGGGGGAGACAATCTACATCGACGAACGCACCGTCGACGTGCATGTCGGGCGGCTGCGCAAAGCCGTCAACAACGGCCGGATGCCGGATGTCATCCGCACCATCCGCGGCGCCGGCTATGCGATCAGGGAAGATTGACCCGCCTGGTCAGGCTACGTTCTTTCTGACGCTGGGCCTCATTTGCGCGCCCGGCGCGAAAATCTCCTGGTCGACGAAGCTTAACGCCCGCATCGCGCAGCCTTCGCGGATCAGAGGCAATTCGTTCGGCTCTGTATCGAAGGAGATCGAGCCTGAATGCTGGCCGCCGGCGGTCTGGGCGATTGCCTTCCGCAAGGCCGGCTCGATCAGATCGAAGGCGGCGGCACTGGCGCCGACCATCGCGACCGGTGCCGGATCGATCAGCGCGAACAGCGAGCCGAGACCGAAACCCAGCGCTTCGCCGGCCTTGCGGTAGGCCTCGCGTTCCGGCCCATCTTTCTCGCGCGCCCGGGCCGCCAGTGCGCGCATGTCGGCGTCGCTGACATCGGCGACCGGTTCGCTGTCTTCGCTCATCTGCCTGGCGTTGCGCCAGATGGCGTAGTTGCCGGCATACGCCTCGATGCAGCCGCGCCGCCCGCAACGGCAGAGCGCGCCGCCCGGACGATGGATCATGTGGCCAAATTCGCCGCCCGAGGAATGCGTCCCGGTGAACAGTTCGCCCTTCAGCACCAGCCCCATGCCGATGCCATGCGAAAGCAGGATGGCGATGAAGTCATCGCGATAGCGATCCGGATTGCGCCAGCGCAAAGCCACCGCCATCATGTTGCAGTCGTTCTCCACCGTTGCCGGGATGCCGAATTCGTCCTCCAGCATATCGGCAAAGGCGATGTCGGTCTGCGGCGTGATCGGCGACCACAGCATGGCGCGTGCAGGGGAGTCGGTAATGCCCTGAATCGCCAGGGCGATGCGGGCGACACTGCGGACGTCAAGATCTGGATCCTGCAGCCGGCGCCGGACGATGGCCATGCATTCACGGATCAGCTCGTCGCGCGGCATAGTCAGCGTGTCCAGCCGGCGCTGTTCCTCGGCGACCACCTGTCCCGTATAGTCGATAATGGCGGCCGAAAGGAAATTCAGCGACAACACCACGGTCAGCACCGCCGCCGCTTCCGGGTTGAGGGCGAGGCCGACTTGCGGACGACCGCGTTTCAACGAAACGGGCTCACTTGGCTTGCTCTCGGCGAGGATGCCTTCCCGTATCAGGTCGGAAGAAATCGCCGATATGGTCGAATGACTGAGGCCGGTGGTAGCTGCGATCTCAGTACGCGATGGCTGGCCGGCCCGGCGCACCGCCGAGATCACCATCGCCCGGTTGCGCCGGCGCAAATCGTCATGGCGGATTCCGACCGACATTGTTTTGCTTTCCTCCCGGTTGCCGCGGCCGCTCATGAACCGGAAGCCGTCGGTAATGTCCGACAAATAGTGTCGGATGAGGCAAATAGTGTCAGATGCAGGTGGCGCTGTCATCGTTTATTCCGACGCTCGAAAAAACTCGCAGAGTCATCAAAATCCATCAGAATCGATGTTGACAGCAGCCGGAGATCGGGCCAGTATTTTTTCGAGGCTCGAAAAAATTAGAGCTTCTAAGCTGGTCTTTGAGCCAATTGATCACGCCGTACGCGGCGCAGGGAGGATATGATGAAGAAATTCACGACCGCCATTCTGGCGGGTGTCGCCATGACGCTGGCGCTGGCGTCAGTGGCGCAGGCTAAAGACAAGGTCATCGGCGTTTCCTGGTCGAACTTCCAGGAAGAGCGCTGGAAGACCGACGAGGCCGCAATGAAGGCGGCCATCGAGGCCGCAGGCGACAAGTATATTTCCGCCGACGCACAGTCCAACCCCGGCAAGCAGCTCACCGACGTCGAGAGCCTGATCTCGCAGGGCGCCAACGCACTGATCATCCTGGCGCAGGACGCCTCGGCCATCGGGCCGGCCGTGCAAAAGGCGCTGGACGAAGGTATTCCGGTTGTCGGCTACGACCGGCTGATCGAGAACAAGGACGTCTTTTACCTGACCTTCGACAACAAGGAAGTCGGCCGCATGCAGGCCCGGGAAGTCTTCAAGGTGAAGCCGGAAGGCAACTACGTCTTCATCAAGGGTTCGGGTTCCGATCCGAATGCCGATTTCCTGTTTGCCGGTTCGATGGAGGTGCTGAAGGCGGCAATAGACAGCGGCAAGATCAAGAATGTTGGCGAGGCCTATACCGACGGCTGGCTGCCGGCCAACGCTCAGAAGAACATGGAACAGTTCCTGACCGCCAACGACAACAAGGTCGATGCCGTGGTCGCGGCCAATGACGGCACTGCCGGCGGCGTCGTCGCCGCGCTGACAGCGCAAGGGCTGGCCGGATCGGTTCCGGTTTCGGGCCAGGACGGCGACCACGCCGCGCTGAACCGCATCGCGCTCGGCACACAGACCGTGTCGGTGTGGAAGGATGCGCGCGAGCTCGGCAAGAATGCCGCCGAGATCGCCTCGCAGCTGGCCGACGGCAAGCAGATGACCGACATTGCCGGCGTGAAGGATTTCACCACGCCCGGCGGCAATACCGTCAAGTCGCTGTTCCTGACCCCGGTCGCCATCACCAAGGACAACCTCAACGTCGTCATCGACGCCGGCTGGATCAAGAAAGAAGAGGTCTGCGCCGGCGTGACGGCTGGCACTGTTGCAGTCTGCAACTGAGCCGACGTTTCCGAGAAGTCCGAACGCCGCGGCCGCTCGCCGCGGCGTTTTTCAACAAGAGTTGTTTTTCCGCTTCCGGCGGATAACTTCTAGGCTGCTTCCGGCATCCGCGGCAGACGGCAACCCGGCGGGAGAAACATCATGACCGACACGACGTCCAACACGCCGGTCGACAGCACGGCAGACCGGGCACGGGAATCCGAGCTCGGCATCGTTGCCCGATTTCTCAAGGCAACCGAACTCGACACGCGCATGCTCGGCATGGTCGGCGCGCTGCTGGTCATCTGGGTCGGCCTGCATGTCGTTTCCAGCGTACGGCTCGGCGTCAATCCGTTCGACTTCGACAGCCGGACCTTCCTGACGCCACGCAATCTCTGGAACCTGTCGGTGCAGACTTCCGCCGTGGCCATAATGGCCGCCGGAATGGTGCTGGTTATCGTCATGCGCAATATCGACCTGTCGGTCGGTTCCGCCGAAGGTCTGATCGGCGTGGTCATGGGCTTTGCGCAGGTGCATTTCCTGGTGCGAATGATCGGTCTGCAATTAGGCAATCCCTGGATCTGGATCCTGGCACTGGCCATCGGCCTGGCGCTTGGCCTTCTGATCGGAGCGTTCCAGGGATACATCATCGCTTATCTCGAGGTGCCGGCCTTCATCGTGACGCTGGGCGGCCTTCTGGTCTGGCGGGGTGCCGCATGGTGGGTCGCCAGCGGTCAGACGATTGCGCCGCTTGATGCCACTTTCCAGCTGATGGGCGGTGGGCCGGCGGGTTCGATCGGCGCGCGATGGAGCTGGATCGTCGGAATTGTCGCGTGCCTGGCGGTTGTGTTCATGCTGCTCAACGGGCGGGTGCAGCGCAAGCGGTTCCGCTTTCCGTTGCGCCCGATCTGGGCCGAGACGTTCCTCGGTGTCCTCACCTGCGCTGTCATCATGGGCGCCATATGGCTTGCCAATTCCTATCCTTGGCCGGTCGGCATCGTGAACAGATATGCGGCGGCCAACAATATAACGGTTCCCGAAGGCGGGCTGTTCATCGCCCATGGCATCGCCATACCCGTGCTGATGGCTGTAGCCGTAGGGCTGATCATGACCTTCATCGCCAAGCGTACCCGTTTCGGCCGCTATGTCTTCGCCATCGGCGGCAATCCGGAAGCAGCCAACCTTGCCGGTATCAACACGCGCTGGGTGACCATGAAGGTGTTCATGATCATGGGCGTGCTGGCGACGATCGCCGCGGCGATCTCGTCAGCCAGGCAGAACTCGTCGACCAATGCGCTGGGCACGCTGGACGAGCTCCTGGTCATCGCGGCGGCGGTGATCGGCGGCACGTCGCTCGCCGGCGGCTCCGGCACAGTGCTCGGCGCCATGCTCGGCGCGCTTTTGATGCAGTCGCTGCAGTCCGGCATGGTGCTGCTCGGCATCGATTCACCGCTGCAGAGCATCGTTGTCGGCGCCGTGCTGGTGCTCGCGGTGTGGCTCGATACCGTCTATCGCAAACGCGTTTAGGGAGGAGGAACGATCATGGCAGACAAAACCGCTCCCACGGGCACGCCGCTGATCGACATGCGCAACATCTCCATCGCTTTCGGCGGCATTCGCGCCGTCGACGATGCCTCTGTCGACCTTTTCCCGGGCGAGGTGATGGCTTTGCTCGGTCACAACGGTGCCGGCAAATCGACGTTGATAAAAATCCTGTCCGGCGCCTACAAGCGCGATGCGGGCCAGATTTTGGTCAACGGCGAGGAGGCTTCGATCTCCAATCCCCGCGACGCCAAGAAGTACGGCATCGAGACGATCTACCAGACGCTGGCGCTGGCCGACAATGTCGATGCGGCCGCCAACCTGTTTCTCGGCCGCGAGCTGATGACCGGCTGGGGAACGCTCGACGACGTCGCCATGGAGGCCGAGGCGCGCAAAGTGATGGGCAGGCTCAATCCGCGTTTCCAACGCTTCAAGGAGCCGGTGGTAAAGCTTTCGGGCGGCCAGCGGCAGTCGGTGGCGATCGCCCGCGCCATCCTGTTCAATGCTCGCATCCTGATCATGGACGAGCCGACGGCTGCACTCGGGCCGCAAGAGACGGCGCAGGTCGGCGAACTGGTCAGGCAGCTCAAGGCCGACGGCATCGGCATCTTCCTGATCAGCCATGATATTCACGACGTGTTCGAGCTTGCCGACCGTGTCTGCGTCATGAAGAACGGTCGGGTTGTCGGAACGGCGCGCACAACCGACGTCACCCAGGACGAGGTGCTCGGCATGATCATCCTCGGCAAGTGCCCACCCGGCGCCATTCCGGGGCCGGGCGCGCTGAAGATCGCCGCATGAACGAGAATTAGCCGGCTAATCACACGCCGCCAAAATGTGCCAGCCGTCACCATGCTTTGGCCTCGCCATTGTGTTGGCGTCAGGACTTGCCCATAAAGATGCCGAACCGTCCACGGGACGTATCAGCAATTGAAGAAGCTTTTTCCGACCGTCGCTTTTATCGCCGTCGCGCTGATCAGCCTGACGATGGCGGGTTTTGCCTATTTTGCCACCCAGGAGGCGGCCCGCATTAAATTCGAGGCGACGGCAGACGACGCGCTTAACCGGATCGAAAGCCGCATCGACCTGGACCTGTCGCTGCTGCGTTCGACCCGGGCGCTGTTCGACGCACGCAATGGCGGTATCTCGCAGGGCGAGTTCAAGGCTTTCTTCAACGCGCTCGACGTCGACAATAATTTCGCCGGCCTGCGCGGCATCGGTTTCCTCCGCCTGGCGAAAACTGGCAACGAGGCGGCGGTCGAGCGCGACATCCTGCACGATCACGGCGCAAGCCATCCGATCTATCCCGACACGAACTTACCGTGGCGTACGCCCATCGTGCTGTTCGAACCGCTGGATCCGTCCAACAAATCCAGCATCGGCTACGACATGTTCACCGGGCCGGCGCGGCGCGAGGCAATCGAAAAGGCGATGGCCGACGACCAGCAGCACGCCAGCGGGCTCGTGCAGCTCGGCAAGGATACGGGTGCCGCGCAGACCTTTACCGGGTTCCTCGTCTTCGTCCGGCTCAATGTCGAAACCGCGCCGGACGCCGTGAACGCGACGAGATCCTCGACTGCCGGCTTCCTTTATGCGGCCTTCCGCGCCCGTGATCTGTTCCAGGCTGCGCTCAGCCGGGCACCATTGCTGCCGGTCAACACCGAGATCTATGACGGCACGGTGGACAGCGACAACCTGCTGTTCCAATCGGAAACGCCGCCTGTTTCGAGCCTCGGCGACAGGCTGCTGGTCACCCGCAAGGTCACCGTCGCCGGCCGGCCGTGGGTCGTCCTGTTCAGGCCGACAAGTGCTTTCTCGCAACCTTCCTCGCGCGCCATCCCGGTGATGCTCGGATTGTTCGGACTGCTGCTTGCGGGCGCCATCGCGCTGGTGGCCCGCTATCAGGAGCGGGCCTATGAGGCGGTCTCGCTGCTTCACGAAACGACCGAAAAGAGCCTGCTGGAAAAAGACCTGATGCTGCAGGAGATGAAGCATCGCATCAAGAACTCGATCACGCGGGTGCTGGCAATCGCGCGCCAGACAGCATCGCACACCACCGACGTCCAGGAATTCTCGGCTTCTTTCTCGGCCCGGCTGCAGGCGATGGCGGCTTCCCAGGACATGCTGACGCGCTCACGCTGGCAGAAAGCCGATCTCGGCGACCTGCTGCGCATCGAGCTAGGCCAGGTGTTCGGCAGCGAGCTTCCTGAAGGGCTGCTGTCGGGACCGCAGGTTCTTCTCGATGAAAAGACGACGCAGGCACTCGGCCTCGTCTTTCACGAACTGGCGACGAATGCGCTGAAGCATGGCGAAGCCGGCAATTCAGTCGGTGCGCTGAAGGTCGACTGGTCGCTCGAAGCCCGTAGCGGCACCCGGACATTGGCTCTCAACTGGCGCGAGGCCGGTCAGAAGAAGCTCGAGAGACCGGCAAAGAGCGGTTTTGGCACCAGACTGATCGATCTCAACGTCACGCGCGAATTGCGTGGCACAATCAGGCGCGATTTTCGCGAAGATGGCTTGAACGTGGAAATCAAGGTTCCGCTGCCGGCCTGAAACGCCGTCTCGTGGGCCGCATCGCAACAGCGCTTTAAAGAGCAAACGCGGAGACAGGTGGCCTGCCTCCGCGTTTGCTGTCCGCCTGGAGCTCGAAACTAGTTGCAGCGAGCTGTGTAAATCCGGCCGTGACGATCTCTGTATTGGCAGTAGCCATTTTGCAGACGGCGAACGAGCAGACCGCCAATCGCACCAGCGCCGGCGCCGATCAAAGCGCCCTTGCCGCCGCCGACAGCGCCACCAATGAGCGCGCCGCCCACAGTGCCGATACCCACGTTCTCTTCCGTGGTGGTGCAGCCGCTGACCGCAACCACGGCAACCATGGCAATAATCATCTTCCGCATGGAGTCATCCTCACTTTTGTCCTCACTTTAATAAGCTCCAGCCGCCATTTAGCATGAAAGTACGGCCTTTGCCTGCACGATTTCATTGTTGATTAAGATAGTCTTTTTCGGGGCGTGCGCCGTTTGATGCTACCACGAACCCGGAAATCTCCAAGGACGCATCGAGCGTGCCGCTGGGACGCACGTTCCAGACGATCCTGTCATAGTCGTCCCCGAGTGCCGGTCGACGGCAAGGCATCTGGCGACGACATGTTGGGCCTGCCCTGCAGGTCGGTGACCGCGAACGGGCACGGCCGAGCACTCGGGCAGTGGTTTCAAAGCGATCAAGCAGAGGCGAGTTCGATTCAGATCAGTTGGGACGCGGCGGTCAGGACGATCGCGGCCATAAGCGCGACGGCGGCGAAGCGCAGGGGCGAAGCACGAGGCGCGGGCGCTGTGGACGCGTCGGGATCCTGAAAACCGCCCATCGAGACGCGAGCGGCCTGTTCCAGTCTGTTCAAGTCGGCAGCCGTCAAGGACCCCATTCCCTTCATTTTGTGCCAAACTCAATCCGGTGGATCGGTGCGTTCGGACAGGATCGGACTTTATGGTGAACAGTCGGTTAAAGATGGCGATGCGCAGCAAGCCTTCGCGCGACGACCGCCGCTCGTTAATCCGTCTCGAAATTGCCGTGAGGAACGACAAGGCGGTATTCGAGGCGATTCCCGGTGATTTCGAGTGTCGCCGTTCCATTCAATGAAGTGGGCACGACGCGTTCAAGCGCGACGCTGCCAAAACGTTTCTCGCTGCGCTGATTGTCGTTGGCTCCGATCACTTCGGCCCATGTCAGCGACAGCGCAGGCTCGCCAGCGGAAGCTGCCGTCAGATCGGCCGTCACCTCGACGAAACCGTCGCTGCGCGACAGTGCGCCATAGCTGACCGAATTGACGGCGAGCTCATGCATGGCCAAGCCGATGTGCAAGGCGGCATTGGGGTTGAGATATGGATTTGCGCCGCGGAAACGTAGGCTGTGCAAGGGATCCGCGCCGTACCTGCCGACCTGACCGGAAACCAGCTCGCGCAGCGCCGCTCCTCGCCAGTTGGATGACGTAACCAAATCCTGCGAGGAGGCCAGCGACTGCAGTCGGCCCCGGAAGCGCGTCAGGAAATCGTCAATGCTGCCGGAATAACGGCCCGTCTGGGTGGCGATGCTCTGGATGATGGCCAAAAGGTTCTTGGAGCGATGACTGACTTCGCGCAGCAGCGCCTTCAACGTCTGCTCCCGGCGTTTCTGCTCGGTTGTTTCGACCATGGTGGTCACGACGCCCTGCACCGCGCCGGTCTCGCTGCGGTCGGCGTCTATCCACACCTGAAACCAGCGGGCGCCGTCATCGGCCGGCACGCTGAGCTCAAGATGTTGAGGATTGCCGGAGACGATGACGTCGTGCTTGGCGGCGCCGATACGCTCTGCCTGCGCCGGCGGCAAGATGCCGTTGTTGTCGGAGGCATCGGAAGTCCAGGGCGCGCGCATGTTGCGCGCCCACACCGTCTTCATCTCGCGATCCTGGTACAGGACGGAAATCCCGGCATTGTGCAGTGCATGGAGAAGGGCCCGACCAAGCTGCATCCCGCTTTCGGCGGGATGCAAAGCGATGATCTCATCACTCTGGCCGCGGTCTTTCATTTTTCCGACTCTGGAACGCATCGGTCAATTTGCTCAACCCATGTCGGGCTGAACGGTTCGCGGAAAAATGGGTTCCAAAAGGAGGAGGTTCGTATCAAACCTTAAAAAGCGGTCCGCCGAGCGGCATCCCGTTGGAGGACACTGCCCGGCGGTGGCTGGAAACCGTTTGAGGGGTGCGGCTTCCAGTGTTCGCTTGAATGGCCGCTTGGCATTCACGCTCGTCTGATCAGGCCGGCAATAAGCGATATGATCAGGAAGGCGAGAAAGATGAAGAATAATATCTGCGCTATGCCGGCCGAGGTGCCAGCGATGCCGCCGAAACCAAGCGCACCGGCGATGATCGCCACGACGAGAAATACGAGCGCCCAGTAAAGCATGATCGATCTCCTTCCAATGCTGCGGTGAAAACGTGATTCGCCTCCGTTTGTTCCACCATTTTCCGAAAAAGACGATGCTGAAAATCTTCAGGGCCCGAATTGCCGCGGTGTGTGGAAAGGTCCAGTTGGTTGCCCCAGTTGGTTGCCAGTGAATTGAGCCGGCGTCACTCCCCTCTGATCCTGGGGAGCGGCTGTCTCGGCGGCCGCAGTTCGGCCGCCCGCTGTTTCATGCCGCGGCTTTCGCGTGCCGGTCAAAGAACAGGGCCTGGCTGATAAGAGCCTTGACCATGTCCGGATTGAACGGCTTGGTAACCAGGAATGCCGGTTCCGGCCGCTCGCCCGTGAGCAGGCGCTCGGGAAAGGCGGTGATGAAGATCACCGGTACCGAGGTCGACGACAGGATCTCATTCACGGCCGCTATGCCCGAACTTCCGTCGGCAAGCTGGATATCGGCAAGCACCATCTTTGGCCGCGCCTTGCCGAACATCGCCACCGCCTCGGCGTGGGTGCGCGCCGTTCCGACGACGCGGTGGCCGAGGCTTTCGACCATTTCCTCGATGTCCATGGCGATCAGCGGCTCATCCTCGATGATCAGCACGTCGGTTGCCACCTGACGGGAGATCTCGTTGCTCGCCTGCGCGAGGAGTTCGGAGAATTCCTGTTCGTCGACGTCGAGAATCTCCGCCGCCTCGTCTTCGCTGAAGCCTTCGACCGCCACCAGCAGAAAGGCTTGGCGGGGGCGAGGCGCAATTGCATTCAGATTGGCCGCGGCACGCTGTTCCCATGCCGACTGGGCATGCTCCTGCGGAACGCGAATGGCCACTGAGGTGAAGAGCTTGGCAAAGACCTTGTAGAGCGCGATGCGGTCGTTCGATGCGTTCGGAAAGATGTCGACATCGGCAATGATGGCCTCGAGCATTGCGGCGACCAGCGCGTCGCCGCTCTCCTGCGATCCGGATACTGCGCGCGAGAAGCGACGCAGGAACGGCAGGTGCGGAGCGATGGTTGCTGATAGGCTCATATTGGACGTCTCCCTCATATGACGTGATTGCATGTTACAGCTAAAAAACGGTTCGCAAGCCCAGAGTTGAAAACGCGGGTTCTGCGAAAAAGTTCCGATCATGCGGAACTAAATATATGGGCTGGCGTTTAGGGGCGGGTTGGGCAACCAGACGAGGCTGCCGCTTGCCTTGCGTTATGTGTTGAAGGGCGGCTTAAGGCTGGGACAAAAGGGCGAAATGAAGAACATGACGAAAGCTACCATGGGTGGCGTTGGCAACGGGCGCCGGGCTGCTTCCCGCGACCCGCTTGGGCCGAACTCGGAAATCGGCCGCAAACTCAAACAATACTACGACGAGCTGGTCTCCGACAATGTGCCGGATCGCTTCGCCCAACTGCTCAGCCAGTTGGAAAAAGCCGAACCTGTACAAAAGAAGGACTGAGGCATGGCGGCCGTCTCCCAAGGCTTCAAGACCGACTTGCTCGGCTCGATCCCGAGCCTGCGGGCTTTTGCCGTGTCGCTGACGCAAAACGCCGACAAGGCCGACGACCTGGTGCAGGAAACATTGGTCAAGGCATGGGACAAGCATGAAAGCTTCCAGCCCGGCACCAATCTGAAGGCATGGCTGTTCACGATCTTGCGCAACGAATTCTATTCGCAGATGCGCAAGCGCGGCCGCGAGGTGCAGGACAGCGATGGCGTCATGACGGCCAGGCTTGCCGTTCACCCGGCCCAGCACGGCCAACTTGACCTCGAGGACTTTCGCGGCGCGCTCGAATTGCTGCCAGAAGACCAGCGCGAAGCCATTATCCTCATCGGCGCGTCGGGCTTCTCCTACGAGGAAGCGGCCGAGATCTGCGGCTGCGCCGTCGGAACGATCAAGAGCCGCGTCAGCCGCGCCCGCACACGGCTGCAGGAAATTCTGAAGATCTCCGGTGAAGACGAGTATGGCCCGGACGCAATTTCGGCTCAGGTAACCGGGTCGACGGCTGCGTGAAGCGCGGCGTGTTCGAACCGCTCCGCGCCTCAGCGGAGATGCGTTCGCCTGCAGGCCGCCGCCACTGCCTCGACGAGATCGTCTCCCGAATAGGGCTTGGTGACCAGTCTGACGCTGGGAAAGGATTTCTTGATCTCGTCCGTATCCGAATAGCCCGAGGCAAAGACGAACGGGATGCCCGCTTCACGCAGCCGCGAAGCAAATTGGAGCGTCGAAACGCCGCTCAGCATGAGGTCGACGATGGCCACATCGAACTGCGCGGCAACGTCTTGCTGTTCGATCTCAGTCAGATCACGGGCGATGACCACATTGAGCGCGCCGTAGTCGCGGCAAAGCTGCTCGATATCCATGGCAATCAGGAACTCATCTTCCAGGATAAGAATCCGCAAACCGTCAAGTGATGCGCGCACGCAGCAATATCTCCTTAAATTCGTCTCGATCGTGAAACGGGGGAAGTCATGATCGTTATTTGGCATGCTGTCATTTAAAAAAGACGCGCTGGCGCGGATGCGTCGGCCTCGGCCCATGCAAGGCATTTGCAACGCGCGCTGCCGGAGATAGGGTTAGAAGAGGTTCGTGCCGGAACCTTGGGGTCTGTCGGGCGTTTCGACCGAGCAAAAGCATGGAGAGTGAAGCAATGGCGACTGCCGCAGGAAAGGCCGCGAACGAAGCCCGCACGAATTCCGATATTGAGGCCGACATCGCACAACTGAAGGCCGACATCGACCAACTTACCAAGCTGTTGGCCAAAACTGGCGAACATGGCTACGGGGCAGCGCGGCGAGCCGCCGCCGAAAGCGTCGAGCAGTTGCGAACCCAGGGCGAGGCAGCCTTCGACAGCCTGCGCAGCAACGCCAGGGACATCGAGGCGCAGATGATAGCGCATATGCGCGAGAAGCCGGTGACGTCGCTGGCGATCGCCGCCGGCGTCGGGTTCCTCTTCGCGCTTCTCGCGCGCCGCTAGTTCTGCACGCATGGGAATGCTTGCATCGCTGATCTCGGGCCTCGCCTCGGGCGAAACCATTGCGGCGGTGCAACGCGCGCGTGTGGCTGCAATTGTCTATTCGGTCGCAGCGGTCGTAGCGCTGTGCGGCCTCGGCTTCCTGGTCGGGGCGGCCTATATCTGGACGGCGGCCCGCTATGGGCCGATGGCAGCTTCCCTGAGCTTCGGGATCGGCTTTCTCGCAATCGCCGGTCTCATCCTGCTCGTCTACCGGATGTCGGCCGGCTCGCGCGCCAGGCGCCGGGCGAAGCGACGCAACGCTGACATGAAGGCTATCGGCATCACTGCGGCACTCGCCGTGCTGCCGGCGCTGCTCAAGGGCAAAGATGGCCCGGGAAAGGCCGGACTGAGCGCGATTCTCGGCCCGGCGATAGCACTCGCTGCCTACGCCATCTACCGCGAGAACGTGAAGCGCGGCTCCGATGATCCGGATACCGGCAAACGTGAATAGTTCGGAGGGGATAGTTCGGGGCAAACGATTCTGGCGCCGGTCGCAAAATCACAAATCTTCGAGCGGAATCGATATTTCCGCGACCACGCCGTCCGGCCGGAATTCATGGATCACCTCGCTGGAAATGACCTTGGCCAGGCTGCGGCGGATCAGGATCGAGCCGAAGCCATGGCGTTCGGGCGGCGCAACCCGCGGGCCGCCGCTTTCGCGCCAGGCCAGCAACAGACGGCGTGCGCCCTTCCTGCCTTGTACCCTCCAATCGAGATCGACCTTTCCGGAGGAAACCGAGAGCGACCCGTATTGCAGTGCATTGCTTGCCAGTTCATGCAGGATCAGCCCGAGCCCGACTGCCTGGTCGGGTGAGAGCAGGACATCGGCGCCGGAGATCGCCATGCGCGATTGTCCGGCGGCTTGGAACGGCTTTAGCTCGATCTCCACCAGCTCGCGGATGCCGATGCCGCGCCACTCGCGGTCCGACAGCAGGCTGTGCGCAACGCCCAGTGCCTGCAGCCTGGCGCTGAAGGCTTCGAGGAATTCGCTTGGCTGGCGGGCATGGCGAACGGTCTGCGTCGCCAGCGCCTGTACGGTTGCCAAAGTGTTCTTGACGCGGTGATTGAGCTCGCGCAGCAACAGTCGTTGACGTTCGTCGCCAAGCTTGCGTTCGGTAATGTCGTAGTTGACGCCGAAGATCAGCGTCGGCTTGCCATCGCCGTCGCGTTCTATGACGCGGCCGCGTGTTGCGATCCATCGCGGCGGATCGAGGCCTTTGACACGGTATTCGCCAAAATAATCGTCGCTGCCGGTCAGCGCGTCGCGAAAGCGTGTTTCGGTCTGGTGAACGTCGCGCGGGTCGATGGCGGTCAGGATGTCGCGCGCCCTCAGCCTGTTCGACTTCGGCAGGTTGAACAATTCGGACAGCAGGACATCGCAGTCGATCATATCGCTGCGGATATCCCATGCCCAGCTGGCAAGCGAAGCCGCGTCGAGCGCGATAGCGCGCCGCTTTTCCTCTCGAACCAGTGCTGCCTTGGCAATCGCCGCACTGCGGGTTGCATCCTTCAGCGTGAACAGGCTGGCGGCGAGGCCGGCCAGCGCCGACAGCTGGTGGAGCTGGACAGAGGAGGGACGTGCGTGCGGCTTCCGGTCGAGCACGCACAGCGTGCCGATCAGCGCGCCGTCGACTACGATGGGCACGCCTGCGTAAAAGCGGATATGATGCTCGCCGGTGACCAGCGGATTGGCTTTGAACCGCGGATCCGCCGCCGCGTCGGCCACCACCATCGGCACGTCGCCGGCTGCGATGGTATAGGCGCAGAACGATGTCTCGGTTGCGATTTCGGTCTCGTCGAGGCCGATACAGGACTTGAACCACTGCCGCTCGGCATCGACCAGCGTGATCAGTGCGACAGTCGTTTGCATAGCCGAAGCGGCAAGACCGCCGATACGATCGAAATCAGGGTCGGCAGCCCCGTCCAGCGTGTCGAGGCCGTGCAGCACGGCAAGACGGTCCGCGGCGCCCACCACACGGCGAATATCGGCCGGCAGGCCCGGCGTGTTCTGGCTATTGTCGTCCACTATGCCCCCGGAGGCCGGCTCCGCTGATTGGTCAGGCCAACCGGCCCGTCTGCCGCCTTGCAGTGCCGGAACTTTCGCGGCGGGGGACCGTTACCAGCCAACGCCCCGCGAGTTACGCCTGCCGGCGCCAAATATGGAGCCAGACGATGCCAAAAACCATTCCTGAAAACAAAGCCCGTCAAGGGCGGCGGGGTCGGCATGTCCTTCGTATCCTGATCGCCGCGCTGTTGCTGGCTTTTATCGCCTGGGGCGTCGCCGAAATCTACGGCTGGATGATCGAGACGCCGAAGACCGAACAGGGCAACACGCCCAGCGGCTAGGTTCTCTCCATCGCTCGCGCCAGTTTGCATCACGCAACCCCACATCACGCATCCCACGTCAGGCAACCTTTGCCTCGACAGCGCGCGCCGGGACGAGAACATTCAACGCGCGCGGATGGATTTCGACGGTCGTCTCGCGATCGAGTTTTACCAGTTCGCCGTCCATGACGGCCTGAACTTTCCTGTTAGTCGAATGGATTTTCAAAACGGCGCGGTTTGCCTGATGGATTTCGACATGCTCGTTGCCGCGCCATTTCCCACGGGCGACGTCAAAGAGGAACCTGATCAATTCGCCGCGCCGCCGCGCCACGGTGACATAGATGCCCAGCACGCCGCCTGCCGGATTATCGGCATAGGGCAGGTGGCCCTCGCCAAACAGATTGTTGGTGATGCCGATACCGGTGATCCGGGTTCTGATCTCGGCCTCGCCGATCATCAGCGTTACGTTCATCGCCGGTGGATTGTTGATCGTCGCCCAAGCGGCTCGCACCGAGGCGCGCATCTTCCCCAACCGCGAGCCGAATTCCATCTTCTGGCGCAGTTGCACCATCCTGGCGTGCATGCCGATCGAGAATTGATGCACGAAGGGCCGGCCGTTGGCTGTTGCAATGTCAATCGCCATCACCTCGCCGTCGGCAAACGATTTCAGTGCCGCATCGAGGGTCTGCGGGATACCGAGGCCGCGCGCAAAAAGGTTCATTGTGCCAGCCGGCAGAATTGCCAGCGCCTTCTCCCCATTCATCAAACGGGCTGCCGCGGCCGAAATGGTGCCGTCGCCGCCGCCAGCCAGCACGACGTCGATGCCGCGCCTGGAAGCTACGCCGTCCAGCGTGGCGACGATATCCTTGCCGGCGACGATTTCGATATCAATCGAGTGGCCGGCAGTCTCAAGTGTGCTGCGCATCCGACTGGCGAAGGCCTCAAGATCGATGGTGCGCAGGGTGCCCCCGTCCTTGTTCAGCACCGCTGCAAACCGCATGGCCGTTCCATTTTCCAGCACTTATCGGGCCGGGACGGAGCCCCAGCCGGGAGTGGAACGGGGCGGCCGAGAAAATGTTCCTTTCGACCGACGCGGCGAATCCGAGAACCATTGACATCGCACCGGGTGCACCACGGCTTTTTTCGGAACAACAGTGTGGTCACAACGTTGTGAACATGCAGAAGACGCTGCGCCCGCAGTGACGCCAGGCGGGCACGGCGTGCACGAAATCACCGACGAGGAGACACTAAGATGATCCGCACCCTTTTAACCACGACAGCAGTCGCAACATTGATTGCGACGGGTGCATTTGCGCAGTCGGCGACGACCCCGGCGCCGGCGCAACCACCCGCCGTAGAGAATTCCGCTCCAGCCGCTCCGGTGCAACGCGCCGAGGGCAGCCTTGTCACCAATATCATCGGCGAGTCGGTCTATAACGGCACCGGCGACAATGCAGAGAATATCGGCAAGATCACCGATGTCGTCTTCGACGAGCGCGGCGAGGTAAAATCCGTCGTCATCGGCGTTGGCGGTTTTCTTGGCATAGGAACCAAGAACGTCGTTTTCGACTACAAGAAGATGCAATGGGCCGAAAGAAATGGCGACCGTTGGCTGATAGCGCAAACGACGAAGGATGAGTTGACGGCTCAGCCGGATTTCGACCGGAGGCCTTACGATCCGACTCCGCCACCAGCTTCGGCGGATAATGCGGCGCCTGCCGCCCCTTCCACCAGCGCGCAAAATACAACCCCGGCGCCTGCCGCGCCGGCTGAGCCAGTGAAGCGCGCCGAAGGCAATCTCGCCACCAATATCATCGGCGAGACCGTCTATAACGGCACCGGCGACGACGCCCAAAACATCGGTGACGTGAACGACATCGTCATCAACAAGGAAGCCAAGGCGCAATCGCTGATCATCGGTGTCGGCGGCTTCCTCGGCATCGGCGAAAAGAACGTCGCCTATGAGTTCGATAAGGCGCAGTGGGCCGAGAGGAACGGCGATCGCTGGCTGGTCGCGCAAACGACCAAGGAAGAGCTGCAGGCGCAGCCAGACTTCAACCGCAAGGCCTATGATCCGGCCCCGGCAACCACTGCGTCGAACGATGCCAATGCGCCTGCTACCGTCACGCCTACCGTGATGGCCAGCAACACCGCGTCGAAGGACAACACCGCAACGACCAACAACACTGACCAAGCCGGCAAGACGGCTCAAAACTCTCCGGCAGCGGCGCCTCCGGCTAATTCCACGGCCGACCAGACCAAGACCGGGTCGATCGACAAGTCGACGCTAACCGAAATGCCGATGGGCGAAATCCGGGCCGAGGATCTGGTTGGAACCACCGTTTACGGCGCCAACGATGTCAACGTCGGCGAGATCGGCGATATCGTGCTGGGCAGCGACAAGAAGGTCGACGCAGTCATCATCGACGTTGGCGGCTTCCTTGGCGTCGGCGAGAAGGAGGTGGCGGTCGGCATGGACAACCTGAAATTCATGACCGACAAGAACGGCAAGCGCTATCTCTACACGAACTTCACCAAGGAGCAGCTTGAGGCGCAGGCTCCCTACGACAAGGCCAGCTATGCGCAAAATCGCGACAAACAGCGCATGATCATGCGCTAAGCAGCACACAGGCCGACAGAGAAGCCCGCGCCGGCAACGGCGCGGGCTTTGTTTATGTCGAGGGAAAGCCCGCGACATGGCCGGCAACGCCATTGTCCGTCAGTTCGGCGAGCGCCAGAGATTGGTCGAGATGCTCGGCCCGCCAGGCGAGCAACTTCTCGGCAAATTCCAACCGCACCGGCAGATAGGCTGGGTCGTCAGCGACGTTGGTCAGCTCGCCGGCATCTTTTTCCAGGTCGAAGAGCAAGGGCGGCAGGCCGCCGCCGAAATTCACATATTTGAACTTTTGCGTGCGGATGACGGCGAGATTGCACTGACGCGGACTGATGCCGAAATAGCGTTCTGCATCACCATCCGCAATCGAGCGGAAATCGAACTCCCAATGCGCCGCATCGCGCCAATTGTCCGGCTCCGTTGCGTCCAGGAACGGCGCCAGCGAGCGGCCGTCGAGATGCGGCAGGACTTCGCCGCCAGTGAGCTCGAGCCCAGTGAGCTCGACCAAGGTCGGTGCCAAATCGACCGCCTCGGTGAAGCGGTCGACACTGCTGCCGGCCGCCTTGCGGCGGCGCGGATCGCGAATGACCAGCGGAATATGGAAGCTGCCGTCGAAGAAGCCGCCCTTGCCCAGCATGAAATGATCGCCCATCATCTCGGCGTGATCGGAGGTCAGCACGATGACGGTGTCGTCCCATGCATCGGCCGCCTTGACCGCTTGCCAGACGCGGCCAAGCTGCGCGTCGACCTCCGAGATCATGCCGTAATAGAGCGCCCGGATGCGGCGAAAATTATCGTCGCCCCAGTCGCGCACCTTGCCCTCCGAGCCGGGACGGAATTTCGACCGTTCCTGCAGGTTAAGTTCATAGGCGAGATAGGGGTGGCTTGCTGCTTCGGCCTGCCAGCTTTCCGCCCGGTCAAAAGCTGGACCGATGGCCGGATCGTACATGGCGTTGTAAGGCGCCGGCACGATGAAGGGCGGGTGGGGGCTGATGAAGGAAAGATGCGCGAACCACGGCGCATCGCGCTCCTGCTCGCCGAGCCAGCGGATGAATTCGCCGGCCAGGAAGGCCGCCGGCGTCTCGTCCTTCGAATAGATTGGCGGACCGTTGCTGATCGCGCCGTCGTTTTCCAGGATTTCGCGCGCCGGGCGATGAATGTCGGGGGAGCCGGCGCCAGCATCGACGCCGCGCGCCTTGAGCCATGACAGCCAGGGCTTCTGGTGCTCAGGCAGAAGCTGGCGCACGGTGAAGCCGGACAGCACGCCTTCATAGCTTTTCAGCTGCGGGTCGCTAGGCGCCAGCGTGCGCGGGTCGCGCGCCGTGTCGGTATAGCCGAACAGCGTCGGATCATAGCCGAGGGCGCGCGCCCAGAGCGCTATATTGCCGTGCCGGGCGTCGAGCGGTGTGCCGTTGCGGCAGACACGATTGTTCATCTGGTAAAGGCCGGTGTAGAGGCAGGCGCGTGCCGGTGAGCAAGGTGCGGCGCCGCCATAGTGCTTCTGGAACAAAACGCCCTCGGCAGCCAGCGCGTCGGCATTCGGCGTCCTTACCACCTTGTGCCCAGCAGCTGACAGGCAGTCGCCCCGCCATTGGTCGCAGGTGATCAGGAGAATGTTGGGGCGTTTTCCACTCAACCGCTGTATCCTCACGCTGGCTACATGCGTCGCTCATGGTGCGCAATTTCGGCGAGTATGCAAGCCGGTCCAGTTTGCCGAATGGTGAACAAAACCTGCTTCGTCGTTCACTTTAACAGCACAGTCCATTCTGTGTTTGCCGCCTTTGCGGCCAGGAGGCGGATGCTCATATTTGCGTGGACAGCGGCAAGGGCCGCACCAGCACAAGGGAAGGAGCAACAGACATGCTCGACCAGGTCAAGGGCCTGCACCACGTCACCTCGATGGCCAGCGATGCGCGCCAGAATAACGAATTCTTCACCGGGACGCTCGGCCTGCGGCGGGTCAAGAAAACCGTCAATTTCGACGCACCCGACGTCTACCACCTCTATTACGGCGACGAGGTCGGCACGCCCGGCTCGGTGATGACCTACTTCCCGTTCCCGAACATCGGCAAGGGCCGCCATGGAGTCGGCGAAGTCGGCAACACCGCTTACTCGGTGCCCGAGGGCACGCTCGACTATTGGGAGAAACGGTTTGCCGAGCAAGGTGTCACCGGGCTGTCCCATGAGGAGACGTTCGGCGGGAAGCGTCTTGCGTTCGCCGGTCCCGACGGCGACGGGTTTGCGCTGGTCGAAGACAGAGCGGACAACCGTGCGCCATGGGCCAAGGGTGGCATTCCCACCGACGTGGCGATCCGCGGCTTTCACTCGGTGTCGCTCAGGCTGAAAGATGGCGGCGCCACCGAAGAGCTGCTGAAATTCATGGGTTATGAGGAGGTCGACAAGTCCGGCAACATCAGGCGGCTGGCGGTGAAGAACGGCAACGGCGCCGACGTCGTCGATATCGAATCGCTGCCAGGGGCCGGCTTCGCCAATCTCGGCGCCGGCTCGGTCCACCATGTTGCTTTCGCCGTCGAGAACCGCGCCAAGCAGCTCGAAGTGCGCAAGGCACTCCTCGATACAGGTTATCAGGTGACGCCGGTGATCGACCGCGATTATTTCTGGGCGATCTACTTCCGCACACCGGGGGGCGTGCTGTTCGAAGTCGCCACCAACGAGCCGGGCTTCGACCGCGACGAGGATACCGCCCATCTCGGCGAGGCGCTGAAACTGCCGTCGCAACACCAGCATTTGCGGCCCTATCTCGAGCAGCATCTGCAGAAACTGGAAGACTGAGGGCAGGGTTATGAGCAAGGATTCGTATATTCACAAGGTGCTGCCCGGTTCGCTGGGCGGACCGTTGCTCTTCGTCTTCCATGGCACTGGCGGCGACGAGGATCAGCTTCTGTCGCTTGGGCGCGATCTTGCGCCGCAAGCGACGATCGTCGGCCCGCGCGGCGATGTCTCGGAACAAGGCGCCGCACGCTTCTTTCGCCGTACCGGCGAGGGCGTTTACGACATGGGCGATCTCACGCGAGCGACGGACAAGATGGCCGGCTTCGTCAAGGCACATGTCGAGGCGGCAAAGCCATCTTTGGTGCTAGGCCTCGGTTATTCCAACGGCGCCAACATCCTGGCCTCGGTGCTGTTTGCCGAACCCTCGCTGTTCGACTCAACGGTGCTGATGCATCCGCTGATCCCGTTCGAGCCGGAGGTCAAGGGCAGCCTTGACGGCAGCCGCATCCTGGTCACCGCCGGCAGGCGAGACCCGATCTGTCCGCCTGATTTGACGGCGCGGCTTGAAGCCTATTTGCGCGCCGATGGTGCCGATGTCACAGTCGAGTGGCATGACGGCGGCCATGAGGTGCGGCCGAGCGAGATCGAGGCGGCGCGGCAGTTGTTCGCCGTAGCGCCGGATGAAAGGACCGCAAGCCATGTCTGACCTATTGCCGGAGATCGAGCTGGAGGACCGCGGCTCGAAGGGCCGCTACTTCCTGCGTGGGCCGAGCGGCGCCGAGGCGGAGATGACCTTCACCAAGGTCGGCGAGCACCAGATCATCATCGACCATACCGAAGTGCCGGATGCATTTCGCGGCCAGGGCGCGGGACTTCGCCTCGTCACCCGTGCCGTCGAGGATGCACGTGCGGCGGGCAAGACGATCATCCCGCTTTGCCCGTTCGCCAATGCTCAGTTCCGCCGCCATCCGGAATGGGCGGACGTGCTGAAGCGGTAAGAGACTGCCCCTCGATGAATGACAGGACAAAGGGTGCGCGGCTTTACCGCGTGCCGCTTCGACCATTGGCGGCGTACAAACATAAGGCAAACATGCGGGATTTGCGCAGAGCGCTCGCCTTGCCTAAGTATTGGCAACAACCGGCTCGCCCTCCGCGGCCCGACCACTTCAACCGAATGGCCCTCCATGACCGAATCCGATCTCATTCCCGTCTTCGACGGCCACAACGACACGCTGCTCAGGCTCTACCAGTCGAAGGATGCGGACGTCGAAAAGCTGTTCGTCGAGGGGACGCCGAGTGGCCACATCGACCTGCCGCGCGCGAAGAAAGGCGGATTTGCCGGCGGCATGTTCGCGATCTTCCCGCCGCCTGTCGAGAAATCCAAGCGCGGCGCGGTGCCGCTGGCGCCGAGCGACAGCGAGCCCATGCCGCCCGAGGTTCCGCGCGCCGATGCGCTCAACTCCACCATAGCGATGGCCTCGATCCTGTTCAGGCTGGAGCGGGCTTCGGCGCTCACTGTCTGCCGCACCGCCGGCGATGTGAGGAAGGCGATGGCGCAAGGCTCGATCGCGGCGGTCTTCCACATCGAAGGGGTCGAGGCGATCGACCCTGAGCTCACCCTGCTCGATGTCCTCCACGCAGCCGGCCTGCGCTCGCTCGGTATCGTCTGGAGCCGTCCCAATGCCTTCGGCCACGGCGTGCCGTTCCGTTTCCCGTCGTCGCCCGATACAGGGCCGGGGCTGACCGATGCCGGCAAGGCGCTGGTGAAAGCCTGCAACCAGCTGAAGATCATGATCGATCTTTCGCATCTCAACGAAAAAGGTTTCCGCGACGTCGTCGAGATCAGCGACGCACCGCTGGTCGCGACCCATTCCAACGTGCACGCGATCTGCGGCCATTCGCGCAACCTCACCGAATGGCAGCTCGGCGCGATCCGCGACTCCGGCGGCATGGTCGGGCTGAATTTCGCCACCGGGTTCCTGCGTGAGGACGGCAGGATGAACGCCGACACCAGTCTCGACATCATGGTGCGCCATGTCGATTCGCTGCTGCAGGCGCTGGGCGAAGACGGCGTCGGCCTGGGCTCGGATTTCGACGGCGCCATGATCCCGGCCGTGATAGGCGACGTTGCCGGCCTGCCAAGATTGCTCGACGCTTTCGCGGCTCGCGGCTTCGGGCGCGCGCTGATCGAGAAGATCGCCTATCGCAACTGGCTCGGCATGCTGGAAAAGACCATCGGCTAAGCGGGTGATGCCGGCTTGACCGGAATGCGATTTGGAGGCCGACTATTCGAAACCCATGCGTTTAAGCCAGTCCTGGCCAATGCCGCGGTCGCGGATGATCGGCAGCGGATCGGTCGAATCCAGCCTGGCACAAATACGGTAGGCCTCCAGCGTTTCAGCGCTCATCTCACCGCGTTTGTAGAAGAACATGGCCGCAGCATAGCGGGTGCGGCCCGACCATTTTTCGCCGAGCGGTGTGTTGATCAGCTGCCACTGTTCGGCGGCTTCGGCGGCGAGTTTGGGACTGTCGGTGTCGTCGGCCATATTTAGAAATCCGCAGGCGGATTGGCAGTGCGGCGGCCGAGCCTGACGACCAGCCGCGGCACCAGTTTGGCACGCTTCAGCAGCTTTTGATATTGCAGCTCGCGCCCGGCGTAGATCTCGACCCAAGGTCCGCTGCAGGCGGGCTCGGCGGCGCTGATCTGGTCTCCATCGCCGGGATCGCTGCCTTTCGCCGACGGATGCCTTCGACGACGTTTTATCCAAGGATGCAATCTCGACGAGAACATTCGAATATGGGCAGCCATGCAGAAGGTGCTTGACAGTGGCAAACACCGTCCCACTGATCTTCGCGGCCGATGCCGGTCGGCTAGCCGGCGATGCTGGAGACCATCACCCCGATGAAGACAACAGAGGCGCGCGAAGCCCTCCTCGAACCGGCGCGAAAAAGCGATTCCGAAAAGCGCGGCCGCAAAGCGTCGAAAGAGACAAGGCAGGTTCAACTGATCGAAGCGACTATCGATTCATTGGCCAAGCGCGGCTATTCGGAAACGACTATGGCCGACGTCGCCGACGGCGCCGGCCTGTCGCGCGGCATCGTCAATTTCCATTTCGAGAGCAAGGAGAAGCTGCTCGTCGCCACTTTGCAATACATGCATGACGAGTATTCGGCGCATTGGCGCAGCGCCTTGCAAAGGGCCGGCGATGATCCCGCCCGCCAGCTGCAGGCATTGGTGGCAGCCGATTTCAACCGCTCGATCTGCAACAAGCGCAAGCTGGCTGCTTGGTGTGCCTTCTGGGGCGAGGCCAAATCGCGACCGAAATATCAGGCGCTGAGCAGCGCACGCGATGCCGTCTACCAGAACATATTCATCGATCTTTGCGCGGCGCTCAAGCAGAGCGGCTTCTATGCCTATGAGCCGCAAGTCATGGCGCTGGCGCTCAGCGCCATGCTGGATGGTCTGTGGCTGCATTTGATGATGGGCACCGAGGACGCCACACGCGAGACGGCGCTGCAGGCCGCGAACGAGTTCCTGTCTGCGGCATTCCCCAAGCACTATCCGAACTCAGCAGCCCGCGGTGCCAGGCCGGCATGAACCATCAAAAAGAGGGTGGACCAGCAATGAAGACAATGATCCGGCGCCTGACATTCGAGAAGATCAAGGCCGGCTAATGAAGTTCAAGATCGAACGAGCCGATGTGGCCATCGTCGGCGCCGGCTTCACCGGCCTGTCGGCCGCGCGTGAATTGAACCACGCCGGCATCGATGCCGTGCTGCTCGAAGCCCGCGACCGTGTCGGCGGCCGCGTCGAAGCCGTGCAGAACGGGCTCGGCGAGCGGATCGACAGCGGCGGCCAGTTCTTGTGCGAAGACATGCCGGAATTAATGGCGCTGGTGCGAGCGCGCGGCAAGACATTGGTCGAGACCCATGTCGCAGGCGAATTCGTCACGCAGCCGCGAATGAGCGAGGCGCAAGCCGGGCGCACTTACGGCACCGCGATGCGAATTCGCGAGCGGATGAACGCGATCGCACCGACCGACCCGGCCATCGCCGGCTTGACAGTCGCGGCATGGCTCGATCGCCAGAACGATCCCGACGATGCCAAGGCCGCCTTTCGGTCGATGATCGAGGGCCTGTGGTGCCTGGCAATGGAAAGGCTGCCGCTGTGGTACTTGATCGACAATGATCGCCGCATCACCAACGAGGTGTCGGAGCTGCAGTATTTCGTGGGCGAAACCATGCATTCGCTGGCGGATGATCTTGCGCGGGATCTCGGCGATCGACTGCGGCTGAATACAGCTGTCGAGGCTATTGAGCACGGGCCGGGAGGGGTTCGCGTCGTTTCGCCCGCCGGCGTGACCGAGGCACGAGCGGTACTGGTCGCGCTACCGCCGATGATGGCCTCGAGAGTGGATTTCGTGCCGCCGCTGCCGGCTGCGCTGGAGAGAGCCCTCGGCGTATGGGAAAGCGGCGCGGTGATCAAAATGCTGGTGCGCTATCCCAAGGCTTTCTGGCGCGACAGGGGCTTGAGCGGCATGGTGATGTGGCGGGAGCCGCACGGACTTTTTGCCTGCGATGCCAGCAAGGACGAGGATCATGCAGCACTTGTCGTCTTCATCGGCGGGCCGCTGGCGCAGCGCTGGCGGGATATGGACAGCGCGGCGCTACGCGCTACGGTGACATCAAAGCTGCAAGATGCGCTCGGTATCGAGGCCGCCGGCGTCACCGATCTCAGCTATCGCGACTGGACCGGGGATCACTGGAGCGGCGGCGGTTACAGCGATTCGATCGTCGATGCGACGGCAACGGATGCCGAACGCATTATCCGGGCGGGCGCCCCGCCGGTGCATTTTGCCTCGTCGGAGCTGTCGCCGTCATTTCCGGGCTATGTCGAGGGCGCGATCGTCGCCGGTCGCACTGCTGCGCAAAAAATTATTCAGTCGGTTATCGCCAGCAGAGCCTCAGGGTCATAAGCGAGGCGGATCGAGGTGCCGACCTGCATCGACGCGCATTGCCACGAGCTCGGCCTGTTGGTCCGGCTACTGATCAACATGTGCGTGATGTCGCCGCCATTAATCATCAAGCGCCAGTAGATCGACGATATGGTGTCGATCCTGCGCGAAGGCATTTCGCGCGCGATGGACGATCTGCGCCGCGAAGATGTCTGGCGGGGATAGGCGTTTATCGCCGGCAAGCCGTGGCATTGGTCGGCCGCTGGCAAGGTGGGCGAGGTCGATGAACTGGGCGGTGCTGCGATCTTCCCGGTTTCCGACGCGTCGAGCTTCATGACCGGCCAGATCATCTATATCGAAGGCGACATGACCGGACCCGTATGAGCGCGACTGTCGCTGTCGGGCGCATGGAAGACCGGTCGGCCTCGGGGCCGCCCCGCAAAAGGCAGGGCTCGTCATTTGCACGCTCTTATCTTCACCGCTAAGCTTCTTTGGCTGGGGTATTTTCCTCAGATCACATTCGCCATCCCAAGGATCTCATGACACCCGACACAGCAACGCGCGAACAGTTCGCCATCGATCTCGCGCGGCGCGCCGGCGCGCTCGGCCTGAAGTATTTTCGCGACCTCGACAGCCTCGCCATCGAGAGCAAAGGTCATCAGGACATGGTCTCGCAGGCTGACCGCGAGGTCGAGCTGTTCATCCGTGCGGCAATGAAAGCCGCTTACCCGACCGATGGAATTGTCGGCGAGGAGCATGCCTCGGTCACCGGATCGAGCGGGCATGTCTGGGTGATAGATCCGATCGACGGCACCGCGAATTTCGTGCGGGGCATTCCGGCCTGGTGTGTGGTCATCGCCTGCGCCAAGGACGGCGACACTGTCGTGGGTGTCATCCACGAGCCCTCTACCAGCGAAACGTTCCATTGCCGTAAGGGCGGCGGCGCTTTTCTCAACGGCAAGCCGATCAGGGCAAGCGCGGCCACCAGCCTGACCGACGGCTCATTGGGCACCGGCTTTTCCAACCGCGCCGAAATGCAGAACGTCGCAACGCTCATCGGTTTGCTGTTTTCACAGGGCGGCGTGTTTTTCCGTAACGCATCCGGCGCGTTGATGCTCGCCTATGCGGCCGCCGGCAGGCTGCTCGGCTATGTCGAAGAGCATATGAACGCCTGGGATTGCCTGGCAGGCATGCTGCTGGTGGAAGAAGCCGGCGGCACTATAGTCAAGCCCGACCCAAAGACGGTGCTGGCAAACGGCGCGCTGGTGATTTGCGCCAGCAGCGGCGTGTTCGCCCAGGTCCGCCAGCTCTGCGTGCAATCCTTCAAGCTTTGATCAGAACCGGCCCGCATGAGCAGCGGCGATTTGTATTCCACTGTCAGGCCCTCCTCGGCTGCCCGCAGATGCGGATCGCCGGCTCCGCCCCACCAGATGTCTCCCTTTGGGTTGGCGGCCTCGGCGCGCAATTGCGCCCGCGCCGTCTGCTGGCACCAGACCTCGTCAACGCCGCAAGACATGGTCAGGCTTTCGGCGGACGCCGATGACGACGCGGCCCACATACCGGCGGCGAGGATGCCGGCGCAGAGAATTGCCCTTTTATCATGCTGAAATTCCTCCCTAATTTATTTGCCGACTTGTGAAATGCAGATACGCGGAAAATTCAAGTTGGAAGGGTACGGCCGCCTTTGCGCCTTTCGCCGACTTCCCGCTCGATGTGTTCGACAGGTTGATGCGGATCAATCTTTGCAGCCACCTGGCCGACCGTCCTGCGCCGCCGAACATTCTCAGACGATGGCCCGGTCCCAGCCGCCATAATGCGCAGCGCTGCGCGTGCCGCGCGGCAGGCTGAGCCCGACCAGCAGCGCTCCGATCGCCAGATTGGCGAGGCTCGCCGCCGCGCCGCCGGCGAGCATGAACGGAGAGAGGGCGATCCAGGCTCCAAGCGCTATGTTCACAAAGCGGACGGCGCGCGCCACCTCGGCCATCGCCGTAACGGCGATCATGATGACCAGGCAGCCGGTGACATGATCACTGAAGTAGAGCGGCGGGCTGGTGCCGAAGACAAGCGGCGTGATCATCAGCAGGGCGCCGGCGAGTGTGCTGGCGACAAGGGTCCGGGGGAAATTCACACCGCCAGTGACGAAGTCCCGCGCCACTGCCGATAGCGGCCGGTCGAGATCCGGCGTTGGCGTCTGGTCCTCCGAAAGTGCCGGACCTCCGCACCAGAATGTGCGCCAGAACGGCTCTCCCGCTTGTTTCGCGTGCCAAAGATACTGGCAGCTCGCCAGCACCTCGTCGACCGAATAAGGGATGAGGACGACGGTGACGGCAGCCTGGACGATGCAGAGCGTGCACAGCGCCCCGATGAGCGGTGGCTGAATGATGATGAAGCCGACGCTGACCACACCGAGCGGAACGACCAGCAAGCCGAACAAAAGCACCATCCACGGCATGGTACGCCAGCGGCGGCGATCGCCGATCGCGCCTGCGAGGATATCCAGCGCATAGGCAAAGGCGCCCAGCCCGGCATCGGCGATCGGAAAACCCTTGGAGACCCAGGAGGTGACCACCGCCTCGCTGCCATTGCCGGCCGGCGTTTCGCCCGGGCCGAAGAACGGATCCCAAAGACTGTCGATGTGCCCTAGCTGATAGGCAGCGAGATAGCGCGAGACGAACAGGCCGACAAAGGCGAGGCCGATTATGGGAATGCGCTGGGTGAAGAGGGAGGGCGAATAGCTCCAGCCGAGCGGGCGGTCGTCATCGGCGGCAAGGGCACGCCGGCTGATACCCGGCGTCGGCGGGATCATCACCGCGAACGCGACGATCAGCATGCCGGCCAACGTGTCGGTCGCGTAGGCTCCGGCGCTGGTGGTCCAGAACAGCAGCGGCGCGAACATCACCCAAACCCCGATCGAGGCGGTGATCCATTGCAGCCCGTGCCAGCGCCGGCGCATGCCGACGAGCGCCAGCGACAGGATGGCGAGGCCGGATACGATCTCACTGATGCCGAGCCTGCCATCGCGCGTCTCCGGCGAGGCGATCTCATGTCCGAGCGCCGGCGGAATCGGTGCTGAAGCGGGATCGAACAGGCCGAGCGTGAAGGGCGACGCCACGAGCCACAGCCCGATCGCAACGTTGGTCAGCGGCGCCCAGAGCGTTGCGGCCCGGCTGCGTTCGGTTTCCGCCTCGACCTCGTCGTCCGAGCGCTCGAGCGGGCGCTGCAGCCGTTCGGCGGCCTGGTCGAGCTCGGGCGCGGAAGCGGCGGCCGCCGACGGTTCAAGCTTGTTCTTCTTGTACCAGTCGGTAGGATCCGCCTTTAGCCGCCGGATCATTTCCGGCAAAGTAGCGGTCAGGCGGTGCCGCGGGTTCCAGCCAAGCAGGCGCCTGGCGCGGGAGATGTCGATCTCGTAGTTATCGTCGGCGTTCTCGATCATCCATGGCTTGATGTCGGACTCCTGGTCGAGAACCTTCTCCTGCATCCAGGCACCGAGCTTCGTCACCTCTTTCGGCAGGGACAGGGTCCGCCAGGTCTCGCCATGCAGGAGCTGCCCGATCTGCTTCTGCATCTCGTCGTAAGACGGCGTCTCTTCTTCGCCGATCAGCAGTACGGTCTCGTCGGGAAGCGGGCTGCGCCGGTCGACAGTGCGCACCACGGCGTCGACGAGATCGTCCAGATGCAGGTAGGGCTGGCCGGTGGTGATGTCGCCGGTGAAAAGATAGGCGGTCGGCATGCGCTCGAAAATGCGGGCGATCTGCTGGGCGATGAAGGCCGCGTGACAATCCTCGTCATAGACACCCGCCAGTCGCAGGATCGCAACCTTGATGTCGCCGTGCTCCTTCTGGATCAGCGTCTCGGTCTCGGCCTTCGATCTCGGATAGGCCCAGGCCGGATCGATCGGCGATCGCTCGTCGATCCTGGCGCCCTTTGCCGGGCTCGGCGCATGCACCAGCAGCGTGCTCGAAAACACGAACTGCTCCGTCTCGAACCCCCTCAGCGCGTTCAGCAGCCGGCGCGTTCCCTCGACGGTCACCGCGCCGTATTTCGGATTATCCTCGCCGGTCGTGTCGTAATAAGCCGCGAGATGGATCACCGAGGCAACGCGGCCGCCGCTCCGCTCGCGCACCTCGGCCAGTGCCTTCGCCACGCTCGCGTCCGAGGTAAGGTCGATCTCGATCGTCTCGACGCTGGGCAAGGATCGTCTGGCAACATCAAGGCCGATGATGTCGTAGCGCTCCATCAAGCCGCGAGCGATGGCCTGGCCCAGAAACCCGCTGCTGCCTGTGATCAGGACGGTGGGACGGGTTTTGCCGGTCATGGCGAATCTCCTTGGCGATAGCCGGGTAGAAGAAGCCGAATGCTTCGGTCGCACACTCCGAACCATGTTCGTTGAGAACGGTTCCCGATGAGGTAGCACCACAGAATGGGTGCGCGCGGCGATCCGTCAGACCGACGGCCATTCGTGCCGGCGGATTGCATTTGTGCACAAGTGCAGGACTCCCATTGGTCTACCGGCCGCGAAGGGAAGCGACCAGAATGTCGATCAGCAGCTCGCCACAGCGACGATCCGGATCGCGGTCGGGATCATAGATCGTCACCTCCATCCCAATCACGCGTGGATCGTTGCACCATGTGCGAAGGGCTTCGACAGCTTCGTCGGGCAAGACACCGCCGGCCTCCGGCGTATCGACAGCCGACATGATCTCGCTGTCCAGCACGTCGACATCGAAGTGAACGAATACACCCTCGATGTCCTGCCCTGCGACCGCGTCAAGCGCTATGCGTGCCGCATCGGCGAAGCCGCGCCGCCGCACTTCAGCCAAATCCATCCGGTGAACATCGGTGTCGAAGACGGCCTTGGACCTGTAAGTCGCGGGGTCCTGCACATCGCGATAGCCAAACGCGACTACGTCGGCCTCACGGACCAAAGGAGTGTGCTCGCCGAAATCGGTCAGGAGCGTCGGGCCATGGCCGGTCACGAAGGCCAAATCCATGCCCGCGGCTCCCTTTGACGGCGAGGTATCCGGCAATTTGAAATCGGTGTGCCCATCGAAGAAGATAAGGCCGTAGCGGCCACGACGCCGTAGCGCGAGCGCAGGGCCAAGCAACACACGGCAATCGCCGCCGAGCATGAGCAGGAACCCTCCCGAGTTCAGCTCCTCGTCGACCGCTTCGGCAAGCGTCTTGGAATACTGGCGCAGGGCCTGGGCATTGCGCACGCCCGTCGCAGGATCCACCTCAGGCCGATAAGGCGGAGCCCGAACCGAGCGCAACGGACCGGCGCCTAAACGGTCGGCGAGACCAAGCGATTGAAGTGTCTCCGGCGCCTTCCACACGCCGGGCTCCGGCTCACCCTCCTGCGGCATCAGCCCAAGATTAGAGGGCGCGCCGAGCAAAGCGATATGTCTCGTCTGAGTGGTGTCTCGCGGCATTGTCGTGCTGGCAGCTGAGGTCATGATCAGAGTTCTCCGCGTTATGGGCGATACGCATCATGCTCAAGAAACAGGCTGCGCTTTCCTGACCGGTCTCCCGCTGCCCTTGCCGCCGTGTACCTCCGGTTGGTGTCACGCGTCAGGCAGCGTCGCGAGTGACGCGTATTGCTCGTTCAGCGCCACCGTTTCGTCAGCGGTGATTTCGAAGTCGATGTTGTCCCGCGGATGCAGGTTCGCCTTGGGCAGCGGCGTTGTCCCGCGCTGCCGGGGCAGATCTCGATACCGGTCGCTTGGGCCATATCGGATTTCCAGGAGGCGAACTGCCGTCTTTGAACTATGCGTGGTGCGCGCGCGTTCTGGCGGCCTTCTGCGCCGCCGCCTTCCTTCCGCTGGCGCCTTTCGTCTCGGCGGCCTTCTTGGCAGCGGCCGAGCGCTCCTCAGCCGTCCGGCGCGAGGCCGCACGCTTGGCTTGCTGCGCCAGCGCCTCGTGCGACGCCGTACTCCTCGGCTCGTGCTCGAGCACCTTGGAGACGGCTTTCGAGACCCGCGGGCGGCGTTTCGGCGTGCGTTCACCCTGGCCGGCCTCATAGGCGTATTCGGCGCTTTTGCGCGTGCTCTCCTTCACCTTGCCCTTTTTGGGCGGGGGCAGGTCTACGCCTGCGCGTCTTGCCTCGGAAAGCCCGATGGCGATGGCCTGCTGGGTCGAGCGCGCGCCGTGCTCGCCGCGGCGGATTTTATCGATCTCCTCGTGCACGAACTCGCCGGCCTGTGTGCTCGGCGATTTGCCCTCGCGCTTGTCCTTTCGGGCCTTCTCGATGGTTTTCTTGTCCGGCATTGTCTTTCTCCCTCATACGGGTTGCGACAGCCATTCGGGTTGCAGCTGCGCGCGGTCTTATGAGGATCATAACGCGTTGAGGACGCAAATGATCCCGGGACTGGTGATCCAAGCCCCAGCTGTCAGGACGTCGACGCCGATCTGTCCGAAATCAGATGGCGCAAGAACCATCGGCTCGCCAGGCCCGCGACTTCGTCCAGGGCGCCGGGTTCCTCGAACAGGTGCGTCGCGCCAGGGACGATGGCGAGCTCCTTCTCGCAGTGGAGCGCCGCCAGCGCCGAGCGGTTGAGCGCGATCACCTGCTTGTCCGCGCCTCCGACGACGAGCAAGGTCGGCGCCCGGACGCGCGGCAGGGCGTGCGCTGCAAGATCGGGCCGGCCACCACGCGAAACCACGGCCGCGGCCTGGTCGGGCCGCTCGGCCGCCGCCACCAGGGCGGCACCGGCGCCCGTGCTCGCGCCGAAATAGCCAAGACGCAACCCCGATGTTTCCGGCGAGGCGCCGAGCCAATCCGTGACGCCGACCAGCCGGTCGGCGAGCAGTCCGATATTGAAGCGCAACTCGGCCGTGACCTGGTCGATCCGCTCCTCTTCGGCCGTTAACAGGTCGATGAGGAAGGCGGCGAGGTTCGCCTCGTTCAGCCTTCCTGCCACGTAGCGGTTGCGCGGGCTGTGGCGGCTGCTTCCGCTGCCATGGGCAAAGAGCACAAGGCCACGAGCATCCGAGGGCAACGAAAGATTGCCCTCAAGCGTGACAGGTCCCGCGGGAACATGCACGACGTGCTCGCTATCCCGGTCCATATCCATCTCCGCTATGTCGATCTGGTGCCAGGCGCCGGACCCGCGCTCGCGCGCCCGGCCAATTCCTCTTCGGAAGCGGCGGGGTTGGGCCCGGACCTGGCGAGGAGCGCGCGGACCTCTTCATCGCTCGTCTGCGAGAAATCCACGTACCAGCGCCCGACACCCAGCAACGGCTCTGGTGTCGTCGCGCAAACGACCTCGTCGGCGTCCGCCCGCATCGCGTCGCAAGTGTCGGGGCTACCGACGGGAACGGCCGCGACAATATGGGCGGCGTGGTTTTTTCGCAGCGCCTTGATCCCGGCCCGCATGGTCGATCCGGTCGCAAGCCCGTCATCCACGAGGATAATGGTTCGTCCATTCAACTGCGGTGGGGGTCGCCCGTCCCTATAGAGGTGCTCGCGGCGCAAAAGCTCTTTTTCCTCCCTTGCAGCGACCGCGTCGACGACATGTGGCGGGATCGCGAGACCGTTGACGATTTCGTCGTTCAGGACACGTACGCCTGAGGGCGCGATCGCCCCCATGGCCAGTTCCTCGTGACCGGGGACGCCGAGCTTGCGCACGACGAAGACGTCGAGCGGTGCCTTGAGTGCCTGCGCGACCTCGTAGCCGACCGGCACGCCGCCTCGGGGCAGCGCCAATACGATCACATCGTCGCGGCCGGCAAAGCGAACGAGTTCCCCGGCGAGTTGCCGCCCGGCCTCGCGGCGATCTGAAAAGATGATAGCCATGACCTTCAATCCGCGTGCATCTGTTTTCCCGGTGGATGTTTTTTCACCAGCCTGCGTCCACATTCCGTGGGATGGCTGCGGCACCGGTACCATTTTGGAACTCGCTCGCTGCCTGGACGTTCCAAGAATAGTTTCGATCGCGAGGTGCCGGCACCGGCACGCGCCTCAGCGCGGATCGGGAAGATCGAAGATAGTGATCCGTACATGCCTCGTCCGGCCAGCTGGCAATCTAGCGATGCGTCGCAACAGGTCCGTCTGGCGACTTGTTGCCTCAGCAATCAGGGAAAGGAAGATCCCATGCAAGTTCAGGAGATCATGAGCCGTCGGACCGAACTGGTCGGCCCGAACACGACAATCAGGGATGCCGCCCGGAAAATGCGGGCCGACAATCTCGGCGCCCTTCCGGTCGGCGAGAATGACAGGCTGGTCGGCATGGTGACAGACCGCGACATCGTGATGCGCGGCGTCGCCGAGGAGCGCTCAGCCGGCAACACGACCGTTCGCGAGGTCATGTCCGAGCATGTCTATTGGTGCTTCGATGACGCCGATATCACCGATGCGGCGAAGATCATGGCCAAGCATCAGGTGCGTCGTCTTCCGGTGATCAATCACGACAAGCGCCTCGTCGGCGTCATCGCCCTGGCCGACCTCGGGCGGACCGATGAGGAAGCCGCCAAAATCGCTCTCGAAGGCGTTTCCGAGGCAACGGACGATCCCCGGCGCTAGACGCTCGCTGGGCGGTTGCCGCCGTGCTCGCCGTTCTTCTCCATCTGGGCTGAACGCCGCCTGCTCAGGCAGCCTTCAGTTTGGCAACTATCGCGCTTTCACTTCTATGCGGCGTGTCTTGTCCTTTGCAGCGGGGTTCTTCGGAAGCTCGACAGCCAAAATGCCGTTTCTGAAAGTGGCCTGCACCTTGTCGGCATCGATCTCCGCTTCCAGCGGGATGGTCCGCTGAAACCGGCCATAACTGCGTTCGCTGTAGGTGCGGCCGCCTTCGCCTTCCTTGTGCTCCGAACGCTTCTCGCCCGTAATAAAGAGGGTGTTTTCGCGCAGCTTGAGCTCAACGTCCTTCTGCTCGAGCCCCGGCAATTCGGCGGTGACCTTATAGGCTTGGTCTGTTTCATGTACGTCGACGCTCGGCCAAAGATCGCCGGCCGTAGTCGCTTCGGCCATCGGCGCGAAGAAGTCGTCGAACAGGCGGTCAATCTGCCGGTGGAATGACGTGAGCGGGTCGCGCGCGGATGGGTAGAGGCTGCGCGATGGCGTCCGGGGCGCCAAATCGTGATGTGCCATGGTTCTTCTCCTGTTTTTTGTGTCTGCATCACTCGTCGCCATGTGATCGGCGACGGCAAACAAAACTCGTCCACCCATGAGGATGTTCCGGTGCCGGCCAAGAAAGGTGGTCGAAAAACAGCGGCAAAAAAGCCGGCCCGAATTCCCTCATGACGGGCCGACAACAGACGGGACCTCCGACAATAAATGCGCATCAGGACATGCGCATGGGGGAACAACGGGCAGGTACGGCTGTTTGGTCACATCACCTAGTCGGATTTGAACGGAAGGAGGATCTCGATGAACGCCACCGGACTCGACGTATTCGACAAGACACTGCAGACCACGAACATCTGGCTCGACGAGATCATGGACGAGATTGGACCGGATCGGCAGGTCGCCTGGCACGTTCTCGGAGCGGTGCTGCACGCCCTGCGCGACCGTATGCAGCCGGATCTTGCAGCCCACCTCGGCTCGCAGCTGCCGATCCTGGTGCGCGGCGCCTTCTATGACCAATATCAGCCTTCCAAAGCTCCCGAGAAGATGCGGTCGCTCGACGAGTTTCTGGCCAAGATCAAGGCGGAGCTGGAATTTACCCGCCCGGTCGATTCCAAGGATGCATTCAGGGTCGTGTCCAAGGTACTCGCCCATCACGTCGGAGAAGGACAGATGCACAAGGTCTGGGAATCCCTGCCGGGCGAGATAAGACGCGTCGCCGAAGCTCAGCAAGCGGCGTGAACGGCGCAGGCGCGGGCTTCTCGGTCGCAACCTCCTTGGGGAAATAGCAATGCCACTCACCCTTATCAGCCCGGCGTTCCGGGCAGGCGGAAGAATTCCCGAAAAATATGCGCGTGACGGCCAGAACGTCTCGCCGCCGCTGAAGTGGTCCGGTGTCCCGGATGGTACCAAGAGCCTTGTTCTTGTCGTGCGGGATCCCGATGCACCAAGCGGGATTTTCGGGCACTGGGCGGTGTTCAACATCCCGCCGGATGCCGGGGGACTAGCCGAGGCCGAAGACGGCAAGCCCGGCCCGTCGGCACTCAGGCAAGGCACCAACGATTTCGGCAATGCGTATTACGATGGTCCGCAGCCGCCTGCAGGGCACGGCGTCCACCATTACCACTTCCTGCTGGCCGCGCTCGATGTGCCGAGCCTCAGCGTACCAGGACAGGCGGGCGTGCATCAGGTCTGGAAGCAAGCCCAGAAACACGCATTGGAGGAGACGGAGCTGGTCGGAACCTACGAACGGCCGGCGTGACGCGGGCCGTGTCGGTCGCCGCCTTCACAATGTAATCTGGGCAAGCGGTTTTCGGGCAGGGCCGTGGATGACCGAACCGTCGGCGGCGAAGATCGAGCCGTGGCAGGGACAATCCCAGGTGTGGTCCGCATTGTTCCAGGTTACGGTGCAGCCCTTGTGGGTGCAAATCGCCGAAACCGCCTGGAGTGCGCCTTCGGTGTCTCTCCACGCCGCAATCTTTTCGTCTCCCCTGACGATCACGCCGCCCATACCAGGCGCAATGTCGTGGGTGCTCGAGACGATCGATTGACTGCGGCCGTTCTTGTGGAAGGCCTCAGGATAGGGCCGGGCCGGATCGTAGAGTTGTTGCCATGGGCTCGGGCGGCCGCAGATCAGGTCGGCGATCATCGCGCCCACGGCCGTCCCGTTGGTGATACCCCAGGCGTTGAAGCCCGTGGCAATGTGGAAGCCGGCGGCCTTGGCGGGATCGGGTTCGCCGGCATATGGGATCCTGTCGGCCGTATCATAGTCCTCATTGCACCAGCGCCACGCGACGTCGCCGACCGGAAGGTTCTTTCTTGCCCAGTTTTCCAGTTCGACAAACCGCTTGGCCACGTCGCCGTCCCAGCCGGTGTTGAACTTGGGGCCGAGCGTGACCAGCAGTGGCCCTTCGGCATCACGGCCCGTGCGGATGGAATGCGTCGGGTCGTCGATGCCGATGAACATGCCGTCGACAGGGAGGGGATCGTCGATCCGAAAGGCCATGGCGGTGTGGCAGCGCGGTTGCGTCCGGTTCGCCATGCCGATCGGGCTCTTCACCGTCATGTTGGTGGCGACGACGACATGCCCGGCATCAACGGCGCCGCCATCTGTGACGATGCGCCAGCGGCTTGCCTCGTCGATCGAGGTGGCGCGGCTGTTTTCGAAGATCCGACCGCCACGGGCCGTCACCGCTTCCGCCAGGCCAACCAGATACATCGCCGGATTGAACTGCGCCTGGTCGGGGAACCGTAGCGCGGCGGCCGTTACGAAAGGCAGCGGCGCGCGGTCGAGGATCTCGGCCTCCAGCCCGACCTGGCGCGCGGCCTCCGCCTCGGCCGCAATCTCCGCGCAGCGGCTTTCACTGCAGGTGTAGGTATAGGCGTCCTTGCTCTCGAAATCGCAGGCGATGGCGCAGTTGTTAACCCAATCGCGGATTTGGCGCGCGCCGGCGGAATTCGCATCGGCATAGGTCTGCGCCAGGTCCCGGCCAACGCTGTCGATGAGATGACGATAGATCAGCGCATGCTGCGTGGTGATCTTGGCCGTCGAGCGGCCGGTCACCTGGCCGCCTGTGCGCAGGCCTTCGAGGACGACCACCGACCGGCCCGCCTCGCAAAGCCGAAGCGCCGTCGTCAGCCCGACAATTCCAGCACCCACGACAACGGCGTCCGCACGGATCGAACCTTCGAGCTGGGGATAGTTCGTGGAGGCGGCTGCCGCCACCCAACAGCTTCCCGGTTTTCCCAAGAGAATGGCCATTTCAACCGCGCCCCTTGCGTCTCCATGCACTTCCATCGACAACCGCGCCGGCGGAGGAACGTTCCCGAGCTTGGTCGCTTTCAATCATTGTCTCGCCACCCCGGGTCAGAAAAGCGCCGGGAAGGTGCGAGGTGCAGGCCATCACCCAGGTGATCGCCTCGCGGTCGTATTCGTCGCCGGAGCGCCAGTCCTCGAAGAAGGCGTTCAGCCTATCGACACGCCCCGGCCAGATACCGGCGGCCTGCAGGCCGAGCGAAACGCCGTAATTGGTGAAGGCGAACTTGGTATCGCGCAGCCATGGCGCGCGGCTGAAATAACCGGGCGGGTCGACCCACATCGTTTCCAGGGTTCGCAGCGAGCGCCTCGTCTGGGCCTCGGCCCACGGCTCGTCGGGAGAGAAATGGGCGAGCCACAGCATCATGCCGAGGCCGAGGTCCTGGTCGATGTCGATGCTGCGCCAATCGCGCTCCATCAGGGCACGCATCTGCGCGATCTCGGGCGCCAGTTCCTCGTCGTCGAGCATTCGGTAAGAGACGTAGCCGTCATAGGCATCCATGCTGCCGAGGCCGTAGCCGGGGTAAGGACCGCTCAAATCCTCCTGCATCTTCCAGATCACGCCGCGGCCAGGGACCACAAACGCCGGGTGAATGTCCCTCGCCAGCGCAATGCCGCGCTTGCGGTATTCCGGCTTCAGATCGCCGAGACGCGCCAAAGCAAACAGCCACATCGCCAGATAGTGGAAGTACTGGCCGTCGCGATCGGCCGCTTCGCCGATCCTCAGTCCGCGCCGGCGGCCGAGCACACGCTCGACATCCACGACCAGCCGCTCGGCCGCGTCCAGCCAGCACTGTTCGCCAGTTTCTGTGCAAAGCGAGACGTAGAGCACGACCCCGAATGCGTCGGTCCACAGATACCGCAAGCCGTTGGGCCAGATGCCTTCGCCGCGCATCCAGTCGAGTTTTTGCAGGACATAATCGACGTCACGCAACATCGCGCCAAGGCCCGAATCCACGGCAGACTTTGCCGATGTTCGGTTCCATGCGATTGCGGGCATGCGGCATATCTGCCTCCGCTCCGGTTGGCCTTAGCCAGATACCGCGAAACGATCTGATCGGCGGCAGGTTCCTTGGCCGCTTTCACCGGCGCGACCCTCACGATTCTCGCGGAGACTTTGCAGGCTGAAGGAACAGCAGAATTATGATGCGCTGCGCTGGCCACGGACCGGTATCGCAACTGACGCTGCGCCGGAGCCCTTTAAGGTCGCCTGCGGTCTGGCTGCGGGGACGTTGGAAATCGTCGACACACCGGCCGGCGAGCGGACGCGGCTGACCATCGATCGCCAGGCCGACGATCTGGCAGCGACGGTGATCATCGACCGGCCCGGCGGGCCGGAGACGCTTCGCCTCGAACCTGTCGGCGACAACCATCACCGCCTTGAGAGCACCGTCGCCCCTGCCGAACCGCATGAGTTCCAGGCAGGTCTGGTGCTGACCGCGAAAGATCGCGAACAGGTGCTGCCGTTCAAGATGGTCGAACCCGAAGGTCACCATCATTAGGTCGACTGGCGGATATGCGGTTCAATGACCGATCTCGCGGCCTGTGCTGGTCTGTTCCTGGCGGCCTTGCTCGCCGCTACGATCCTGCCGATGCAATCGGAAGCAGTGCTGGTCGAGCTCGTGCTTGCGGATTACTCGCCCTGGCTGCTCATCGGAGTCGCGAGCGTCGGCAACGTGCTTGGATCGGTGATCAACTGGCGGCTCGGGCGAGGCATCGAGCGCTTTCGGGGCCAACGGTGGTTTCCGATGAACCAAGCGCAACTGGACCGCGCGCAAGTGTGGTATCGCCGCTATGGAAAGTGGTCGCTCCTGCTGAGTTGGCTGCCGGTTGTCGGTGATCCGCTAACCGTCGTCGCGGGCGTCCTGCGCGCGAGCCTTTTCGGGTTTTCCTTTTGCTGGTCACTGCCGCCAAGGTCGGCCGCTATCTGGTTCTTGCCGCCGTGACCCTGAGCGCGATCTAATCTCACGAAGCTTCTCGAAGCTGAGCTGGTTAGGTCGGCTGGTTCGAAGAGCCCTGTATGATGCGCGCGGACGGGAAGCGCTAGCTCTTTTTGACGGCGACCTTGTCGAGGGCTGCGCGCAGGCCTTTTGCCAGCTTCTGCGTATCGCGCGACCGGTCAACCAAGCTACGGCGCAGCGCTCCAGCCAACATCGACATTGTTAAGACATTCCTGTGGCCGCGCGCCAGGCCTGCACAACGAAGCTGTGCTGGTTCCAGATCATCAGCGCTCCACTCACAGCCATGAGCGCGACCACAAGGCCGCGGAACTGTCGTCCACTTAGGCGTTCGAGCCAGCGCTTGGCCAGCAGATTGGCAAGCGCAGCGCCCAAACCCGCGGCTGCGCCGTACATGACCGCCTGACCACCGAGCGCGCCGAGTCCGGTGAATACCGCGATCTTGACGACATCGGTCACAAACGAGTTCACCGATTTCGTGGCGACCAACGTCTCCTTCTCCGAACCGTAGTTCAGATAGAGCGAATTCAAGACGGGTCCCACCGTGCCCATCAGCGCTGACAACAGCGCGACGATCAGGCCGGCCGGGAGGAACCACCAGCGGCGGGCTCGGTAGCTCCGCTCGCGCGCGCCGCCGCGAAATTCCCAGACTGCACTGATCAGATAGATCCCTATGAGTATCTGGAGCCATTCCGCCCGACTGTTGGCGAAGAGCCAGGAGCCCGCAGCGGCACCGGCGATGGCGCCGGGCAGGTACCAACGGACCAGGCTCCAATCGATGTCGCGCCGGAAGGCCAGGGCGCGGATGGGATTGCCGATGAGCTCGGTCAAGGTGATGACCGGCGCAACCGCCGCGCTCCCTGTGATGAAAGTCACGGCGGGGATCAGCAATAGACCTCCGCCTCCGGCCGAGAGGGTGTTCAGTGTCCAGGTGAGGAACCCCGCCAACGCCAGGAGGCCTAGTCTAATCCAGTCCATCCGATCAGAACGAAGCGGACCTTTGATCGTTCCGAACGCGTTAGTTCGCAAAAGCCCGGCCCGCCCCTTGAGTCTCGTGTGCGATGGAAAGGTGATCTCAGGCGCAATGCTGGTGGCGGAGAGACGCCGTGCCAGAGAACCATTCCCGAGGCGGCGGGAAGAAGGCCGACGATCGCTCCGAGTCGGCCGAACTCCGCCGTTGGACGCGCGCGCGGACGCCCAATCTAGCTCTTTTTGACGGCGACCTTGTCGAGGGCTGCGCGCAGTCCTTTCGCCAGCTTCTGCGCATCGTCGTACGCCCAGAAATGCATGAAGAAGAGCCGCGGTTGCTCATCGAGCATGTGGCTATGCAACGCGGTGATCTCGATGCCGTTATCCAGCATGGCTTTGATAACCGGATTGACCTCCTTTGCTGTCAGCACAAAATCACCCGTGATCGCCGCCTTGCCGCCACCTGTCGATTGGAAGTTAATCGCTATTGCCGAGCCCATGGCCGCCGGCACTTCCATTCCATTTTCCTCGACCGGCTCAGCGCGCGAGATCGTGAACTGGTAGACCGCGCCATTGGCCTTACCCTTATAACCGATGGTTTGGTCGACACCGGCCGTGTCGAACTCGATCTGTGGTGCGGCTTGCGGCTGGGCGCCGCCTCCCATCGGTGTTTTGCTCAGCGCCAATCCGGCATGAAGCGCTGTGGCGAGCGTAACCGGGTCGCCCTGGCCGAAGACGTGCATGTAGAGTGTCATCGGCTCCGCGCGCAGCAAGTGGTTGTGTACCGCAGTGATCTCGATCCCGCTTTCTTCAAGCTTCTTCATGACCGGGTTCACCTCGTCCTGCGTCAGAACGATGTCGCCCATAACCATTGCCTGATCTCCCATGGGTTCGAACGCAATCCAGCCTCCAAGCGCAAATCCGGGTTTCAGGGCCACGCCGTCGAGCGAAACCTTCAGGTCCGTTCGCGGCAGCCCGACCCGGTAGACGCCATCAGGCGTCTCGGTTCCGGATTTGCCGAGCGCCTTAGCGATTGTTTGCCAATCGGGTGCCGCCGATGCCGGTTGGAGCAGCGCCGACATCGCGATCAGCATTGCTCCGGTCACGAGTTTTGCATGCATGGGATTTCTCCTTGTGATCTGCCCCCCAATTTGTCATGCGGCTGCTGGCTTCGTGGCGGGAGGGTCGGCGCCGCGCATGATCGCGGCAATGATTACGATCGCCGGGTCGCGCTCGAGCCCATTTTTGGATCGGGCTCGCCGGCATATGGAATCCTGTCGGCCGTATCATAATCCTCATTGCACCAGCGCCCCACGACGTCGCCGACCGGAAGGTTCTTTCTCGCCCATTTTTCCAGTTCGGCAAACCGCTTCGCCACGTCGCCGTCATAGGCATCCATGCTGCCGAGACGGTAGCCGGGATATGGGCTGCTCAGATCCTCCTGCATCTTCCAGATCACGCCGCGGCCAGGGACCACAAATGCCGGGTGAATGCCGCGCGCCAGCGCAATGCCGCGCTTGCGGTATTCCGGCTTCAGATCGCCGAGACGCGCCAGGGCGAACAGCCACATCGCCAGATAGTGGAAATACTGGCCGTCGCGATCGGCCGCTTCGCCGATCCTCAGTCCGCGCCGGCGGCCGAGCACACGCTCGACATCGGCCACCAGCCGCGCGGCTTCGCCCAGCCAGCGCTGTTCGCCAGTTTCCGCATAAAGCGAGACGTAGAGCACGACCCCAAAGGCATCGGTCCAGAGATACGCCAGCCGTTGGGCCAGATGCCTTCGGCGCGCATCCAGTCGAGTTTTTGCAGGACATAGTCGACGTCACGCAGCATCGTCACGCAGCATCGCGCCAAGCCCCGAACTGGCAGAGCCGGCCCGTGTTCGGTGTCCCGCGATTGTGAGCATGCGGCATGTCTGCCTCCGCTCCGATTGGCCTTAGCCAGATACCGCGAAACGATCTGATCGGCGGCAGGTTCCTTGGCCGCTGTCACCGGCGCGACCGGGAACCCTCGACCTGATCATGAGTTTCGGATCCAGGCGCTCACAACGGGATGCGGGGGTTACCAGTCATTTTCGGAGCCTTTCGATCGAGGAGGCAAAGTTGCGACACCGCCAAGTCAGAGTTGACGGAATTACTGTCTTCTTTCGCGAGGAAGGCCCGGCCGACGCTCCGGTGCTTCTGCTGCCGCACGGCTATCCCTGTTCGTCCTATCAGTTTCGAAGGCTGATGCCCGGACTGGCTGATCGCTGGCACACGTTCGCCCCGGATTTTCCTGGCTTCGGCTACAGCGCTACGCCCGACATGGCTGCATTCGGCTACGATTTCGAGACCTATGCCGGGTTTTTGGCGGCTTTCGCGGACGCGCTCGGCCTGTCTCACTATGCGCTCTGGCTGCACGATTACGGCTCGCAGATCGGATTGCGCCACGCCATCGCCTATCCGGAGCGCGTTGCCGCGCTTATCATCCAGAACGGCGACATCTACGAAGACGTGCTCGGCCCGAAATACGCAGCCATCAAGGCGTATTGGAACGACAAGACGCCCGACAGGCATCGCCCGCTGGAAGAAGCGGTGAGCGAGGAGGGCTTCCGGCACGAGTTCATCGGTGAGGTTGGCGAGGCCGTGGCCGAGCGCGTGCCACCGGATCTGTGGAAACTCCATTGGCCTCTGATGGACACGCCGCCCCGTCGGCGGCTTGCGGTCGGCCTGATGGAGAAGCTGGAGGCGAACCTCAACTGGTTCCCGAAATACCAGGCTTATCTGCGCGAACGGCAACCACCGACACTGATCGTCTGGGGTCCCGAGGATGGCTATATGCCGGCCGCATCGGCCCGCGCCTACAAGCGCGACTTGCCGCAAGCAGAGCTCCATCTCCTCGATGGCGCCGGCCACTGGCTACTGGAAACCCATTTCGATGAGGCGCTTGCGTTGGTGCGCGACTTCCTCGCACGCGTTCACAGCCGAGCACCGACGCGACCGTCAGGTAACCAGTTGAAAGCGTGGTGATCCCGACAGGAATCGAACCTGTGACCTACAGATTAGGAATCTGCCGCTCTATCCTACTGAGCTACGGGACCACGCGGCCCGACACATAACCGCTTCGGGACGTTTCGCCAAGAGGCAGCTAGGCCGCTCGCTTGGGTTCGACCGCGAACGGGCTCAGGCCGAGCCAGGTCTGCATTTTGCGCGCGATGTCCTGGTCGCCCGTCAAGATGACTTTCGGCCCGGCCTTCTCGACGGTGATCAGCCCCATCCAGATTTCGGTCATGGTGTGCAGGTCGGTCGAGACGTAGAGATCGACATCGAAGCCCGGATCGTACCAGCAGAGGTCGACCTCGCCGTGCTTCTCGACGATCAGCCACCATGACCGCTTGGAGGCGGGGAGCTCCTGATACAGAAATTGTATCACCGTGCGCCCGTCGGGCAGCGGCGACGCGTTGAGATTGCGCCGCATGTCCCACATCAGCAGCGATGGATCGAGGTTCTTCAGCGACAGCCGCGACTCGACCCATTTCTGGCCCCAAAAACCCATCGCCTCGACGACGGAACGCAGATCCCTGCCTGCCTCGGTCATCCGGTATTCGAAGATGCCTTTCTCGCCGCGCACCTCCTTGCGCTCGACGATCCCGGCCAGTTCGAGCTCCTTGAGCCGTTGCGACAGAAGGGTCGGCGACATTTTGGGGACGCCGCGGCGCAGATCGTTGAAACGGGTCGAGCCCGCCACCAATTCGCGAAGCAGAACCATGGTCCAGCGGGTGCACAGCACCTCCGCGGCCATCGATAACGGGCAGAACTGTTTGTATCCGGACTGGGTCACGATGTTGCCTTCCCCTCAAACTCCGCCGGAACCATAGGCCTTTCCCAGCGACGCGGCGAGTACAGAAACTGTACCGGCCCAGTGCGGTGGAATCGAAGTTCCTGCTTTCTGGGTGGCATCAGCGTTAGGAACTTCAAATCCAAAACCACACTGGAAATCCAAGCACTTGCTGGTGTGGCTTTTGAATCCGAAATTCGCTCGCTGCGTAGCTCCAAAGTGAATGCGAATTTCGGATTCGCCACACCAGTACAGATCGGGGACTGGCTGGCGCGACCCTTGCCATGCGACCCCTCTGCCGCTGCACGGGATACCCCTGTGCACGACCAGGAGACATGACCCATGACCGCTTACGTTATCGCAGACATCAAGGTGAGGGACCCGAAGTGGATGCCGGCCTATGCCGCGTCGGTCCACGACCTCGTTCACAAGCACGGCGGCAGATATCTGTCGCGCAGCGGCAATGTGAAGACGCTCGAAGGCAAGCCGCTCGACACGACGCTGATTGCCTTGATGGCGTTCCCGACCGAGGCCGCGGCGCGCGCCTTCACCGACGATCCTGCCTACGCGCCGTTCGTTTCGGCCCGTCAGGGCGGCAGCGACAGCCGTTTCCAGCTGATCGACAACTCCGATCTGGCCGGAACCATCCCCTATCTGCCGAAGGGATGATCGGCATTCGTCGCATCGGGACAGGGATCTCCCAGCAACAACAGCCACAGCGCCCACCTGCCGGACCTCCTTACTTCCGGCGGCCGGCCGGGCTGTGCTTTTCAAGAAGAATGGAATGACTATGACAATCAACTTTCGCAACAAGTTCCTCGCTGCCGCGGCGCTGCTGTCGGCCTGCACTGCGTTGGCGCAGGCGCATCAGGCAGCGCCCGCGTCCGGTCCCAATCCGCTGGCCGACGAGGTACGCGCGGCCAACAGCCGCTTCGAGAATGTGGCGGCGGCGACCGCTGAGGGCTATGCGCCGATTCCCTGCGCCAGCGGCATCACCGGCGGCGCCATGGGCATCCACTATGTCAATCCCGGCTACCTCAAGGACGACGCTGTCGATGTCGCCAAGCCGGAAGCGGTGATGTACGAGCCGATGGCCGACGGCACGCTAAAACTGATCGCGGTCGAATACATCACCTCGAAAGGCCCGGCCTCGCTCGATGGGCATCTGTTCAACTTCAACAGCGCGCCCAATCGCTATGGCCTCGGCCCGTTCTATGAGCTGCATGTCTGGGCCTGGAAGGGCAACCCGACCGGCGCGTTCGCGGATATGAACCCGAACGTGTCGTGCGAACCGACGACTGCTGTCAGCCAGTAAGCAGCCGAGCCAGGCGGCGCCAACGCCGCCTGGCCGCGCTGAATTGCGGGGCAGCCGGCAACGGGCGCAAAGACGGCTCAGAGAGCGGAACTTTCGGGATGCCGGCGCGCTTTAGTGTCCCGAAGGAGACACCGCATGAGCGCCACCAAAGAGTTCTTTGAGACCTGGCTGCAGGAGAATGTCGGCAATTTGCCGGCCGAGAGCGAGGTGAGCGTCGCCGTTCTGGCGCAGCAATTCGAGCAGGACGCCGACGCTGCCGGCTATGGCCACGAGGTTCGCGAAGACGAACTCGGCAATATCCAGGAGGCGATCGAGGCAGCCCTGACGAAGGCGAGGACAGGCGAAGAGCCGCAGGCTGCCGATGACAATGAGCTGGCGCCGGTCATGGAGGCGCTGGAGGTCGAGGATCCGAAGAGCGGACCGTAGCGGTTGCGGCTCTTCCCTTCCACGCTACATGACCGGGCATGATGGATGCCAAACACCTCACACTCGGCGTCGTGATCGGCGTGGCTATCGGCGTCGTGTTGGACAACATTGTTGCGGGCATTGGTATAGGTATTGCTCTGGGCATTGCCTTCGGCCTTGCCCGGAAGTCGTCCGGCCGGAAGTGACCAGCAGAACATGTCCTGCCCGGTTTTGCCGCCCAGAGGTGCGGCGCTTGCCGCACCGCCGATGCCGAATGGCTACGCCGCCAGCGCTGTTTCCGCCAGCTTCACCCAATAGCTCATGCCGTGCGGGATGACCTCGTCGTTGAAGTCGTAGGCTGGGTTGTGCAGGCCGGCGGTATCGCCATTGCCGATGAAGATGAAGGCGCCTGGCCGCGCTTCAAGCATGTAGGAGAAATCCTCGCCGCCCATCACCGGCTGGATCGCGCGGTGCACATGGCTGTCGCCGGCGACGTCGGCCGCGATGTCGCTGGCAAAGACCGTCTCTTCCGGATGGTTGAAGGTGACGGGGTAATTGGCATTGTAATCAACCTCGATTGTCGCGCCGAAGGCAGCGCCCAGGCCTTGGCAAAGTGCGCGGATGCGCTCCTCTGCCTTCTTGGCGACTTCCTTCTTCAGCGTGCGTACGGTGCCGGCGATCTCGGCGGTCTCGGGAATGACGTTATAGGCGTCGCCGGCATGGAATTTCGTCACCGAGACGACCACCGCCTCGACCGGATCGGTGCTGCGCGAGGCGATCGTCTGTAACGCGCCGACGAGTTGGCTGGTGATGACGATCGGATCGATGGTGCCGTGCGGCATCGCCGCGTGGCCGCCCCGGCCCTTGACGGTGATGGTGAATTCGGCGGTCGCCGCCATGATCGGGCCCGGCCTGATGGCGAACTGGCCGACCGGCAGGCCCGGCATGTTGTGCATGCCGAAAACCTTGGAGATACCGAAGCGCTCCATCATACCGTCCTTGACCATCTCGTTGCCGCCGCCGCCGCCTTCTTCGGCCGGCTGGAAGATGACCGCGACGGAGCCGGCGAAATTGCGCGTTTCGGCGAGGTATTTGGCGGCACCCAACAACATAGCGGTGTGGCCGTCATGGCCGCAGGCGTGCATCTTGCCGGGGACGGTCGAGGCATAGGATTTGCCGGTGATCTCGTTGAGCGGCAGGGCATCCATGTCGGCGCGCAGGCCGATGGTCGAGCCTTCGCCGTGGCGGCCGCGGATGATGCCGACGACGCCGGTCTTGCCCAAACCCGTCACGATATCGTCGCAGCCGAAAGCCTTCAGCTTCTCCGTGACGAAAGCGGCGGTCTTGAAGACGTCGAAATTCAGCTCCGGCGTCTGGTGCAAATGGCGGCGCCAGCCGGCCACCTCGTCCTGCATTTCGGCGGCTCGGTTCAGGATCGGCATGATGGTTCCATTTCGCTGTTGGAGCAGGCGGTCTTGGCCTGCTGCTTTGCAATTGTGCCTGCTGCCTTGCAACCATGCACGCTGCTTTGCATTGTGCTGCTGCTTCCACATTGTGATCGGCAGCACTTTGCCATGTTGACGTCACATAGAGTAAATAGCACCGCGACTGTGGTCCGGGAACAGAGGGCCGGACCATTATCCTGGCGATCGTGTAACGAAATCTTACGGAGCCAGGTGCGACTGCGGCAAGGGGCTATTTCGGTTTTCATGATGCGCTACAGGCATTTCCTCAGACTGTTGGTGGCGGGCACGGTGGTGCTTGCGTCGCTGGCCGGGCCTGCCTTGGCCAATCCGACAATCCTGTTCGACCTGAACAGCGGCAAGATCCTGCAGCACCAGGAGGCGTTCAGGCGCTGGTACCCGGCGTCGCTGACCAAGCTGATGACCGCCTATGTGGCGTTTCGGGCGATTGCCGCGGGCGAGGTCCAGCTCGATTCGCCGATCAAGGTAACGAAACATTCTGCCGGCGAGCCGCCGAGCAAGATGGGCTTCAAGCCGGGCTCGGTGATGCGGTTGGACAATGCGCTGAAGATGATGCTGGTCAAATCGGCCAACGATATCGCCATGGCGGTCGGCGAGAATATCGGCGGTTCGCAAGCGGCTTTCGCCGAACGCATGAACGCCGAAGCGCAGAGGCTCGGCATGAGCGGGTCCCATTTTGTCAATCCGAACGGGCTCTATTCGCCGGACCAGTATACGACAGCGCGCGATCTCGCTTTGCTGGTGATGGCGATTCGCAAGGAATTTCCGCAATATGCCCCCTGGTTCTCGATCGAAGGCCTTGCGGTCGGCAAGAAGGCGATCTCCAACTACAACCTGCTGATCGGCCGCTATCCGGGTGCCGACGGCATGAAGACGGGTTTCGTCTGCTCGTCCGGCTTCAACATGATCGGCTCGGCGACCCGCAACGGCCGCACCCTGGTCGCCGTAGTGCTCGGCGAGCAATCGGCCATTACCCGTGCAGAGGCGGCGGCAAAATTGCTCGACCAGGGCTTTGCAACGCCGGCGCCGAGCTGGCTGACGGTAGCGGCGCTACCCACCTATGGCGATACCATGTCGGCCAACGACATGAATGACGAAATCTGCAAGAAGAAGCCGGTCGAGGAGCAGTCGGAAACCGCACCCGCCGTCGGCGACAAGGGCAAGGACGTGCCGAAATCGCCCTATCAGGAAAAGCTCGACCACGTACCGACGCTGATCGCCGTCGGCCTCGGCGGCGCCACGGGACCGAAGCCGAAGGCGATGCTCGACGCCTCCGGGCAGGAATATGCCGACGTGCCGCTGCCGACATGGCGGCCGGACCGGGCGCCGCCGGCCGGCGCCGAGCCAATTGTGGCCGGATCCGCCACCGCCGCGCAGGTCCAGCAGCCGGCCAAGGCGCTGAACTAGCCGCATGGCCGGCTTCCCGATCCCCGTTTCGGTGCTCACCGGCTTTCTCGGTGCCGGCAAGACGACGCTGCTCAACCGGCTGCTCCGAGATCCGGCGCTCGCCGACACCGCCGTCATCATCAACGAGTTCGGCGAGGTGGCGATCGACCATCTCCTGGTCGAGCAGGCCTCCGACGGCATCATCCAGCTCTCCGACGGCTGTCTCTGCTGCACGGTGCGCGGCGAACTGGTCGACACGCTGGCTGACCTCGTCGACCGGCTGCAGACCGGCCGCATCGACCGGCTTGCCCGCGTCATCGTCGAGACCACCGGGCTCGCCGATCCCGCCCCCGTGCTGCAGTCGATCATGGCACACCCCGCCCTGGTCCAGGCCTTCCGGCTCGACGGCGTCATCACCCTGGTCGATGCCGTGAACGGCAATGCGACGCTCGATGCGCATGTCGAGGCGGTGAAGCAGGTGGCCATCGCCGATCGCATGGTGCTCAGCAAGGCCGACCTGACCACGGATGCAGGCGATGTCGAGGCGTTGCGGGCGCGGCTCAGGCAGCTCAACCCGGGCGCCGTGGTGCTCGACGCGGGCGAGGCAAGCACCGCGACCCTGTTCGATAGCGGCCTCTACAATCCGGCCACCAAATCCGTCGATGTGCAGCGTTGGCTGGGCGAACAAGCCGGCCACGACCATGACCACGGCGGGCATGACCATGCCGACCATGATCACCATGACCACAGGCACGATTCCCGTGTGCGTTCGTATTCGCTGGTTCATGACGGGCCGGTGCCGTTTTCGGCAATCGAGATGTTCCTCGATCTGTTGCGCTCGGCGCATGGCGAGCGCCTTTTGCGGATGAAAGGCGTCATCGAGCTTGCAGAAGACTGGTCGCGGCCGCTGGTTATCCATGGCGTGCAGAAGATCCTGCATCCGCCGGTGCAACTGCCGGCCTGGCCGGACAGCCAGCGCGGCACCAGGCTGGTGCTGATCACGCTCGACATGCCCGAAGACTATGTCCGGCGGCTGTTCGCCGCCTTCACCAATCGGCCGTCGATCGACACACCGGATCGCGCAGCACTGGAAAGCAACCCGCTGGCTATTGCCGGATCGTGATCTCCCCCCTTTTGAGGGGGAGATGTCGCCGAAGGCGACAGAGGGGGTCGCCTCGGCTGGCGCGACGCCTTGTGGGACGAAAGAAAAGGTTGGCGCTTCACGCGCGGCAACCCCCTCTGGCCTGCCGGCCATCTCCCCCTCAAGGGGGAGATTATCCCGCTCAGCCGCTTTCGCCAGAACGAGCTAAGTCGAGACTCAGCCGATCCCGCGCTCGACCAGGAAGCGGTGGCCGCCTGCCATCGCCGTCGTTTCGATCAGCCGATGGCCGCTCTCGGCGCAGAAGGCGGGAATGTCGATGACGGCGAGCGGGTCGGTGGTTTCGAGCCACAGGCGGCTGCCCGGCTGCATTGCGGCCAGGCGCTTTTTTGCCTTGAGCACGGGCAACGGGCAGTTCAAGCCTTTGAGGTCGTAGACGGCGGCGGGGCTGGTTGAGGGCCTGTCTTCCTGGCCCCCATCTTCCTGTTCAAGCATGAACCTCAGCCGCCAAACATGCCGAGCAGTTTCTTCTTCAGCCTTGTCGCCGTGCTTTCGGCGTCCGCAGCCTGCGTTTCGGCGACCGGAACGGCCTCCGCGGATGGCGCGACGGTTGCGGTCGCGACAGGCGCTTCGGCCGCCGACTTGGCAGCATCCTTTTCGGCCAATGCCTGCGCCTTGGCGGCTTCCTTCTCGGCCAGGGCTTGCGCCTTGGCTGCCGCTTTCGCTGCCTTCGCCGCTTCTATCGCGGCAAGCCGCTGTTCCTCGGCCTTCTGCTTGGCAGCCTTTTCGGCGTCGAGCGCTGCCATCTTGCGGCCCGCCGGCGAATCGATGCGGCCCATGCGCGCCGTTTCGGCCACCGTGCCGTCCGGGTTGAGCGAGGGCGGCTCGATCGGAACGCGTTCGCCGCGGGCACGCCGCTTCGACCAGTCGGAAACGATGCTGGCTTCCTTGATCCCGGCGATGGTTGGCTTGGGCGCCGGCACGCTGGCCTTTATGACGCCGTTGAAGGCCGCCTCATAGGTGCTTTGATAGGCGTTGATGGCGCTCTTCAGCGAATCGGGCTGGGTGGTCGGAGGGCAAGGGCCGGTCGGATTGAAGGTCGAGCCGTCGGCCGCAACCTGGTTGAACACGTAGCGCTTCTCGCAGACGTCGACTTTCGGCGGCACCTTGGTGACCTCGAAATTGTCGTAGCCAACCTTCAGCATCTTCCAGAATTCGTAGTTCGGGTCGTTGCGATAGCGCGCCATGTTGGCGGCGGTCATGCGGAACGGAAAAGCCTGGATCTGAAACTCGGTCTGGCCGCCCTGGAAGGCGTCGCGGCCGAAAGCGTAGATCTGCTCGATCTGGGCGTCGGTCATCGAATAGCAGCCGGACGACGAGCAGGCGCCATGGACCATCAGGTTGGAACCGGTGCGGCCATTGGCGCGGTCATAGGCGTTCGGGTAGCCGATATTGAAGGACAGGTGGTAATTCGACCGCGGGTTCATCTGTGCCGGGCGGACCGTGTAAAAGCCTTCCGGCGCCTGGCGGTCGCCTTCGGTGAATTTCGGGCCGAGCTTGCCCGACCATTTGCAGATGTCGTAGCTGGCGACCAGGTCGTAGCGGCCGTTGGTCTTGGCCTTCCAGATTTCGAGCTTGCCTTCTTCCTTGAAGATGCGGGCCATCACCGAGGAGGTGCGGACCATGCCCTTGGCTTTCATTTCGGCCAGGACTTTGTCCGGCAGCGGCTTGTTGGCTTGCGGCGCAAAATCCTTCATCGAAGCGTCATTGCAGCCGGCGACGCCGATCGCAGCGATCAGAACTCCGGTGCGGGCAAGCTTGGCAAACATGGATATGGCTATCGTCTTCATCTCTGCGCCGCGGATGCCGCAGCTGCTAAACCGACCGCTGACGGACCTTAAGCCCGTTAACCTTGAAAATTCCTTACCGCAAGCATGCGGCGCGTCCCCTTGCGTTAAGCTCACTGAGCCGAATGCAGCGGCATTTTTGTGGCGAAACTGGTTCACGCCGCCACATTTCAGGCCGCGTGCCTGCGTTGGTTACAGATTGCGGCCCATCGCCAGGTATTTCTCGCGGCGATGCTCGCGGAAGTCGGTGTTGGCGCCGGAGAATTCCTTCATCGTCCTGGCGATGAGGTCGCCGGTGGCGGCGATCACCGTTTCGGGGGCGCGATGGGCACCGCCGAGCGGCTCGGCGATGATGGCGTCGATGATCTTCAGCTCCAGCAGGTCCTGCGCCGTGATCTTCATATTGGTCGCAGCATCCTTGGACCGCGTGGTATCGCGCCACAGGATCGAGGCGGCGCCCTCCGGCGAGATCACCGAATAGATGGCGTGTTCGAGCATGTAGACGCGGTTGGCGGTGGCGATCGCTATAGCGCCGCCCGAGCCGCCTTCGCCGATCACCACCGAGATCGACGGCACCTTCAGGCCAAGGCAGGCCGAGGTCGAGCGGGCGATGGCTTCCGCCTGGCCGCGCTCTTCGGCGTTGACGCCGGGATAGGCGCCGGCCGTGTCGACCAGCGTCAGCAGCGGGATCTGGAAGCGGTCGGCGAGTTCCATCAGCCGCACCGCCTTGCGGTAGCCCTCCGGCCGCACCGAGCCGAAATTATGCTTCAGCCGGCTTGCCGTATCGGAACCCTTCTCCTGGCCGATGATCGCCACCGGCTCGCCGCGAAAGCGGGCGAAGCCGCCGACGATCGCCTGGTCCTCGCCGAAATTGCGGTCGCCGGCAAGCGGCGTGAAATCGGTAAGCAGGCCCTTGATGTAGTCGATGCAATGCGGCCTGTCCGGATGGCGCGCCACCTGCACCTTCTGCCATGGCGTCAGCGCCTTGTAGGCGTCGCGCAGCGCATCGCGCGAGCGCTTCTCGAGACGTGCGATCTCATCGCCGACGTCGACCGCCTCGCCGTTCTCGGCAAGCTTCTTCAGCTCAAGGATCTTGCCTTCGAGATCCTGCACAGGCTTTTCGAAATCGAGGTAATTGTACATTCTTGGGCGAACCGGCAAGTCGGAAGGCAATGACTGACGCAAGCCCGAAAATGCAGGCTGGGCGCGGTGGAGCGTCGTTCTCACATAGCGACATGACGCCTAGTCGGCAAGCGGATGATGATCGTTGACCAGACGCACCAGCCGCTCCTCCAGCACATGCGTGTAGATCTGCGTCGTTGAAATATCGGCATGGCCGAGCAGCTGCTGCACGGCCCTGAGATCGGCGCCGTTCTGCAAGAGATGGCTGGCGAAAGCATGTCGCAGCACATGCGGCGATATCTTCGCCGCGGCAATGCCGGCCCGTGCGGCAAGCGCTTTCAGCTCGCGGGCAAAGACCTGTCTCGAGAGATAGCCGCTGTCGGCGGCGGCCGGAAACAGGAACGGGCTGTCGGCAAGAGCCGGTACCGCCGCCCGGGCGGCAAGCCAGGTCCGCATCGCCGTGCGCGCCTTGGCCGACAGCGGCACCATGCGCTCCTTGTTGCCCTTGCCGCGCACCATGAAGAAGCGGTCGTCGCGCTGCGCCACCGTCACCGGAAGGCCGACCAGCTCCGAAACGCGCAAGCCGGTGGCGTAGAGCACCTCGACCAGCGCGTGCAGGCGCAGCGCCGCCAGCCTGTCGGCGCCATGCATGGAGGGGTCCATCGCCTCCTGCGCCGCGCGGTCGAGCAGCCGGCCGGTATCGGCCTCGCTCATCGTCTTAGGCAGCGGCCGGCCCTTCCTCGGGCTGTCCAGCGTGCCGGTCGGATCGTCGCCGCGCAGGCCCTCGGCATAGAGAAACTTGAAGAACTGCCGGATCGCCGACAATTTGCGCGCCTGCGAGGTGGCGGCAAAGCCGCGCGCGGCGATGTCGTCGAGATAGGCACGGATGTCGGCGCTGGTGGCAGCGGCAAGCCCACCGCCGATCCCGGCGGAAGCGTCTTCGAGGTCGCGGCGATAGGAGGAAAGCGTGTTTTCGGCGGCGCCGCGCTCGGCGCTCATCATCTCCAGGAAGGCTTCGATGCGAGCGGCGCTGTTCATTTTTTGGGATTGAGCTTTTCCGGAGGGATACGCACGCTCATTTCCGCCTTCCTCGGCTCGACGAACATGACCAGGGCGAACATCGCGCCATAGACAATGCCGGCCAGAATCGCGAGCGTCACGACAAAGCGAAACAGTGTTGGCATTAATTTTCGCCCGTCGTCTTATTCTGCATTTCCAACCCTGTGCCCTTATGAGACGCCAATCCGGCCAATTCAAGGACCAAGCCGATAACAGGTCCCGGTTGCGCCGCGCTTGACGCAAACAGGCTTTTGATGTCGATACGCCGGCAAAGAGGCCCTAGAAACATGAACGCGCTACCAGCAAATCCTCCGGGCGAGAGCCATGCCGCGCTGCTCGGCCGGCTGGGCGGCCGTTCCATCGTCTTTGTCGGGCTGATGGGGGCCGGCAAGACGGCGATCGGCCGCAAGGTGGCGGCGATGCTGGCGCTGCCCTTCATCGACAGCGACCAGGAGATCGAAAGCGTCTCGCGCATGAGCGTCCCGGACCTGTTCGAGCGCTATGGCGAGGCGGAGTTCCGGGCACTGGAGCAGCGCGTCATCCTGCGTGTGCTGGAGCACGGGCCGCAGGTGCTGTCGACCGGCGGCGGTGCCTTCATGAACGCGCAGACGCGCGAGGCGATCGCCAGCCATGGCGTTTCGGTTTGGCTGAAGGCCGAGATCGACCTGTTGATGGAGCGCGTTTCCAAGAAACAGAACCGGCCGCTGCTGAAAAGCGCCGATCCGCGCGCCGTGCTTGAACGGCTGATGGCGGAACGCTACCCGGTTTATGCCGCGGCCGATGTCGTCGTGCCGACCCGCGACGACCGCAAGGAGATCATTGCCGCCGAAGTGGTGGACGCGCTGCGCGGCCATCTTGGCGTTGCCGGCATCGACGAGGTGCGGTCGTGAGCGCTGATGCAACGGTCACTGTCGAAGTCGGGCTTGGCGAGCGTGCCTACGACATTTTGATCGGCCCCGGCCTGCTGTCACGCGCCGGCGCCGAGATCTCGCGCCGTCTGCCGGGAACGCGGGCGGCGGTCGTCACCGACGAAAACGTCGCTAGCGCGCATCTCGCAGCGCTTGCGGCCGGCCTGGCAAGCGGTGGCATCCAACATGCCGTCATCACGCTGCCGCCAGGCGAAAAGACCAAGAGCTTTGCGCATCTCGAGGAGGTGGTCGACGGCGTGCTGGCCGCCAAGCTGGAGCGCGGCGATGTCGTCATCGCGCTCGGCGGCGGCGTCATCGGCGACCTGGCCGGCTTCGCCGCCGGCATCGCGCGGCGCGGCATGAACTTTGTGCAGGTTCCGACCTCGCTGCTGGCGCAGGTCGATTCCTCCGTCGGCGGCAAGACCGGCATCAACAGCAAGCGCGGCAAGAACCTCGTCGGGGTATTCCACCAGCCGAAGCTGGTGCTGGCCGACACCGAAGTGCTCGACACGCTGCCGATCCGCGAGTTTCGCGCCGGCTATGCCGAACTGGCCAAATATGGGCTGATCGACCGGCCCGAGTTTTTCGCCTGGCTGGAAGAAAACTGGCGTCAAGTGTTTGCCGGCGGGCCGGAGCGGGCTGCGGCCATCGCCGAGGCCTGTCGTTCCAAGGCCGACGTCGTTGCCCGCGACGAGTTCGAGACCGGCGACCGCGCGTTGCTCAATCTCGGCCACACCTTCGGTCATGCGCTGGAGGCGGCGACCGGCTATGACGGCGCAAGGCTCGTACATGGCGAGGGCGTCGCCATCGGCATGGCGCTGGCGCACCGCTTTTCGTCAAGGCTCAATTTGGCGAGCCCCGACGACGCGGCGCGTGTCGAGGCGCATCTTCGCGCCGTCGGTCTGCCCTGGCGCATGGCCGACATTCCAGGCGAACTGCCCGACGCCGAGACGCTGTTCTCCTTCATCACCCAGGACAAGAAGGTGTCGCGCGGCGCGCTGACCTTCATCCTGACGCGCGGCATCGGCCAGGCCTTTATCGCCCGGGATGTGCCGGCCTCGGAAGTGCTGGCTTTCCTCCGGGAGAACCATCCGGGTCGGCAGGAAAGCCGCCCGGGATGAGCCAGGCCGGCTGGATCGCGGCTGCCGTGCTCGCCGGCCTCGGCCTGCTGGGCTTCGTCCTGCGCCGGCACCTGCTCGCCGCCTTCGGCTACGAGCTGCAGCGCATCGAGCCGCAGCGCTCGGCGCGCGAGGAACTGCGCGGCGCCGTCGACGATTTCCGTCGCGACGGCCAGGTGGTGCGCGAGGACCGCGCCCGCATCGGCGGCCTGTTCGACCTCGAGGAGCTCGAAGTGTCGGACGTCATGGTCCACCGCACCAATATGCGCTCGGTCAACGCCGACGACCCGCCCGAAGCGGTGGTTCGCGAGATCCTGCAGAGCCCGCACACCCGCATGCCGTTGTGGAAGGGTTCGCTCGACAACATTGTCGGCGTGCTGCACGCGAAGGATCTGCTGCGCGCGCTGAACGAGGTCGGCAACGATTTTTCCAGGATCGACGTGATGAAGATCGCGTCGAAACCGTGGTTCGTGCCCGACACCACGACGCTTCAGGAGCAGCTCAATGCCTTCCTGCGCCGCAAGGCGCATTTCGCCATCGTCGTCGACGAATATGGCGAGGTCGAAGGGCTGGTGACGCTGGAAGACATCATCGAGGAGATCGTCGGCGAGATCGCCGACGAGCACGACATCGACATCCAGGGCGTCAAGCAGGAGGCCGACGGCTCCGTCGTCGTCGACGGCACGGTGCCGATCCGCGACCTTAATCGGGCGCTCGACTGGAACCTGCCGGACGAGGAAGCCACCACCATCGCCGGCCTTGTTATCCACGAGGCGCAGTCGATCCCGGACGAAAAGCAGGCCTTCACGTTTCACGGCAAGCGCTTCGTCGTCATGAAGCGCGACAAGAACCGTATCGCGCGGCTGAGGATCAAGCCGGCGATGCTTGGAGAATGACAGTGCGCACCTTGTGGCAGCCGGGGGCAGTCAGGAGGTGATGACGATCGATCGGCGAAGCCTGCTTCTGGCGTCGATGGCGGCGCTGCTGCCGGGACAGGCGGCGGCGGCATTGCGGCTGCGTTCGCCGTCGCCCGAAACCTTCGACTATGGGCCGGCCAAGCTCGATATCTATTCCCGCGATGGCGCAGGCGGCCTGCCGGTCGTCTTCTTCGTCCATGGCGGCGCCTGGCGGGTCGGCAACCGCAACAATGTCAATTCCAAGCCTGGTTTCCTGCTCGACAATGGCTTCGGCTTCGTCTCGATCGACTACCGGATGCTGCCTGAAGCCGACGTCGCCACCCAGGCGGCAGATGTCGAACTGGCCTATCGTTACGTCCGCGCCAACATCGCCAGGCATGGCGGCGATCCGGACCGGATCGTCGCCATGGGCCATTCGGCCGGCTGCCATCTCGTCGCATTGACCGGGCTGCGCGGCGGCCTGCCCGGCGTCGCGGCGCTGGTTCTCGACGACACCAGGGCCTACGATCTGGAGGCGCTGGCCAGAAGCGGCGGCATGGCAGGGGTCTATGCCCGCGCCTTTCCCGATCCGGCACAGTGGCGCGCGCTGTCGCCTGTCACCTATGTGGAAGGGCGCAAGCACCCGCCGACCTTCATCGCCCATTCGCGGGCGAAAGCCCGCGCGGCGGACGCGCAGGCCTTCGCCGGGCGTCTGCGCGCCACCGGAACCAGGGTCACACTGTTCGACGGCAGCGCCTATTCGCACATGTCGATCAATCGCGACTTCGGCACCGAGGGCGATGCATTGACCGCAGCGGTGATGGCTTTCCTGAGGGCGAGCCTCGGCTGAAATTTACCAGCGGGTCTTTTCGCCGGGCGCTGCCGGCTCGATCGCCAGGGCATGCACGCCGGATTTCAATTCCTCGGCCAGCAATGCGTTGACGGCGCGGTGACGTTCGACGCGGCTCATGCCGGCAAAGGCTGGCGCGACGATGCGGACGCGGAAATGCGTCTCGCCGGCGCCGTCGAAGGTGGCGTGATGGCCGGAATCCACATGATGATGGCCGGCATGGAGATGGCTTTCGTTGATGACGGCCAGCCGTTCCGGCGAAAACGCCTTTTTCAGCTTGTCTTCCATCGTTGCCTGTATGGACATCGCCGCTCCCCTTCACCACATCTATGTCATCGCACAAAATTCGCAATTCGCCGGTTTTATGCCGCGATTCAGCGGTTAGGGCGATCATCGCGAAAATGTCAATTCTTGTTTCGCATGCGCGAACAGCCCATAAATGGGTGAGATGAAGCCGTACCCAAAATATTTCGAAAAGATTCGCATCCGCCCGGAGAAGGACGCGGAGCTGAAGTCGCGTTCGCCGATCTGCCAGTGGGATGGCTGCAAGGAGGCCGGTACCCACCGTGCCCCGGTCGGACGGATGAAGGAAGGCGAGTATTTCCAGTTCTGCTTCGACCATGTGCGCGAGTACAACAAGGGCTTCAATTATTTCTCGGGCGTTCCCGACACCGAGATCGCCCGCTTCCAGAAGGAAGCCATGACCGGCCACCGGCCGACCTGGAAAATGGGCGTCAACGGCGCATCGACCCGCTCCTCGCCGGACTTTGCCCAGGCGCGCTCCGGTCGCGCCGGCTACTACAATCGCATGCGCGATCCGTTCGACCTGTTCAAAGGCCCGAAAGACCCGCGCGAAGCACGCGAGCGCAAGGCCAAGCCGCTTGAGGCCAAGGCACTGGAAACGCTTGGCCTTGATACAAAGGCAACTGGCAAGGATATCAAGGCGCGCTATAAGGAACTTGTGAAACGCCACCACCCGGATGCGAATGGCGGCGACAGAGGTTCGGAAGACCGGTTCCGCGATGTGCTCCAGGCGTATCGCGTGCTCAAGCAGGCAGGTTTGTGCTGAGCGACCATACGGTTCGTGTCGCTTTCCAACTTTCATAAGGTTGGAAAAGGCTCTAAGACCGCCCCCGAACAAAATCGATTGCCGGCGAAACGCGGCGTTTCGCTTGTGGAGACGTTGATAGAGATGAACAAGGTCGATCGCGACATCGCCAACCTGCCCGACACCACGGTGTCGGTGAAGGAGACATTCGGCTTCGACTCCAAGATGGTGGTGCCGGCCTATGCGGTGACGAGCGAGCATGTCCCCGACATCGACCCGGACTACCTGTTCGACAAGAACACGACCATGGCGATCCTCGCCGGCTTTGCCTACAACCGTCGGGTCATGGTGTCGGGCTATCACGGGACCGGCAAGTCGACGCATATCGAGCAGGTCGCCGCCCGGCTCAACTGGCCTTGCGTGCGCGTCAACCTCGACAGCCATGTCAGCCGTATCGACCTCGTCGGCAAGGACGCCATCGTCGTCAAGGACGGGCTGCAGATCACCGAGTTCCGCGACGGCATCCTGCCCTGGGCCTACCAGCACAATGTCGCGCTGTGCTTCGACGAGTACGATGCCGGCCGCCCGGACGTGATGTTCGTCATCCAGCGCGTGCTGGAATCGTCGGGCAGGCTGACGCTGCTCGACCAGAGCCGGGTGATCCGCCCGCACCCGGCGTTCCGGCTGTTTTCGACCGCCAACACGGTTGGCCTCGGCGACACCACCGGCCTCTATCACGGCACCCAGCAGATCAACCAGGCGCAGATGGACCGCTGGTCGATCGTCACCACGCTGAACTATTTGCCGCACGACAATGAGGTGAACATCGTGCTGGCCAAGGCCAAGCACTATCGCGACGGCAAGGGCAAGGAGATCGTCAACAAGATGGTGCGGGTTGCCGACATGACGCGCTCAGCCTTCATCAACGGCGATTTGTCGACGGTGATGAGCCCGCGCACGGTCATCACCTGGGCCGAGAATGCCGAAATCTTCGGCAATATCGGCATGGCGTTCCGGCTGACCTTCCTCAACAAATGCGACGAGCTCGAACGCTCGCTGGTCGCCGAGTTCTACCAACGCGCCTTTGGCGAGGATCTGCCGGAAAGCGCCGCCAACGTTGTGCTGGGGTAAGGCATGCTCGATCGGCGCGCGTTCCTCGTCCTTGCGGCGCCTTTGGTGTTGGCAAAAGGCGTGGCGATAGCCGACGAAGCGACACTTCAGCAGATCGTCGGCGAGGTCACGGCGGCGAATTTTGACGCGCTATGGCGTTTCGCAGAAAGGTCGATGAATCAAATCATCGGGCTGAAGATCTCCTGCCGTGAGCATGACAGCGAAACTGCCAGTTTTGCGGCGATGTCGATCCATGGGGTATTTGGTATCGTTTCAAGGGAAGGCAAATCCCAGAGGGCGCTCGGCTTTCTCTCCGGATTTAGCAAATCCCTCGGCACGTTCCATGCCGATGGATTCTACCGGGTGTCACTTGAGGAACGTGGGTTTGTTGGACTGACGCCGGTGCCAGATGCTGAAGTCGCAGCAAAGCAGGTGAAGCGCATCACGCTTGATGAACTGGCAGGTCAGAAGAGCTGATGGCGGGTCCGGGCGACAATACGCGAAACAAATCCAAGACCGGCGCTGAGAATGACAGCTTCAAGCGCGCCGTCACCGTCTGCATGCGCGCCATCGCCGGCGACAAGGATCTCGAGGTCGGTTTCGCCAAGGATCGGCCGGCGCTGGCCGGCAGCCGCGCCCGGCTGCCGGAACTGCCGAAGAAAGCGTCGAAGGCGGACATCGCCATCACCCGCGGGCTCGGCGATTCCATGGCGCTGAAGCGCGCCTGCCACGATGCGCGCATCCACACCAGGCTGGCCCCGGAAGGCAAACAGGCCCGCGCCATCTATGACGCGGTCGAGCAGGCCCGGGTGGAGGCGATCGGCAGCCGCGCCATGCAGGGCGTCGCCGACAATATCGGCTCGATGCTCGAGGACAAATACGCCAAGGCCAACCTCGTCGACGTCAAGGACAAGGCCGACGCGCCGATCGAGGAAGCGCTGGCGCTGATGGTGCGCGAAAAGCTGACCGGCCGCACTGTGCCGAAGAGCGGCGAACGGCTGGTCGATCTCTGGCGCCCCTGGGTCGAGGAAAAAGCCAGTGCCGATCTGGACGGGCTGTCGGCAAAGCTCGATGACCAGCAGGCGTTCGCCCGCGTCGTGCGCGAGATGCTCGCCTCCATGGAAATGGCCGAGGAGCTCGGCGATGACCAGGAGACGGAAGACTCCGAGGACAACGACGAAAACCAGCCGCAAGGCGAGGAGCAGAGCGAGGAGGGCGGCGAAGACGATTCCGGCTCCGAGCAGTCGCAATCCGAGGATACCGAGGCATCGTCGGACGACGAGCAATCGGCCGAGACGGAAGCCTCCGACGCCACCGCCGAGGATCTCTCCGACGATGACGACGCCGATGCGGAGACGCCGGGCGAGGCGCGCCGCAACGACAATCCCTTCACCAATCTGCCGAAAGAGATCGACTACAAGGTCTTCACGACCGCCTTCGACGAGACCGTAGGTGCGGAGGAACTGTGCGAGGAGGAGGAGCTCGACCGGCTGCGCGCCTTCCTCGACAAGCAGCTCGCCAACCTTTCCGGCGTCGTCGGGCGGCTGGCCAACCGGCTGCAGCGCCGCCTGATGGCGCAGCAGAACCGCTCCTGGGATTTCGACCTCGAAGAAGGCTATCTCGATCCGGCACGGCTGGTGCGCGTCGTCATCGACCCGATGCAGCCGCTGTCCTTCAAACAGGAGCGTGATACCAAATTCCGCGACACGGTGGTGTCGCTGGTGCTCGACAATTCGGGTTCGATGCGCGGCCGGCCGATCACGGTCGCCGCGACCTGCGCCGACATCCTGGCGCGCACGCTGGAACGCTGCGGCGTCTCGGTCGAAATCCTCGGCTTCACCACCCGCGCCTGGAAGGGCGGGCAGGCGCGCGAGAAATGGCTGAAGGAAGGCAAACCGCCGAACCCCGGCCGGCTCAACGATCTGCGCCACATCATATACAAATCCGCCGACCATCCGTGGCGGCGGGCGCGCCGCAATCTCGGCCTGATGATGCGCGAGGGCCTGCTCAAGGAAAACATCGACGGCGAGGCGCTGCTGTGGGCGCACAACCGGCTGATCGCGCGGCCGGAGCAGCGCAAGATCCTGATGATGATCTCCGACGGCGCGCCGGTCGACGATTCGACGCTGTCGGTCAACCCCGGCAATTATCTCGAGCGGCATCTGCGGGCCATCATCGAACTCATCGAGACGCGCTCGCCGGTCGAGCTTTTGGCCATCGGCATCGGCCACGACGTCACCCGCTACTATCGCCGCGCCGTCACCATCGTCGATGCCGAAGAACTGGCCGGCGCCATGACCGAGCAGCTGGCCTCGCTGTTCGCCGAGGAAACCGTGCGCGACACGCGGCGCGGCGGCATGCGGCGCGCCGGATGATTTTTTCCCGCGGCGGCTTTTGGCAGAAGCTTTTGGCCGCCATTGCGTTGTTAGGCATCAGTTTGGCGCCAGCTGTCGCTGCCGGCCCGGCCTCGGTCGAGCCGGCCGAAATCACGGCACGGCCGATCAGCGAATTCCACATCGGCCGGCCGGACAAACAGTTCGGGCCGCTCGAATTCATCGGCGGGCTCGAAATGACCTCGTCGACGCGCGATTTCGGCGCGCTGTCGGCACTTCGGTTCCTCAAGCCCGGCAGCGATTTCATCGGCGTCGCCGACACCGGCTTCTGGTTCTTCGGCACCCTCGTCCACGATGCCGAGAAGCGGCCTTCCGGCATCCAGAATTTTCGCATGCAGCAGATGGTCGATGCGGCCGGCCAGCCGATCGACGAGAAATGGGCGGTCGATGCCGAAGGCCTCGCGGTCAAGGACGGTATTGCCACGGTCGGTTTCGAGGGCGATCACCGTATCGCAGAGTTCAAGATCGATCGGGACGGCATGAAGGTGCCGTTCAGGCAATTGGACTTCCTGATCCCAGCCTGGGAACTTCGCCGCAATCGCGGCTTTGAGACCGTCACCCGCGCCAGTCCCAACGGGCAGCACGCGGGCGGACTGGTCGTGGTGTCGGAAAAGAGCCTCGACAAGGCCGGCAACATCTTTGCCGCGATCATCGAAGGGCCGCACAAGGGCGTCTTCACCGTCAAGCGCAATGGCGATTTCGACATCACCGACGGCGCCTTCCTGCCGGACGGCGACCTGTTGCTTCTGGAGCGCAGTTTTTCGATGGCCGGCGGCGTCAAGATGCGGCTGCGGCGCATCTATGGCGAAAGCGTCGAGAAGGGCGCCGTCGCCGACGGGCCGGTGCTGCTCGAAGCCGACATGGGCTACCAGATCGACAACATGGAAGCGCTCGACGTCTGGACCCGCGACGATGGCGCGCTGATCGTGTCGCTGATGTCCGATGACAACCACTCGATCCTGCAGCGCAATCTTTACCTGGAATTTGTGCTGCACGAGGATTGACGCGCGACAGGCCTGCTGGCCGACAGCATCGCTGGCATTTCCGCGCCGTTTTGCAGCGCAGGCAATTTCCCCTGGCAATGACCCGCGTCGCGGGTTTTCCAGCCGGCTCTCACCATCTGAAAAAATACTTTAGTCGTGACTTGACAATTTGCGTCATCGGCGAAATACTCAAGTCCATGCTTAAGTATTCCGAGATCGACAGTATCCTGCGGGCTCTTGCCGAGCCGACGCGCCGGGCAATCCTGGAAAGGCTGAGCCGCGGGCCGGCCACCGTCAGCCAGTTGGCGGAGCCGTTCGGCATGACCTTCGCCGCCGTACTCCAGCATCTCCAGGCGCTGGAAGCGTGCGGGCTGATCCGCAGCGAGAAGGTCGGACGCGTGCGCACCTGCCGGATCGAGCCCGGCGGGCTGGCCCCGCTCGCCGACTGGATCGCCGCGCGCCGTACACTGGCCGAACGCCAGCTCGACCGTCTCGGCCAGATCCTGGCGGAGACTGATCAACCGAACGCAACACTCCACGACCAGGAAAAGGACGACAAGAAATGAACCAGATTGGCCCGGTTAACGACGAGCACTCCGTCATCCATTCGACCTTCACGATCGAGCGGACCTATCCGCAATCGCCCGAGAGCGTCTTCTTCGCCTTTGCCGACAAGGCGACGGTGCGGCGCTGGCGTGTCGAAGGCGACGGCTTCACCATCGCCGAATTCACTTTCGATTTCCGTGTCGGCGGCGACGAGGTTTCGCGGTTCAGCTACCAGGGCGGCCCGGAAATCAGGCTCGATGCGCAGTTCCAGGACATCGTCCCTGACCGGCGCATCGTATTTTCCTACCGGATGGCGGTCGGGCCGCAGCCGCTGTCGGCGTCGCTCACCACGGTCGAGCTTGCACCTTCCGGCGAGGGCACCCGCCTGACCTATACCGAACAGGGTGCGTTCTTCGATGGCGTCGATTCAGCGCAAGGGCGCGAGGAGGGCACACGCGGGCTGCTGCAGGCGCTCGCCGCCGAGCTTCAGAAGGCGAAGTAGAGGTTCGTGGACGTACCGGGCGGCGTCCACAAGGCCCGCCCGGATTGCGAGGTGGTGGCCTATTGCCCCTTGCTCGCGAGCCAGACGATGTGACGTGCGCCGCGCTTGCCGTGAGCCCGCACCTTGACCTCCTCGACCGTGAAGCCGCCCTGCTTGAGCCTTCGGGTGAAACCTGCGTCAGGGCCCTGCGACCAGACCGCCAGCACACCGCCGGGCTTGAGAGCTGCTCTCGCGCTGATCAGGCCGGCTGCGCTGTAGAGCGCATCGTTGGCCTTGTAGACGATGCCCTCGGGGCCGTTGTCGACATCGAGCAGGATCGCGTCCCAGGTCGATGCTTGCGAACGGATGAGCTGACCGACATCGGTCTCACGAATGCTGACGCGCCGGTCATCAAGGCAGCCGCCGAACAGCTCGGCCATCGGGCCGCGCGCCCAAATCACGACCGCCGGCACCAGTTCGGCAACGGTGACCTGCGCATCGTCGGCAAGCTCGGCCAGCGCCGCGCGCAAGGTAAAGCCCATGCCGAGGCCGCCGATCAGGATGTTTGGGGTCCGGCGGCCGGCAATCCTTTGGCAGGACAGTTTCGCCAGCGCCTCTTCGGAACCGCTGAGCCGGCTGTTCATCAGCTCGTTCGCGCCAAGCATGATCGAGAATTCGCCGCCGCGCCGCTTCAGGCGGAGTTCCTGTCCGCCGTCAGGCGTTTTTGCCGAGTCCAGTTGAAGCCAGGGGATCATGCTCGATAGTCTTTGAGCATGATCTTGTCCGAAAACCGGTTCCCACTTTTCGCTAACGCGGACCTTTGGTTCGGGATCATGCTGCCAGTGCCGGCTGGCTCCAGCGGGCGGCAAGCAGCCGGTAGGGGATCAGCGCCACCACCGCTATGATCAGCTTGACGCTGAGATCGCCGAGCGCCCAGGAGACCCAGCGCATCGTCTCGACCGGCAGCACGCCCATCAGCGGCGCGGTTTCCAGCGCAAAGCCGTCGTTGGGCCCGGCGAAGGCGAACGCCGCCGCGAAGGCGACGGTGAAAAACACCACCGTATCGAAAACGGAGCCGACCAGCGTGCCGACGATCGGTGCGCGCCACCAGCTCTGCCGGCGCAGCCGGTTGAACACGGTGACGTCGAGCAACTGCGCGGTGAGGAAGGCGGCACCCGACGCCGCGGCAATGCGCACCAGCCGGTCGGCGGCGGTCTCGAATTCGATCAGGCCGTGGCGAAACAGCAGTGGTGGGATGACGATCGAGCAGATCACCGCTGTCATGAAGCCGACAAAGACGATCCTGCGCGCCACCGCCGGCCCATAGCGGCGGTTGGCGAGATCGGTGACCAGGAAGGAGAACGGATAGGTGAAGGCGCCCCAGGTCAGGATGTCGGCCAGCGACAGCCCGCCGATTGCGCCTTGCATCGGGAACTGCACGAGGATGTTCGAGGCCACGACGACGAGCGCCATGGCCGCCACGAAGGGCAGGTACCGCGAGAGGAAAATCATTTTTTTATCCTGGGTAATGGAACCAGCGGAACGCGATCCGGAGTTCGGACCACGCCCTGGAAGGCGGCTGCCGCCGAAAAACTCAGGCGGCCGGCTGCTCGGCGAGCTTCTTGGCGATCTGCTTCTTCAACAGGCGGGCGCGCTGCGACAATTCCTTGGCATCGGCCTTGGCCAGGAAGGCGTCGAGGCCGCCGCGATGCTCGACCGAACGTAGCGCGTTGGCCGAAATGCGCAGGCGCACGTTCTGGTTCAGCGCTTCCGAGATCAGCGTCACATTGACGAGATTGGGCAGGAAGCGACGCTTGGTCTTGTTGTTGGCGTGGCTCACATTGTTGCCGGACATGACTGCCTTGGCAGTGAGTTCGCAGGTGCGGGACATGGTTCTAACCTTCGGTTCTCGGTCCTGGCCAAACATTCGACCCGCGCCGGGTGGCGCGCGGTTTCGGTCAGGCGGCCTTATGGAAAAAGTTGGCGTTCCATAGTTGCATTTCGCCGAGGCGTCAAGCTTGGGGTTGGTTAGTGCCAAGGGAATCAATCAAAAGATGACCGATGCCGGCGCTGCCCCTCATCCGCCTGCCGGCACCTTCTCCCCGTATAGTGACGGGGAGAAGGGGCTTGGCCGCAGGCTCGGCGCTTCTGCAACTTCGCAAATTGGCGAAACCCTTTGCAAGGCGACCTTCTCCCCGTTCCTATACGGGGAGAAGTGCCCGGCAGGGCGATGAGGGGCTGCGCAAACCTGTAGCGATTTTCCAGGTGGCCACATTTTGTTCTTGCTTTGTGCCGGCAGCTATGCTACTAATTTCGGTATGGTGCTAATTGGCTCCAACGACCCGCCCGCCGAGGCGGGTTTTTTATTTTGGCTGTCGACCAGCCCCAACGTTGCCTGCCGACGGCGCCTTTCACATTAAGGCCGGAATTCAGCCTATAAGCGGTCGCACAGGGACATGCCAGACCGGAGCCGCCCCGTCCGGTCGACAATCAAGGACCCGCCATGCCTCGTTCTTTCCTCCATGCCCTGGTCGTGCTGATGGCCGTCGCGCTTTCGACGACGGTTTCGGCCGCTGAGCCGCAATCCTTCACGGGCGAATATTCGGTGTCGTTCCTCGGCCTCTCCGTGGCCAAGGCGAAATTCTCCAGCCAGTACGAGGGTGACACCTATTCGATCGAGGGCAGCGTTTCCGCCGCCGGGCTCGCCACTTTGTTCGACGATACGCGAGGCACGATCTCGTCGAAGGGCAAGATTTCGGGCAAGCAGTTGCAGCCGCAAGCGTTCCACGCCGACTACACGTCCGGCAAGAAGGCATCGATGATCGACATCCAGTTTGCCAACGGCGTCGTCACCTCGACCAAGGTCGTGCCTGAGCCGAAGAAGCGCAATCCCGAGAATTGGATACCGCTGGTCGGCAGCCATCTCGTATCGGTCCTCGATCCGATGGCCGCGACCGTCATCCATGCCGACAGCCTCGACCAGGTCTGCGGGCGCACGGTGAAGCTCTATGACGGCGAAATGCGTGCCGATCTGAAACTGACCTACGAGTCCAAAGGGTCGATCTCGGTGGCCGGCTACAAGGGCGATACGGTCACCTGCAGGCTGGGCTTCGAGCCGGTGGCCGGTTACCGCAAGAACCGCAAGGCGCTGAACTACCTGAAGAAACGCAGCCGCATCATGGTGACGTTTGCACCGGTCGGCCAAAGCGGCGTATATGCGCCGATCCGCGCCACGGTCAGCACGCAAATCGGCCCGTTGACGATCAGCGCGGAGCGGTTCGAAGCAAACGAATAGGCGTGACGGTGCGCCGCCAACGATGGGCAGGGGCGACCGGTATGGCGCGCGCAACACTGATCGGCTTCTCCGCGGTCGCCATGTGGGCGCTGCTGGCGCTGCTTACGGATGCTTCGGGCGCCGTGCCGCCGTTCCTGCTTTCGGCAATCACCTTTACGATCGGCACTTGCGTCGGGCTGGTTGCCCGGCTGTTCATGCCGGCAGCTGATGGCGCCGCGAAGATACCGCGCCAGGTTTGGGCGATCGGCATTGCCGGCCTGTTCGGCTACCACTTCTTCTATTTCACCGCGCTGCGCAATGCGCCGGCCGTCGAGGCCAGCCTGATCGCCTATCTGTGGCCGCTGCTGATCGTGCTGGGGTCGGCGCTGATGCCGGGCGAGCGGCTGGCCTGGAACCATATCGTCGGTGCGCTGCTCGGCCTTGCCGGCACGGTCCTGATCGTCACCAAGGGTGGCGGGCTTGCCTTCGATGCGCGTTATGCCTTCGGCTATGCAATGGCCGGCGTCTGCGCGGTGCTGTGGTCGTCCTATTCGCTGTTGTCGCGGCGCTTCCCGTCGGTGCCGACCAGCATCGTCACCTGGTTCTGCGCCGCCACCGCGGCCCTTTCGCTGGTCTGCCACCTGTTGCTGGAACAGACGGTGCTGCCCGCCGGCGCCGGCCAGTGGCTGGCCGTGCTCGGCCTCGGTCTGATGCCGGTGGGGGCGGCGTTCTATGCCTGGGACATCGGCGTCAAGCGCGGCAACATCCAGGTGCTGGGTGCGGCGAGCTACGCCGCGCCGCTGCTGTCGACGCTGGTGCTGATATCAGCCGGCTTCGCCGAGCCGTCATGGCGCATCCTCGCCGCCTGCGTGCTGATCACCGGCGGCGCGGCACTGGCGGCGAAATCGCTGTTCCTGCGCAAGAGGGCCGCGAGCGAGGCAAACGCATGATGCCGTTTTCCGGCGGCATCGATGCCAATGCCAATGCGACGCTGCTGTTTTCGCTGGCGGCGGCGGTGATTTACGCGTTCAGCCTCGGCATGCCGCCGCGCCTTTCGCGGTCGGCGGCAAGGACATTGGCGGTGGCGATGCTGGCGGTGCTGGTCGCGCAGCAGGGCGGCCCATGGCTGCTCGTCGCCGCGCTGGGCGTCAGTGCCGTCGGCGACGCCTTCCTGTCGCGCGACGGCGAGAAGGCATTTCTTGGCGGCACAGCCAGTTTTCTTGCCGCGCATGTGCTTTACGTCGTGCTGTTCCTGCGCGCCGGCAGCGGCCTCGGGCTGCTCTCGGCCGAACCGTGGCGAGGAATTATTGCCCTGGCGATGGCCGTGTTGGCGCTGGCGATGATTTTCGCGCTCTGGCGCCGCATCGGCCCGGCCTTGCGTTTGCCGATTGGCATCCATGCCGCGGCGCTGCTTGGCATGGGCATTGCGGCGCTCACCCTGAACAGCGTCTGGGTCGTCGGCGGCGTCATCCTGCTCATGCTGTCCGACGGGCTGCACGCCGCGGAAAAGTTCCTGCTGCCCGCCATCTCGGCGCACCGCATTTGGGTGCGCCATGGGGTCTGGGCGCTGTATTACGTCGGCCAGCTGGCGATCACGCTGGGTTTGCTGCTGGGCTAGGTGCCTAGGGCGTTCCCGGCAGCCAGCCTGGTTCGGCGAGTTCGAAGGCGGAGAAATCGAAACCCGGCGCCACGGTGCAGCCGACCAGGGTCCATTCGCCGAGGCTGCGTGCCGACTGCCACCAGCCTGCCGGCACGACGATCTGCGGCCGCTCGCCCGCGGCAAGCGCCGTACCGAGGACCTCCTCGATGACGGGACCGCCTTCTCGGTGTATCGACAGCGCCAGCGGCGCACCGTCATAGAAATGCCAGACCTCGGCCGCGTCCTTGACCCGGTGCCAGGCCGACAATTGGTCCTTCTCGAGGAGGAAATAGATCGCCGTCGAATGCCCGCGCGTGCCTGCCGTGCCGTCGCGAAAGGTCTCGGCATACCAGCCGCCTTCCGGATGCGGCTTCAGGCCGAGCAGGGCGATGATTTCGGCGGAACTGGTCATGACCCTAGCTCCTGGCGCCGCTCAGAAATTGTCCTTGCGCTTGCGGATCTCGGCGAACACTTCGGCGTCGGAGGCCTTCTCCAGGCCGAGATGCCTGCGGATCGCCGGATCGTGCCAGCGCAGGAACGGATTGGTCGACAGTTCCTCGCCGATCGTCGTCGGCAGCGTCGGCTTGCCGTCGGCGCGCAGCGCCTTGACCTTGGCGGCACGCTCTTTCAGCGCCGAATTGGTCGGGTCGACGGTGAGCGCGAAACGGGCATTGGCCAGCGTATACTCATGGCCGCAATAGACGACCGTCTCGGCCGGCAGCGCCGCGAGCTTCTTCAGGGATTCGTACATCACCGGCGGCTTGCATTCGAGCAGCCGCCCACAGCCGAGCGCAAACAGCGTGTCGGCGGCGAATGCTACTTTCGACGCCGGCAGATGATAGGTGACATGGCCGGCGGTATGGCCGGGCGTGGCGATGACCTCGATCCGCTCGTCGCCGAGATGGACGACCGAGCCTTGCTCGACAGTTTCGTCGATGCCGGGAATCTTTGCCTTTTCGGCTTCCGGCCCGACAATGCGCAGCTTGAAACGCTCCTTCAGCGCCAGATTGGCCTCGACATGGTCGAGATGGTGGTGAGTGGTCAGGATCATCGTCGGGGTCCAGCCGGTGCGCTTGATCGCCGCCAGGATCGGCGCCTCCTCGGGCGCATCGATGAGCGCCGTCTGACCGCTTTTGGGGTCGTGCACCAGCACGCCGAAATTGTCGCTGCGGCACATGAATTGTTCGATCTCGACCGGCATCGCATCTCTCCCTTTATTGCCGCAGACATAGGGCGCCTGCCAGCCGATGTCATCTGCCTTTGTTGAACTTGGACTGCTTCGAAGCTACCGTTCCGCGCATGCATTCAGACATTGTCGATCTCCGTTCGTTTTATTCGACCACGCTCGGCCGCCTGGCCGAACGCTCGATCACCATGGCGCTGTCCTCGATATGGGCCGTCGTGCCCAACGAGCGGCTGGTCGGCCTCGGCTACACCTTGCCGTGGCTGGAGCGCTTCGGCAGCGATGCCGAGCGCGTCTTTGCCTTCATGCCGGCAACGCAGGGCGCGGTGGTCTGGCCGGCGACCGGGCCGACGGCGACCGCCCTGGTCTTCGACGAGGAACTGCCGCTGGTCGATTCCTGCATCGACCGCATGCTGCTCGTCCATTCGCTCGAACATGTCGAGAACCCACGCGAGACGCTGAACGAGATCTGGCGGGTGCTGTCGCCGGCCGGCCGTGTCGTCATCGTCGTGCCGAACCGGCGCGGCGTCTGGGCACGCTTCGAGCATACGCCTTTCGGCAATGGCCGGCCGTTCTCGCGCGGCCAGCTGACCGAATTGCTGCGCGAAGCGAATTTCACGCCGGCGGCGTGGTCCGATGCGCTGTTCTTCCCGCCGTCGCCGCGACGTTTCATGATGCAGTTCCATAATGTGCTGGAACGCGCCGGCCGGCGCTTCTGGCCGATCTTTTCCGGCGTTATCGTCGTCGAGGCGCAGAAGCGGCTCTATCAAGGCGTGCCGGTTGCCCAGCGCGCGTCCCGCCGCGTCTTCGTGCCGGTTCTCTCGCCGCATGGCGCGCCGACGCTTGGCCGGGCTGTCGCGGGCCAAACGTCCGACACCGCCAGGATGACGCGTTCGTGATCCGACGCAGGCTTTTTCTCACCAAAAGCGCGTCGCATTAGACCGGCCTCGTACGACGCGCTTTAGGTTGTTGTTTCATGCATGTCGTTATCGCAAAACCGCTGCACACTTTTGCGCGACATGCATTGTCTGTCGCGGATGGGTTGGCTACCCGATTGAAGGCATACGCGGTCGATTCTATGACCGGGTTTCAGCATCGCTTCCGAATGCAAGGATCCACTCATGGCTGATCTTCCGGATGTCGAGGCCAGCGCCCAGAAGCTTGCCACGTCGATCGAGGCCAGCAGCCTGCGTGAGCAGCTGGCAACAATCAAATTGGCACTGACCAGCTCGCCAGTGCGAAAACAATTGCTTTGGGCAGCGATCGGCATCGTCGCCGTCATCGTGGCGAGCTCGATCGGGCAGGTTCTGCTCAATCGCTGGAACCAGCCTTTCTACGACGCGCTGGCGCGGCGCGACATGCCGGCTTTCCTGCATCAGCTTCTGGTCTTTGCCGGCATCGCCGGCGGGCTTGTGGTGCTCAATGTCGGCCAGACCTGGCTCGACCAGATGCTCCGCCTGAAGCTGCGCGAGGCGCTGACGCTCGACCTGATCGACGAATGGATGCGGCCGGCGCGTGCCTTCCGGCTGACCCATGCCGGCGCCATCGGCGTCAATCCCGACCAGCGCCTGCAGCAGGATGCCGGGCATCTCTCCGATCTTTCCACCGGTCTTGGCATCGGCCTACTGCAGTCCTGCATCCTGCTTGCCTCGTTCGTTGGGGTCCTGTGGTCGCTGTCCTCCGGCTTCGTCTTCCACATAGGCGGCCATTCGCTGGCCATACCCGGCTACATGGTCTGGGCGGCGATCCTTTATGCCGGCACCGCCTCCTGGTTGAGCTGGTTGGTCGGGCGACCGTTGATCCGCTTCAACAACGATCGCTATACGCGTGAAGCGGAGCTGCGCTCCTCGGTGGTTCGCGTCAACGAGAATGTCGATGCCATCGCGCTGGCGCATGGCGAGGCCGATGCCAGGCGCCGGCTCGAATTCGATCTCGGCATGGTGCTGGGCGCCATGCGGCGCATCTACAGCGCCCAGATCAATCTTTCCTGGGTTACCGACACCTATGGCTGGATCACTGTCGTCGCGCCGATCCTGGTCGCCTCACCGGTCTATTTCGCCGGCGATATCAGCTTTGGCGGCTTGATGATGGCAGTCGGCGCTTTCAACCAGGTCCATTCGTCGCTGCGCTGGTTCATCAACAATATCGGCGGCATCGCCGATTGGCGCGCTACGCTGATGCGGGTCGCCGACTTCCGCATCGCGCTTGCCGACACCGACGCGCTGCACCATACGGAAAGGCGCATTTCGTTCGGCGAAAACCCGGACGGCAGCCTGACCTTCGAGAAACTCGAGGTCGCCTCGCCGGAGGGATGCACCAAGCTTGCCGAGCCGCATGTCGAAATCCGCGCCGGCGACCGGGTCATGATCACCGGAGATCCGGGCGCCGGCAAGACGCTGTTCTTCCGGGCCATTGCCGGTCTGTGGCCATGGGGCAGCGGACGGATCGGCATGCCGGCCGGAGAAGCGCCGATCTTTGTTCCGCGTACCCCCTATTTCCCGCTCGGCAAGCTGCGCGAGGTGCTCAACCATTCAGACGGCGCGGCGGAGGCGAGCGATGCCGAGATCTCGGAGGTGCTGGCCGATGTCGGGCTGCAACGCCTGTCGTCCTCGCTCGATCGCTCGGCGCGCTGGGAGCGTGAGCTCAGCGACGACGAGCAGCGTCTGCTGGCCTTTGCCAGGCTGGCCTTGCGACGGCCGAAATGGGTGATCATCGACGAGGCGCTGGACGCGTTCGACGGCCCAACGCTGAGGCAAGTGCTGTCGATGCTGGAGAAGCGCCTTCCCGACGCCGCGATCCTCAATATCGGCCGCGGCCAGCACAATGCCCGCTTTTTCCGGCGGGCGTTGACCATCGTCAAGGATGCCGGCCAACCGCCACTCAAGCCGGCCCGTATCAGGGCAGGTGCCATCGAACCGCCCCCGGCGATCGCCTCGACCGGCCGAAAGAAATAGAAGGCAAGCTTTATTTCGCCGCGATCGCGGCGAAAAACTGTCGCGATCGTTTCAGATGGGAACGTTCCGATCGGCCATGCTTGACGCACTCGCCCTGCTCGCCTGCCTTGCCTGCACCCCGGCGGCACCTGCGGCCGCGCCGGCCAATGCAATTGCCGTCGATGTCGAGCTGGTGCTGGCCGTCGACATCTCGCAGTCGATGGATGAAAGGGAGTTTGCCCTGCAGCGCGCCGGCTATGTCGCGGCGCTGCGCCACCCCGACTTCATCAACGCCGTGCGTGCCGGCACCTTCGGCCGCATCGCCATCGCCTATTTTGAATGGGCCGGCACCATCCGCGACGATGCGGTCATTGCCTGGCAGGTCGTCGACAGCAAGGAGAGCGCCAACGCTTTCGCCGACAAGATCGCGGCCCGCCCGTTCAGGAGCTTTCGCGGCACCTCGATTTCCGGTGCTGTGGCTTTCGGCGCCGAGCTTTTCGACGGCACGGCCTTCACCGGCAAACGCCGCGTCATCGACGTCTCGGGGGACGGCCCAAACAACACCGGCTTGCCGGTCACAACGGCACGCGATGCGGCACTGGCGAAGGGCATCGTCATCAACGGGCTGCCGATCCTGGTCAGCCCGTCACCCACCTTCAGCCATCTCGACCGGTATTATGCCGAATGCGTTACCGGCGGGCCGGGCTCGTTCGTGCTGCCGATCTATGCTGCTTCCGAATTCGCCACCGCCACTCGCCGCAAACTGATCCTCGAGGTCAGCGGCATCGAGTATCCCAAGCTGGATCGGAGGACGATCCGCATCGACGCACCGATCGACTGCCTGCAAGGTGAGCGCGACCGAAGGTTTTTCTCGGACCCGTATTTTCCCGAACTTGACCGATAAGGCTGGCCCAGGGGTAAGCTAGGCTGGTGGCAGGCCGAAGGCCGGGAACAGAGATGGCCCGAGCGGCCCTATGAAGATCGTCAAGGAAGCGATCCCGCCCTCGGCTGCGTCGAACACATGCAGGGAATGGGCCCGCCATTCAGGGCCATCGTGGCTGCGGGAATAAACCCCGACCGCCGGCTGGGCATTGGCGCGGGTGGCCAGCGTGCGGAAGCCGCCAAACTTAGGCCAGACGGTCTCGAAGAAACCGCGGATCGCTTCGCGGCCCTGGTACCATTCGCGCCAAGGCGGCATGGTATAGATGGCGTCCTCGCGCAGCAGCTCGATCAAGCCGTCGAGATTGGCGGCCTGCCAGGCCTGCATGTAGCGTTCGAGCAGCAGGCCTTCTTCGGGGCTGGGCAGTGATCGGCTGGCAGGCCGTCCCTGAGGATAGCGCGCCGCCAGCGTTGCGCGGGCGCGCTGCAACGCGCTGTTGATCGAAGCCGTCGATCCGCCCAGCAAACGCGCCGTCTCGACAGCCGACCATCCGAGGACGTCGGCAAGCAGCAGCGCGGCGCGCTGCCTGGGCGGCAGATCCTGGATCGCCGCGACGAAGGCGAGCTGGACGGCCTCGCGGCTCTCGTAACGGGCTTCCGGACCTGGCTCGCTGCCGGCAACGTCTGGAAGCTCGGCGTCGGGGTAGGGCTCCAGCCAGGCGATGTCGGCTACCGGCCCGCCTATGGCCGCCCCGTGCGAGGGCGGCCGTCCGGGTTCCCGGAGAATGCGACGCGCCCTCGACCTCGCCTTGATGGCGTTGAGGCAAGCGTTGGTCGCGATCATGTAGAGCCAACCGCGAACCGAACCTCGCCCGTCGAACTCCGATCTTGCGCGCCAGGCGCGAAGCAACGTGTCCTGGACGAGGTCGTCGGCCTCGTGCAGCGAACCCATCATGCGATAACAATGCAGCTTGAGCTCGCGGCGATGCGCGGCCGTGACCTTCTCGAAGGCCAGCCGATCGAGGATCGGCTGGCGTGATGGTTCCAGAGGTGGTTGAGCGTCTGTCATGTGGCTTGTGCGGTTACGAGCGAGCGTTGCATTACGCGCCCCTCAGGCTGCCGGGGCAAGCCCGCTACCGCTGACCATGAAGGAACTGCCTTGCGGCTGGCCGGTGGCGAGTGCGACCACCGCCCGTCCGACATCGGCCGGCGTTTGCATGTCGGTCATGGCGGCGATGAAGTCCGCCGGCTGGATGCCCATATAGGCCGCTATGCTGTCGACGCCGGCCTTGCCCACGCCGGTTTCCGGCATGATGCGCATCGGCGCGAGCGCCATGAAGCGCAGGCCGAGGCCAAGCCGATCGGCCTCCTTCTGGCTATGACCGGCCAGGAACATCTGCATGCGTTTTGCGCCAGCATATCCGCCGGCGTTCGGTGGTCCGCCGGTCAAGGCCGCGCCGCTGGAGATCAGAACGATCCGGGTCCCCGGCTTGAGCGGACGCCGCAGAGCGGCCCGGCAAAACAGGAACGACGCCTTGACGTCCGTGTCCCAATTTGCCGAGAACGCCTTCCAGTTCTGTTCATGCACCGGCGCAGAAGGCGCCAGCGCACCTGCGCAGATCACCAGTACGTCCGGCTCAAGCGCGGCGAAGACCTTATCCGGGGCGGAGTCCATCGTAGCATCGGCCGCGAGCGTCTTCACGCCCGAGACCTCCCAGGCAAATTGCGCCAGGGCCTGTTTTCCGCGGGCGACGGCCAGCACCGTCGCTTTCTCCTTGAGGGCGGCCTCCGCGATGGAGCGGCCGACACCACGGCTGCCTCCGACGACGACGACATTCTGATTTTGCAACGATCCCATGGATCACCTCTCTATTCCCGGCCGCCGGACCATCCAGGCGCGCTCATCGATAAGGACAGCGCAGGTGGGTGGAAATCATCGGTGCCAGGCGGAAATATCTTTCAGCTGACGGCAGCGGCGCGTCGGTTTTGATTCAGTGTCATTACCTCGGGGGTAATCGACCTGTGCGCGACGTCTCGGCAAACTGCTCCCATCAAGCCGGTTGTCCGGCCTTCGACCACAAGGAGTTACGCCATGACCGCCTACGCCGTCGCCCATATGCGCCAGGTCACGCCGGGACCGCAGATCGTCGAGTACCTGCACAAGATCGATGCCACGCTGGAACCGTTTGGCGGCCGCTTCGTGGTGCACGGAGGCGAGGTGGAAGTCGTTGAAAACACCTGGCCGGGCTATCTCATAGTCATCGAGTTTCCCAACCGGCAGCAGGCACGTGCATGGTACGACTCGCCCGCCTATCAGGAGATATTGCCGCTGCGTACCGGCAATTCCCGGTCCGACGTGGTCTTCGTTGATGGCGTCCAGCACCCGCACAAGGCCACGGACGTGCTTGAATAGAGGGAATGATCGGGTACAACCGGCGTCTATGGTGCCGCCATCTATCTGGCGGCACCGAATTTGGATCGCGTCTGCATCGGCAGCTTCACCGCCCCTGCAGCACCTTGATCGCGTTGGACATGTCGCCATGCGACAATGCAGCCAGGTAATCCGAGTAGTTGATCCTGCCGTTCGCGAAGCCGTTCATCAATCGCGTGCAGAACGTGTGTTCCAATCCGGCATCCGGGACGTTCATGAGCGCGGCGAGGTTTGCCCTTTCAACCTTGCCGAACCGCATCTTGAATTTGGTCATGCACCGCTGGATCGCCTGCCGTTTCAGCGCCGGGCTGCCGCTCAACGCGACTTGTCCATTCTGGAAATCGGTCTTCGACGTCGTGCATCCGGAAATCAAAGTGGCCGACATCAAAGCTGTTGCTAATACTAACGTCTTCATTGCTTCCCCCAAACCAACCCGTTTGAGACCTGTTAAAGCAACAAAGAATGCCGGGCAACTTCATTGGATTGAAAATTGAAAATATGGTTTCTTGCGCAGGTCTGAGGTTCGTTGCTTCTGCCTGTCAGACCTATCGTTTCAGCAGGAATACCGCTTGCTGGCCGAAAAAGTTCCAGAACCACCAAGGCATGGAGAAGCCGATCCGCTGGCCGTTGGCGTCGAGCGCGGTTGCCTTTTCCACCGTCGCGCCAAGCTCGTCGCACAGATTGACGAAGTCGCGAACGGTGCAGAAATGGATGTTGGGCGTGTCGTACCAGGAATAGGGCAGGTCCTTGGTCACCGGCATGCGGCCGTTGAAGAGCAGCGAAAGGCGCACCCGCCAGTGGCCGAAATTCGGGAATGAGACGATGGCGCGGTTGCCGATCCGGAGCAGTTCGTCGAGCACCAGCTTCGGATTGCGGGTCGCCTGCAAGGTCTGCGACAGAACGACGAAGTCGAAACCCTTGTCGGGATAGAATTGGAGATCCTTGTCGGCATCGCCTTGAATAACCGACAGGCCGCGCGCCACGCATTCGTTGACGCCGCGCTGTGACAGTTCCAGCCCGCGGCCATCGACCTTCTTGGTCTCCTGTAGCAATTCGAGCAGCAGGCCGTCGCCGGAACCGACGTCCAGCACCCGCGACTGCGGCGGGATGAGATCGGCGACGACTTCGAGGTCGACGCGCTGGGCGCGGTTGACGCTCATGCCTTCGGCTCTTGCTCGGCACATGATCCTGATCCGAAAAGTCTGCAACTTTTCGGGGTCATGCGCTGATGCCTGGCGCATGGTCCTGATCCGAACAGCCTGCAACCTTTCGGGGTCATGCGCCAAGCCCTCTCGCCCGCGCGGCCGAGGCGATGAAGCCTTTGATGGCGGCGAACAGTTCGGGCTCGTCGAGCAGGAAGGCGTCGTGGCCGCGGTCGGTCTCGATCTCGACGAACGAGACCGAAGCGCCGGCCGCGTTCAGCGCGTGCACGACCGAGCGGCTCTCCTCGGTCGGGAACAGCCAGTCGCTGGTGAACGAAACCAGGCAGAAGCGCGTCTTGGTGCCGGCGAAGGCATCGGCCAACCGGCCGCCATGGTCGGCGGCGAGATCGAAATAGTCCATCGCCCGGGTCATGTAGAGATAGGAGTTGGCATCGAAGCGATCGACGAAGGTCATGCCCTGATGGCGCAGATAGCTCTCGATCTGGAAGTCGGCATCGAAACCGAAGGTCAGGGCTTCGCGGTCCTGCAGGTTGCGGCCGAACTTGCGGTGCAGCGCTGCTTCCGACAGATAGGTGATGTGGGCGGCCATGCGCGCCACCGCCAGCCCTTTTTCCGGCCGCTTGCCATGCTCGAAATATTTGCCGCCGTGCCAGTCCGGGTCGGCCATCACCGCCTGCCTGCCGACCTCGTGGAAAGCGATGTTCTGCGAGGAATGGCGGGCGCCGGTGGCGATCGGCAGCGCCGAGAAGACGCGCTCGGGATAGCTCGAGGCCCATTGCAGCACCTGCATGCCGCCCATCGAGCCGCCCAGCACGCTGAACAGCTGTTCGATGCCGAAATGCTCGACCAGCATCAACTGCGCCCGCACCATGTCGCGGATGGTGATGATCGGCAGGTCGAGCCCGTAGGGCTTGGCGGTGGCGGGATTTGTCGAGGCGGGGCCGGTGGAGCCGAGACAGCCGCCGATGACGTTTGACGAGATGACGAAGAAACGGTCGGTATCGATGATCTTGCCGGGACCGATCAGCACTTCCCACCAGCCCGGCTTGCCGGTCACCGGATTGGTGTTGGCGACGTGCTGGTCGCCGGTCAGCGCATGGCAGACGAGGATGGCGTTGGAGCGCGCGTCGTTGAGCGTGCCATAGGTCTGGTAGGCAATCTGGAACGGCGACAGCAGCGTGCCGGCGTCGAGCTTGAGCGGCTTGTCGGCGCCGAAACGCAACACCGGGCTCGACGGCTGGTCGGCCTCGTTGTTGGTTTTTCGCGCGCGCAAAGCGACCATCACATCTCCTTGCCCGGCCTTCAGTTGTCCACCGGTCTGGGCAACAAAAAACCGGCCATGCCTTCGCAAAGCCGGTTACAAGATGCAAACGGCCCTTTAGCAAGTTGTTTAACGTGGCTGCAAGCCGACCGGCCAAATCACCACGGAACTGTAGCCGTTCTTCTATGACTCGCGCATGGCTTCGTCAACGGCAAGTTCTTGATCCCGAATTGCCGGCCCTCGACATTCCGGGCCACGGCTTGTATTTCCGCTGCGGCTTCCGGATGGAGGCACTCTCGACGGATTTCATGAAATGAGCCAGACACCGGATCAGACACGTCCAAAGCCCCGCGCCGGCATCATGGACATCGAAGCCTATGTGCCCGGCAAGAGCGCGGCGCCTGAAGGTGTCGCCAAGGTCCATAAATTGTCGGCGAACGAGAACCCGCTCGGCCCTTCGCCAAAGGCGATAGAGGCCGCGCGCGCGGTCGCCGACAAGCTCGCGGTCTATCCCGACGGCAGCGCCAGGCGCCTGAGGGAAGCGATCGCCGAGGTGCACGGGCTCAACCCGGCGGACATCGTCTGCTCCAACGGCTCCGACGAGATTCTGGGCCTGCTGGCGCAGACTTACCTCGCGCCCGGCGACGAAGCCATCATCACCGAACACGGCTTCATGGTCTACAAGATCTACATACAGTCGGCCGGTGCCGTCCCGGTGACGGTCAAGGAGACCGATGAACGCGCCGATATCGATGCGATCCTCGCCGCGGTGACGCCGGCTACCCGGATCATCTTCCTTGCCAATCCAAACAATCCAACCGGCACCTACGTGCCGTTCCAGGAGGTGCGCCGCCTGCATGCCGGCCTGCCGCGAAACGTGCTTCTGGTGCTGGATGCAGCTTACGCCGAATATGTCCGGCGCAACGATTATGAAGCCGGCGTCGAGTTGGTGGCCAGCGCGGAAAACGTGGTCATGACCCGCACTTTCTCCAAATTGGGCCTGGGCGGGGCGCGGATCGGCTGGATGTATGCGCCAATGCACGTCATCGACGCGATCAACCGCGTGCGCGGGCCTTTCAACGTCAATGCAACGGCAATCGAGGCCGGCATCGCGGCGATCCACGACCGCGCCCATATCGAACGCAGCGTCGCGCACAACGAGACCTGGCTAGCCTGGCTGAGCGAGCAACTAAGCGGGCTCGGGCTGCGGGTGACACCGAGCGTCGGCAATTTCATCCTCATCCACTTTCCCGAGGACAAAAAGCATTCGGCGGCAGCCGCCGACGACTACCTCAGTGCGCGCGGCTACATATTGCGGCGCGTTTCCGGCTACGGTTTTCCGAACGCGCTGCGCATGAGCATCGGCACCGAAGAGGCCAATCGCGGCGTTGTCGCAGCACTCGCGACATTCCTGAAAAGCTAGAACACCATGACCTCACCGATGTTCGAAAAGATCGCGCTGGTCGGCATCGGCCTGATCGGCTCGTCGCTGGCCCGCGTCATCCGCCGCGAGGGGCTCGCCGGCCAAATCGCGATTTCGACGCGCAGCGAAGCGACGCTGGCACGGGCGAGCCAACTCGGCCTTGGCGACACCTATACGACGGATGCGAAAGAGGCGGTTCGCGATGCTGATCTGGTTATCGTTTCGGTGCCGGTCGGCTCTTCAGGCACGGTCGCCGCGGAGATCGCGCCGGCGCTGAAGAAGGGCGCCATCCTCACCGATGTCGGCTCGACCAAGGCATCGGTGATCGCGCAGATGCAGCCGCAGGTGCCTGATGGCGTGCACTTCATCCCCGGCCATCCTTTGGCCGGCACCGAAAAATCGGGACCGGACGCCGGTTTTGCCGAACTGTTCGAGAACCGCTGGTGCATTTTCACGCCTCTGCCCGGTACCGATCCCGCAGCACTGGAAAAGCTCTCGGAATTCTGGCGCCGCTGCGGCTCCAACATCGACACGATGGACCCGCAGCATCACGACATGACGCTGGCCATCGTTTCGCACCTGCCGCATATCATCGCTTACAACATCGTCGGTACCGCCGACGATCTGGAGTCGGTGACCAAGTCCGAGGTCATCAAATACTCGGCTTCCGGCTTTCGCGACTTCACCCGTCTCGCGGCGTCCGACCCGACCATGTGGCGCGACGTCTGCCTGCACAACAAGGAGGCCATTCTCGAAATGCTGGCGCGGTTTTCCGAGGATCTGTCCTCGCTGCAGCGGGCGATCCGCTGGGGCGACGGCGAAAAACTGTTCGACCTGTTCACCCGCACCCGCGCCGTCCGCCGCTCGATCATCGAGGCCGGCCAGGATATCGACGTACCGGATTTCGGCCGCCAGGCAGTCGAACACCCGCCGAAGGGATAAGCCGCGGCAGGCCGATCGCAGGCCAGCCTGGCTTAGAGCGGTTCATCGTTTCACAGAAACGCCGAACGGCTCTATCTCTTTGTTTTGCGCAATTCCGGACGGAAAACCGTTTCACACTTTTGCTGGAATTACTCTAGTCGAGCGGCTTGATCTTGCCGAGCGGGATGAAGCCGAGCGAGGCCTTGCCCCTGACGATCTTCAGCGGCATTGACGGCTGGTTGCCGAGCAGCGCCAGTCCGGCAAAGCCGGTCTGGATCTCTTTCTTCTGCTCGGGGATGGCGGTGGCGAGGATTGCCGCCACGGCCTTTGGATCATTGAGCCTGATTGTCAGGTCGGCATTTATGAGACCGTCGTCATCGACCGACAGCGGTCCGGAAACGGTGATGCGCGCAGTTCCGGACGACAGATCGAGCTCGTGGATTTCGGCCGCCTGGCCGCGCAGGCTCGTCGGATTTGCCTTGATCAGTGTCAGGCCGTTCTTCAGCGTCACGTCGCCGCTGCCGTCGAGCGGCGGCAAGACGCGCCCGCCGATGGCCGCCGCGTCGATTTCAAGATCGGTGAAATTGCCGGCATAGTCGATGTCCGGGCCGTTTGGGCGCAATTGTCCGGTGGCGGTTCCGGCGCTGAACAGCGAGACGGGATCGGTGTCGTCTGCCGGATCGGTCTGGCCGGACAGGCCTTCTGCCTGCAGTGAGAGGCGCCTCGGCAGCGGCCAGGACAGCTTCATGTCGGCCCGCAGATCATCCCAGTCGATCCAGAGCGGGGTCATGCCGGGAACAGAGGTCCTGAGCGGCCCCCTGAGCTCGGCGGCAGGCGACAGAAGCCGGGTGATCTGCGTGGCGGCGTTGATCTTGCCTGTCGATGCCGCGACGTTGCGGCTGTCGTCCTCGTAAGCCAGGCTGTCGCAGGAAACGGTGAAGCTGAAGGGATAGCCGCTGACCGCGAGATTGGCGCAGTCGGCCTTGATGCCTTTGTCGTCGAGATCGGCGACCGCCTTTTTGGTGGCGCTCTCGACCAGGTCCGCCAGGTAGAACCAGCCGGCGCTGTAGATGCCGAACAGCACGAGGATGAAAGCGGCAAGCCACAACAGGCGGCGACGTTGGCTGGGCGGCGGGCGCTCGTCACTTGACGTCATGCTGCGGCTTTCGTTAACGCGGGGTGGCACGGGCGGGCTGTCGCTTGCGGCACCAACAGGTAGACGGACTGAAACACCACCGGTGAGGTGGTCGTCACAATCAGGCTTGGCGATATGGGCGATTTTTGGGTTTTTGGCTACGGCTCACTGATCTGGCGACCGGGATTCGCACATGTCGAGACGCGGCGCGCCCGCCTGCATGGCTACCGCCGTTCGCTCTGCGTCTATTCTTTCGTGCATCGCGGCACGCGCGAACGGCCGGGCCTGGTGCTCGGCCTCGACCGCGGAGGCTCCTGCATCGGGCTGGCGTTCCGGGTTCCAGGCGAGCTGCGCAACGAGGTCATTACCTATCTGCGCGAACGCGAGCTGGTCACCAACGTCTATCTCGAACGTGTGCTCAGCGTTCGCCTCGACAAGGGTGAAACGGATGGGGGCAAGACGGTCGACGCCGTCGCCTATGTCGTGGACCGCAGCCATGAGCAATATGCCGGTGCGCTCGACCCGGCCGAGGCGGCGGCCGTCGTTCGCGGCGCCGTCGGCCAATCGGGGAGGAATGAGGATTACGTGCTCAGCACGCTGGAGCACCTCGAAGCACTGGGTATAAGCGACCACTGGCTGGAAGAAGTGACAAGACGGGTCGCGACGTAGCTTCTTTTACCGTTGACGATGATGATTTCGGTGTCGTGATGCGGGCTACATCTCGAAAATCTGTTTGCCAAGATCGGCGCGATCCAGGCTGTTTGCCACGGCCAGCTTGAACTCGGTCAGCGGGTGGAGACCGCCGACAGGAACGTGGAAGCCGGGCTGGCCGAAGATGTCGATGATCTCGCGTAGCACAGGCCGGTCGGCTTCGACCGGCGGCGAAAAGAAATAGCGATAGATATTCGCCCTGATCTCGACGCCGCTCAGCAACACATCGAAATTGTGCAGTTCGAAGCGCTCGGCACTCATGCCGCCATTGATCACCATCTGCCCGCCGAGCGCCAGGGTGCGGATCAATTCGCCGCTGACAGGTCCGCCGACATTGTCGATAATCCCGTTCAATCCGGCGCCACCGGTGATATCCATCACGGCTTCCCGGATACTTGTCTTCAACTCCGAAAGGTCAAGAGTGGCGGCGGCGCCAAGCGTCTTCAGATCGAAGCTTTGGTGCGAGCGCCGCACAAGCGCGATGACGTTGATGCCGCGTCGTTGGGCGAACTGCATCACCATTGTCGAAATTGACGAATAGCCGGCCGTGACAGCCAGCCACTGGCCAGGCCGCACACGGGAATCCACCAGCAGATCCCACGCGGTAATGGGGTTCACCATCTGCCCGGCGCGTTCGACAGGATAGCCGGCAGGCAACGGGATCAGCCATTCGGCGGGAATGGCGGCGTACTCGGCCCAGCTGCCATAATAGCTGAACGCGACAAGCGTCCCCGGTTCCAACCGAACGTTCCCGCCAACGGCTTCGACGATGCCGGCGCCATGGTTTCCGGCGATCTGCCGGGGAAAATGCGGCTTCTTCGGTTCGGGATAGAGGTTCTGGATAAACAGGAAGTCGCCCGGATTGATCGAGGCCGAGACCATCCTGACCAGCACCTCGCCGTCGCTGATCCGTGGCAACGGCAGGTCATTCACATAGAGCACGTCGCGCGGCGAACCGATGGCGTCAAATACAATTGCTTTCATGCCGGTCTCCATAACAAACGATCCGAGGCAAACAGTCCGGGCTTGGCCAGACCGTGCCGAGATTTGCGTCGGCGCCGCGGAACCTATGGCCGGCCGGCAAAGGTCTGAATTGGCAGATTTGACAATCTATGTGCCAAACTTGCCAGATCGTTTCTTCAGAGGCTGCTGGTTTGGATGCCCGGGACCAGCGCCTTGGGGCCGGACACGGCGCGGCGGGTCGCGGCTTTGTGAAGCGCCGGCGGGCTGGAAAAGAGGCTATGCGTTTGACGTTGCCACGGTGCGACATAGGTTAGCTCGGTCGGCGGCTCCCACCCGCCCCAGCATGAATCACCATGGAGATCAGCCTTGCAGAAACGTCGTCTCGGTCGCACCGACCTATCCATCGCGCCATTGGTTCTGGGCGGCAATGTGTTCGGCTGGACCGCCGATGAGAAAACCTCGTTCGACCTGCTCGACCGCTTTGTCGACGCCGGTTTCAACGCCATCGACACGGCCGATTCCTATTCGCGCTGGATTGCCGGCCACCAAGGCGGCGAATCCGAAACCATCATCGGCAAATGGATGAAGAGCCGTGGTAACCGCGACAAGGTTGTCGTCATCACCAAGGTCGGTTCGGATATGGGACAGGGTAAGAGGGACCTGTCCGCCGCCTATATCGAACAGGCCATCGATGCTTCGCTGAAGAGGCTGCAGGTCGATAGCGTCGATCTCTATCTGTCGCACTGGCCCGACCCGGCGACCCCTTATGAGGAAACGCTCGGCGCTTACCAGAAACTGCTCGACAAGGGCAAAATCCGTTATACCGGCGCTTCCAACCTCGACGCCGCCCAGCTGCGGGCCGCACTTGACGTAGCAAGCCTGCGGGGCCTGCCGCGCTACGAGGTGCTGCAGCCGGAATACAACCTTTACGACCGCTCGTCCTTCGATGGTCCGCTGCGCGATCTGTGCGCGGCCGAGGACATCGGCGTCATCACCTATTTCAGCCTCGCCAAAGGGTTTCTGAGCGGCAAGTACCGGAGCGAAGCCGATCTCGGCAAAAGTCCGCGCGGCAGTGGTGTGAAAGGCTATCTCAACGCGCGCGGCATGCGCATTCTCTCAGCGCTCGATGCGGTGTCGGCCAGACATTCGGCCAGGCCGGCGGAAGTGGCGCTTGCCTGGGTCATGGCGCGGCCCGGCGTCACCGCCCCGATCGCCAGCGCGACGACGCTCGACCAGCTCGACAGCCTGGTGCGTGCCGCGTCGTTGCAGCTCGGCCCGGACGATATCGCCGAGCTCGACAAGGCCAGCGCGTAGCCGCGCACGATCGTTCAAGACCGGCGCCGCTGCCTTGCCCTACCGTCCCTGCCTCGTCACAGGATGCAGGGACGTCGCATGGCCGGACAGGGTCTTATCGATCAGCAGCTATGGCAGCGATTGCTGGCGCTTGTGTTGGCGTCGGCCATCGTCATGGGCAGCCCGGGGCCGGCGACGATAAGCGTCACCGCGATCGGCGCCGCGTTCGGCCTGCGCGGTTCGCTGCGCTATGCCTCGGGAATCGTTGTCGGGACGGTTCTCGTGCTTTTGGTGGTGGCGACGGGCATCATGGCCGTTCTCACCGCGCTGCCGAAGCTCGCAGCGCTGTTGGCGGTCGCGTCAGCAGCCTACATCCTCTATCTGGCGTTCAAGATTGCGACGGCGCCGCCACTGGCGGCACGCATTGGTGGGGCGGCGCTTCCCACTTTCCTGGGCGGGTTCCTTCTGGCCGTTGCCAATCCGAAAGCCTATGTGGCGATTGCCGCCGTGTTTGCCGGCGCGTCTTCCGGCGCCGGCGGTCTTGCTATTTCAGCCAAGCTGGCGGTCCTCGCCTTGATGATTGCTGCCATTCATCTCTTGTGGCTTCTCGCCGGCGCGGCTTTTGCACATTTGCTGCGCAAACCGCTGGCGTCGCGGATCATCAATCTGGTGTTTGCCTTGACGCTGGTTGCAACAGCCGCCCTGGCTGCCTTGCCGTGAGCCTTTCCGGCATGCGCGGCGGGTGTCTCAGCCTTTCAATTCAGGTTTCGCATCGAGCTCACCAAGCCGTTTCATTGCCGTCGGCGGCATCGGCGGCGGGTTCGGCGTCTGTGCCGCCTCGACGAGAAGCTGGTCGCAGGCGGCTTCCGTCTCGCCGATCAGCCGTTGCATGAATTCGTCCTTGCCGAGGCCGGGCGGGATCGGCGGCAGGAAGCGCGCCTTGATCGTGCCGGGATAGCGCAGGAATTTGCGGCGCGGCCAATAGAGGCCGGCGACGTGGGCGACCGGCACCACCGGAATGCCAAGCTGGGCATAAAGTTCGACGATGCCGTATTTGTAGACCGGTTCGTCGCCCGGCGCCCGGCGGGTGCCCTCGGGGTAGATGATCAGCTGGCGCGGATTGCGCGCCAATTCCTGTTTGGTCGCGGCGATCACCATTTTCAATGCCTTCGAGCGGCTGCCGCGGTCGACAGGAATCATCCGCATCTTCAAAATGTACCAGCCGAAGAACGGGATCCACGTCAGCTCCCGTTTCAATATGTAAACGGGATCGTCGAGATAAGGCAGGAAAGCGATCGTGTCCCAGAAGGACTGGTGCTTCGGCGCCAGGATGAAGGAGCCGTCAGGCAGGTTTTCCTGGCCGGTGATCTCACTTCTGGTGCCGGCGATCTTGTCGTAGAGCCACATGCTGGTGCGCGACCAGAATTTCGGCACGAACCAGGCGCGATGGCGCGGCGACAGGAAATAATACGGGGTCCAGAGGATCATCTGGACGATCAGATTGAGGTAAAAGGCGAGATTGAACGCCAGCGAGCGGAAATACAGCATACAACAAGTGCCCGGTGAGGAGGTGTGCGTTCGTTACACCAAGCGCCGGCAAAAAGGAAACGCTGCGAGGCGGGCGATCGGCCCGGCCTTGCGAGGGCCGTCTTCGTCACGTTTCCCACGCGGCCTGCAGCAGGCGCTGTCTCAGGCGCGGGGCGGCGAAGTCGAGGAATGCGCGCAGCTTCACCGGCAGTAGCCCCTGGCCGGCATGGACGAGGCTCACCGGCCATGGGTCTGGCTCAAACTCTTGCAGCACCGGGCGCAGCGTACCCGACCGGACTGCGGCGGCAATCTGATAGGAAAGCAGCCTCGTCACGCCGACGCCGGCAATCGCCGCATCGATTGCCGCCTCAGCGGTGTTGACCCGCAGCCGGGAGCGGATCGGCACGCTGAATTCGGTCTTGCCGGTGGCGAAGCTCCAGGCTGCGGCGGTGAGCCCTTCGAAGGTGATGGCACTGTGTGCTGCAAGCTCCTGCGGCGTTTTCGGTGTGCCGTGCTCGGCGAGATAGGCCGGGCTTGCGCAAACGACGCGGCGGATTGAACCCAGGCGGGTGGCGATCAGGCTCGAATCGGCAAGCTCACCGATGCGGATGGCGAGGTCGATGTGCTCTTCGACCAGCTGGGTTATCCGGTCGGCGAGTGTCAGCCGCACACCTACCTCAGGATAGACGGAGAGGAAGCCGGTGACGACCGGCAGCACATGCAGGCGGCCGAAGACGATCGGCGCAGTGACGATCAGTTCGCCGGTCGGGGCGCTGTATTCGCCGGCGGCTATTCGCTCGGCCTCGCCGACCTCATCGAGAATGCGACGACAGGCGGCGAGATAGGCGTGGCCTGCATCGGTCAGCGACAGCTGCCGCGCCGAGCGGTTCAACAGCCGTGTCTTCAGGTGCTTTTCCAGGTCCGAAACGTTGCGGCTGACCGTCGTCAGCGGAATGCCGAAGCGGCGCCCGGCAGCCGAGAGGCTGCCTGTCTCCGCCGCGGCAACGAAAAGCGACATGGACTGGAGGCGATCCATAGCTCTCCCGAAAATTTGCCCTCCCGAAAAACGGAAGGATAGATTGCAGATATGGCATCTGCATCTCGAAGATGGAAGGACCTATTTCCTTACTAGCAATGCAGCGCAGCTCGGCGCTTGAGGAGGCTTCCATGAACGCTCACACCAGCGATGTTGCTTTCACCCCGACGGTGAAGGCGATTCAGGCGCGCAAGGGCTCGCGCCAGGCCTATGCCCGTGTCGAGGAGCGTGGCGGCTGGCAGGCGGTAATCACGCCCGATCTCGCCGCCTTCATCGAGGCGCAGACCAGCGTCTTTCTGTCGACCGCCAATGCGGACGGGCAGCCTTACATCCAGCATCGCGGCGGGCCTGCCGGTTTCCTCAAGGTGCTCGACGAACGGACGATCGGCTTTGCCGATTTTTCCGGCAACAGGCAGTTCATCACCCAGGGCAACCTCAGCGACAACCCACAGGCTTTCCTATTCCTGATCGATTATGCGCACCGGCAGCGCATCAAGATCTGGGGCAGGGCGCGCGTCGTCGAGGGCGATGCCGAGCTGACGGCAAAGCTGATGCCGCAAGACTATAAGGCGCGACCCGAGCAGGTTATCCTGTTTACGGTTTCGGCTTGGGATTCAAATTGCTCGCAGCACATCCCGCAGCGTTTCGAAGCTGCCGGCGTGGCGGCGGCGCTGGGCGAACGCGACAAGCGCATCGAACGGCTCGAACAGGAGATCGCACGCTTGCGATCGGATGCAGCAGCCAGGGAATAAGAGAGCTAGGGAATAAAAGTGCCGGTGCCGTTCAGTTTCCGCCCGCGGCGTCGGCCAGCGTGACGCCGTTGGGCGATTGCTTCACCGGCATGATGCCGCGCGCCAGCGCCAGCAGGTATTTGTTGTATTCGGTGAACAGCACGCGCAGCGCTTCCGGCTTGGTCAGCCAGCCGCCATTCTCGAGGTTGGTGTTGACCACCGGATAGGGCTCGAGCCTGGCGCCGTGCAGCAGCCGGCCCATTTCCAGCAAGCTACGCGGCATATGATAATTATTGGTGACGAGAATGACCGTGCCGTAGGCATGGTCCTCGACCCATTTGGCACTTTCCTCGGCATTGCCGATCGTGTCGAGCGCGGCGCGGTCGATGTCGACGCAGCAGGAAAACAGCCTCTTGTCGCCGCCGGTCGCGGCCTGAAGCTGGCGGCGGCTGGCGGAGGGATGGACGCCGCTGATCAGCAGCCGCTCGCCCTTGCCTAACGCAAGCAGGCCCATCGCAGCGTCGAGGCGCGACTGGCCGCCGGTCAGCACGATGATAGCGTCGGCCCTTGCCGGATTGGCGGGCGTAGTCAGGCGGCTGACGGTATTGGCGAACCAGCCGAAGCCGGCGACAAACAGCGCCATAAAGGCGAGCAGAAGGAGAGCCGAGATGCGCAAGGAGCGGGCTGCCAGCAGCCGCCCATGTTTGGCAAACTGATCCGGCTTGGCAAATTCATCAGGCTCGGCGAATACAGGCGGGCGCGCAACCAGCACTGGCATGCATCCAGCGGTATCGGTCGAGTCCCGAACGTCCATCATGAAATGGTTAATCCCGAAATACGGCCTTTGGTAGGAAAAAAATGCAATTTTCGTGACGATGCGTTTTCATCCGTGATCGATCTTTCCTTTAGCCGGCGTCCGGCTGGCGAATGTCGATGTCGCTGAGATAAGCAACCACGGTGAAATGGGAGGTTGCCGCCGTCAGCGCGCCGATCACCAGCACCATGACAGCGACCCCGAGATAACCCGCCGAGCCGATGGCGAAATTGCCGAACAGGGCGGTCGCCTGGTCGGCCTGCGGCGTTGCCATGTTGTGTGACGACCACCAGGAGAAGACGATGAAGACCAGGATCGCCGCGGCGCCGCCTGCCGCGGCGCCCTTCATGCCGGTGACCAGAAAATGCCGGCGGAATTCGCGCGCGATGAAGCGCGCCTCGGCGCCGACGAAATGCAGCACCTCGATGATGTGGCCATTGCCGGCCATGGCGCCGCGCGTCGCGAATACAACGGTCAGCACCGTCGCAGACAGCATCAGCGCCAACACTGCGATACCGATCGTTACCGTGGTGCGGGCCATGGCAACCAGCCGGTCGACCCAGGTGCGATGATCGTCGAGCGAGGCGCTCGGCAGCTTCGGCGTGATTGCCGCGCGCAGTGCGGCGAAATCGGGCGGACTATTCTCGTCGATGGTGATGATGATCAAGCGCGGCACCGGCAGCTCATCGATGTTCAGGCCCGAGCCTAGCCAAGGCTCGAGCAGTCGGGCCGTTGCTTCGCGATCGATGATCCTGGCGCTTTTCACGCCAGGGAATTTGCCGGCGATCTGCGAGGCCAGCGCAAGTGCGGCCTCCATGTCGAGGCCGTCGACCGGCTTGATCTGGATGGTCGCTTCGCGCGAGATCTGGTTCTCCCAGACGGAGGCGGTGTCACGCACCAGCGTGACTGCGCCAAACGTCAGACAGGACAGAAACGTCATGATGGCGATGACCAGCATCAGCGCCCGGCCGGCGATGTTCTGCGCCGGCACGATCGGCGCCATTTTGCGCTGGACGCGGGGCTTTGCCGCCGCGGCGTCCTGACCCTCGAAATGTTCGACGGAGAGCTCAGTCATAGATGTCCAGCCTTCCGCCGGCCAGGATCATTCGCCGTGCGTCCACCTGTTCCATCAGGCCGAGGTCGTGTGTGGCGATCACCACGGCGGTGCCCAGCCGGTTGAGCTCGATGAACAACCGCAGCAAGCGTCGCGCCAGCGGCGGGTCGACATTGCCGGTCGGCTCGTCGGCGAGCAGGATCTCGGGCTGCTCGATCAACGCCCGGGCAATGGCGGCGCGCTGCTTCTCGCCGCCAGACAGCACCGGTGGCAGCACATGCATGCGCTCGCCGAGGCCGACCCATTTCAGCAGCTCGGTGACGTCAGTGCGATAGGTCGCCTCCTCGCGGCCGCGCACGCGCAGCGGCAATGCCACGTTCTCGTAGGTGGTCATATGGTCGAGCAGGCGAAAATCCTGGAACACCACGCCGATGCGACGTCTCAGATGCGGCAATTCGGTGCGCGAGATGCGCGAGCGGTCCTTGCCGAAAATGGTGATCAGGCCGCGCGTCGGCTTCAGCGACATGAACAAAAGCCGCAGCAACGTCGTCTTGCCGGCGCCTGAAGGTCCGCTCAGGAACTGAAAGGAGCGCTCCGGAATGTGCAAGGAGATGTCGCGGAGAATCTCCGGACCCATGCCATAGCGGAGGCCGACATTTTCGAAGCGGATCACTTTCGACGACCTGAAATTCTCGGCGGCAAGATGCCAGCCCTTTCTGTGGAAAGACCATCGGCCGGCATGGTTAACCGACGGTTAATTTGGGGGCTTTTCGAGCGAGTCACAGGGGTTCCGGTGGGGAAGCGTTAACCATTTCCGTTTACCCGAAAGAAACGAACAGCGAACAGGTGCGGTAGTATTGGGCCATGATGGCTGAGGATCGAACCGCGCGCCCGGTTTCCGGCGAAATCATGACCGATCCGGCCGCCGAGCCGGAACGCATCATGCGCGACGTGACCGCCGAGGTCATCGATGCCGACTATGAGGTGCTGCCCCGCCATTTTGCACGTCAAGACTTTGCGCCGCCGCCCGCGCGCATGATTTCCATGCCTTCGATCGAAGGCATGGACATGTTGCGCAAGCCCGAGACCGCCGTCGAACAGCCGTTGTGGGTGCATGGTGGGCCGATCTTCTGGATTGTCGGCGTCGGTGCCGCCTTTGCCGCCTTCTGGATTTCGGGCGGCCATGCGCTGGTTCGTTAGAACGGCGCCAGAAAATCAACAGGTCACTGGTAAACGCGGGCACCCTGAGAAAGATTTGGCCTTGCCAGACGGCACGACATGCCTAGAAACGGGTTGAAGACCGTTTCGGTCGGCTTCGCCTACAAAGGCGATCATTTCTGGAAGGGCAGCCAATGCCAGTTGTGCGCGGCAAGGACATCGAAGTCCTGTTTTCGGCGTCCGCCATCGCGCGGCGGAACCTGGAACTTGCCAAGGAGATCGCCGGGCACGACTACCACGACCTTCTGGTAATCTCGGTGCTGAAGGGATCGTTCATCTTCGCCGCCGATCTTATCCGTGCCATGCACGATGTCGGCCTGTCGCCGGAGGTCGAGTTCATCTTCATCTCCAGCTATGGCGCCGGCACGACCAGCGGTGAGGTGAGGGTGCTGCGCGACATCGACAACGAGGTCGCCGGCCGCGATGTGCTTTTGATCGACGACATTCTGGAATCCGGCAAGACGCTGAGTTTCACCCGCGACCTCATGCTGTCGCGCGGCGCGAGGAGCTGTGCCATCGCCGTGCTGCTCGACAAGCGCATGCGCCGCCAGACCACGCTCAACGCCGATTATGTCGGCTTCGACTGCCCCGATTATTTCGTCGTCGGTTATGGCATGGACGTCGCCCACGCGTTTCGCGAATTGCCGTTCGTCGGCATCGTCAAGGGCGACGCCTGAGGCCTTTTGAAAATTCTACTCCGGCGGTCATCTGACGCGGTTTTCTGCGCTTCCGGTGCTCACGGACTCGAACGTCCGCTCCGGGTCTCGAAAACCACGTCATATGACTCGGCGGAGCGAATTTTGAAAAGGCCTCATGGCCTTCCTGGCTTTCAGGAAACATCAACTTTTCCTCGCCAAATATCCTGCCCATGGCAAATCTCCTGATCGTCGAGGACGATGAATCCGTCCGCACTCTCGCCGCTCGCGCGCTCGAGCGCGCCGGGCATAATGTCACTGTCGCCGCGGACGGCGCACACGGCCTTTCTCTGATCCGGGCGGCGCAAGGGAGCTATGACCTTGTGCTGTCCGACATCCGCATGCCGGAGATGGACGGCATCGAGATGGCCAAGGCGGCAGCGGCGCTGTTCCCGGCGATGAAGATCATGCTGATGACCGGCTATGCCGACCAGCGCGAGCGCGCCGACGAATTGGACGGCATTATTCTCGACGTCGTGCAAAAGCCGTTCACGCTGGCTGAAATCCGCGCCCGCGTCGAACAGGCGCTCGCCTGCTTCGCCTAAGTCCAAGGCCGACCGCCTTCAGGCAGGGTCGCAGGTCGCCGTATTGGCTGGCACGCCGCTCCGGTGCCGGCCGGCATTGAGCGCAAAAAGCCCGGCGCCGATGATGAGGGCTGCGCCGGCCGCCGTCGCTGGTCGCGGCACCTCGGCAAAGAACAGAAAACCCCATAGCGGCGACCAGATGATACCGGTGTATTCGAAGGTGGCGACGCTGTTGGCGGGCGCCAGCCGGTAGGCCTGCGACAACAGGATCATGCCGGCCGAGGCAACGAAGCCGCATGCCCCCATCTTGAGGAGGTCCGGCGTCGCCGGCCAGACCCATGGCCGGACGAGGAATTCGAGGCTCGGATGCACGGCGTGGTCAATGCCTGCCAGCCAAAACAATGCCGCCACCAAGGCGGCGCCGACCAGATAGGCGCCGTTCTGATAGAACGCCATGACAGTCGAGGATTCGGTGTCGCCGATCTTGCGTGCCATCAGCTGCGAGAAACCGTAGAGCAGAGCCGAACCTAGCGACAGCAGCGCTGCCCAGTCGAACAAGCCGGCGCCCGGGCGCACCATGACCAGCACGCCGAGCATGCCGACCAGGACGGTGGCGAGCGCCTGCCAGGACACGCGTTCGCCGAGATAGGGGCCGGCCAGCGCCATGATGAACAGCGGCGCCATGAAATAGAGCGCCACCGCGTCAGCCAGCGGCAGGGCGGCGATTGCCAGATAGTAGGCCGTGTAGGAGGTGAACTGGATGAAGGCGCGCATCGTCAGCATGCCGAACCGCTTCGACAGGATCGCCTGCAATCCGACATCGGCGTGGACGAGGAAAACCAGGATCGGCAGGGCGACGATCGAGCGGATCGCCATCACCTCGGTGACCGGATAGTGGCTCGACACCGCCTTGACCAGCGGGTCCTGCAGCGAAAAGACCAGCACGCCGAGACAGAGGCTGAGGATGCCGAGCACAAGCCGATTCTGCATAGGCGCTCCTGTCTCCCGCGTGCGTGGCCGAAGGCAGGCCTGCATCCGGGTAAAAAGAACCCGCCACCGTTTCGGGCAGCGGGTACGAGTGAGGACTTTTGATTGGTCCGCAGCCGATTTCGCGGCCGCATATCCAATGGGTAAGGCGACTATCGTCCCCCGTTTGACATGTTGCAAACGAATTGGAATGATGCCAGCAATCAGATTTTCTTATGGTGGGCACATGCGACCCAATCTCGACAGCGACCTGTTGCGCATCTTCGTGGCGGTCGCCGACACCGGCAATTTCACCAAAGCGGCGGAGCGGGCCGGCCGCACCCAGTCGGCAGTCTCGATGCAGATGAAGAGGCTCGAAGGCATGATCGGCGACAGCCTGTTCGAGCGCGGGTCGCGCGGTGTAGCGTTGACGCAGCGCGGCGGCGAACTCATCGCCAACGCCAGGCGTATCGTTTCACTGCTCGACGAGACGGCGGCATCGATGGTCGCGGCGCCGCTTGGCGGGCCGGTGCGCATCGGTATCCCGGAGGAATATGGCCACGCGATCCTGTCGCGGGCACTCGGCGTCTTTGCCAAGCGCCATCCTCAGGTCGACATCACCGTCCGCTACGCGCATTCCGGTGCGCAGATCGCGGCGCTCGCCGCCGGCGAGCTCGATCTGGCGGTGGTGTTCGAATGGCAGGATCTGTCAGGCGGTGAGGTGCTGATGCATGACCCAACCGTATGGGTGACGTCGGAGCTGCATCACATGCATGAGGAGCGGCCGGTGCCGATCGCGCTCTACAACCGTGCCGGTTGGTGCAAGGATTTCGCGATAAAGTCGCTGGAACAGCGCGGTCTCGCTTATCGTGTCGCCTACACCAGCGATACCAATGGCGGCCTGCGGCTCGCCGTCACCTCCGGATTGGCGATTGCGCCGATCTCGCGCAGCAACATCCCGGCCGGCTGCCGCGAGCTTACGGCCGCCGACGGGTTCGGCGACATCGATTCCTCGAACGTGGTGCTGCGGCGCAATGCGAACGCTTCCGGCGAGGCAATCGACGGCATGGAAGAGGCGATCCGCGAGGCTTTCACCAACCGTTAAAGCATGCCACTCAGCTCGGCGCTGGCGGCCACCACGGACTGCGCGCGGCGATCTTCCGAATACAGGCAGCCTTACTTCAGCTCCAGCAACCGCTCCAGATAGCTGCGCTCGATATCGGGGCTGAGTGCGTTGCCGAGCCGCTTGCGGATCGCTTCGAGGATCTGGCGGGCACGCTGCACGTCGATCTCGTCGGGCACTCTCACCGAACTTCCGTCGTCGGGACCCTCGCTGGTGCGAGGCCGCCCGAGCGGGTCACGGTCGGCATTCTGCTGGCGTCCGCCCTGGCCGTTGCCGCCCTGGTCGCCTTGCATCGCCTGCAGTTGCTTCATCATGTCCTTGGCGCCCCTGCGCAAGGCTTCCAATGCGCGGCCCTGGTGACCGACGGCCTGGTCGCCTTCGCCCTCGCCGAGCGCCTGTTCGGCATTGCCCATGGATTTGCCGGCCTCGCCAAACCCCTCATTGGGGTCGAGGCCCATGCCTTCGAGGCTCTTCCTCAATTGATCGAGCTCGCTCTGCAGCTTGCCCTGGCCTTCCTGCAATTGCTTCAGCGCGTCAGCAAATTCCTGCGGCGTCATCGGGTTCGGCCGGCCGAGCGGATCGCGGTCGTCACCTGGGCCGGGCTTGCCCTCTTCGCCCATCGGGCCTGGCTCACTGTTCTCGCCGAGCTGCTCGTCGCGGTTCTGCCCGCGCTGTTGCTGGCCGCGCTGCATCTGGTCCATGCGGAAAGTGTCGTTCATCATCTCCTGCTGGCGCCGCATGATTTCGCCCAGCTTGTCCATCTGCTGGCGCATCTCGCTGTCCTGCTGGCCGCCTTGCTGCTGGCGGCCTGCCTGCAGATTGTTCATCATATCCTGCAGCTCCGACAGCAATTGCTGCGCCTGGTCGCGATTGCCGGATTTCGCCAGGTTCTCGATCTGGTCCATCATGCGGTCGATGTCGCTCTGGCGCAGTTCCTGGCCGTTCTGCTGCATCTGTGGCGCATTCGGATTCTGCTGCGCCCGCGCCGCGAATTCCTGCAGGAACTGGTTCATCGCCTCGCGCAGTTCCTTCATCGCCTTCTCGATCTCTTGGTCGCTGGCGCCGTTCTTGATCGCGTCCTGCAGCGCCTGCTGCGCCTGGCGCAGCCGCTTCTCGGCCGCCGACAGATTGCCTTCCTCGATGCCGAGCGCGATCTCCCAGAGGTAAGCGACCTCGTCGCGCAACTGGTCGTCGCTGTCGGCCATCTTCAGCCGGGTGCGGGCGCTCATGATGGCGAGATAGTGCGTCATGTTGTCGAACGTGTCTTCGGGCCTGAGCGTGATCGCATCCATCAGGTCGAGCACGCGGTCCTTGGCATAGGCGTCGAGCGCCAGCATGCGGCGCTGCTCGACCACAGCCCGCGCCAACGGGTTGGAGAATGGCCGCTCCGGCATCACCAGCGTCTTGGTTTCGCTGGTCGCCGTGTGTCCGGCACCGTCGGTGACGACAAGCGACAGCTTGACGTTGCCACCGGCCCAGACATGGTCGGTCAGATCCTTCGTCGTCTTAGCAGCATTGGCCTTGCCGCCGCGGCGCGGCAACGTCAGCGGCATTTCCGGCGGGCCATAGAGCGGATGCGCGTTGGGCACTTGCGGATCGGCCAATGCGAAAACCGCCTTGGCGGAGGCCGCGCCATAGTCGTCGTCGATCTGGTAGTTGAGTTCGAAGGCGCCGTTGACGGCGCGCTTCGGCTCGCCGACAAAGCGGATCTGCGGCGGCTTGTCGGGAATTATGGCGAAGGCCCAGCGGCCGAGCTCGCCGTCGCTGGACTGCAGCGTCAGCGTGCCGTCGGCCGTTAACTTGCCGCTGAACTGGCGCACGGTGGAAGGCGGTGCCGGACTTGCCTCAGTCTTGGCGGCTTGCGGCCCGGTCGGATCGATGGCGCGGGTGTTGCCGCCGGTGTCGGCGTAGCTCAGCGTTTCCTCGCCCGAACCGCCGGTGACGCGCAGCGACACATCGCTGCCCTCCGGAACCGCGAAGGTCGGCGGCGCTTGAGTGGCGTTGTTGGCCAGGACCGGGGCGTTCAGGAATACCGGCGGCCTGCCGGTATAGGCCGGCGGCGTCACCCAGGCATCAATGCGCGGCGGCACGACGTCGCGGGCGGCACGGGCAACAAAACCGTCGCTCAGCCTGCCGCCCGATGGCCCGAAGGAGAAGGCAAAGGCAGTGACCAACAAAAGCGCGGCAACGGCGCGCAGCGCCCACGGGTCGCATTCCGGCACGCGTGTGCGCGGCACGTCGCCGCCAAGCTCGCCCAGCCGGTCCGCCATGCGCCGCTGATGCTCGCGCCACAGGGCTTGCGAAAAAATGCTTTCCTTGCCGCTCGGGCGATCGGTCTGGACCTGCACCGGGCTGTGCAGCAATCGGTTGGCCGCCTCGATGCGGCGGTCGACCTCGGCACTGGATGGCGTGCGGAAGAAACGCAGTGGATAGAGTGCGGCAAGCGCTGCGACGCCGAATGCCGTGATAAGACCGATCCGCGCCAGATCGGGCAAAAATGGGAACAGGCCGAGCCACGAAATGCTGAGGAACAGGCTGGCGACGATGATCAGTGGCAGCAGCAATGGCCAGCCGCGTTCGACGATTATCGAGACCTGCGTCCCCAGCCGGCTCAAGGCAAGGCGCCTGGCCAGACTGCGATCGCTGGTGAAAATGGGTCGTTGTGTCATCGGCCCTTCCTGGCCGGGCGGGATAGCCCAGGCCTCACGAATCTATCGCATGGGCCCGAAAAGTCGATTTTCGGGAAGCACGATGCGAAGACCTAAAATCTTAGCGCGTACTCCGTGCGTCCAAGCGGATGCACATCGCCCTAAGGATACCAACAAACACGGCGAAGGCGAGGCGGTTCCCCAAAACGTGAACAATAATGCCCCGGATATTGTCAGAATTTCGCCGGATTGGCGTTTGCGCCGCAGACCAGTACGGCAACGCGCTCGCCTGCAGCCGGTGCGTAGCGGCCGGACAGGAGCGCCGCGAAGGCGGCCGCACCGCCCGGCTCGGAGATGATTCGCACGCGGTCCCACAGCGCCGCCTGGGCGGCGATAATGTCGTCGTCGCCGACCAGGATCGAGCGCTCGACGAATGCCTCGGCGATAGGAAACATCATTTCGCCGACACGCTTTGGCGCGAGCGAATCGGCGGCGATGCCCTCAGCCGGCGCGTCGACGGGTCGGCCCGCCTCGAAGGCGCGATGAAGCGTCGGCGCACCCTTCGGCTCGACCGCGATTATCCTGATGCGGCCGGAAAACCAGGCAGCGATGCCGCCGACCAGCCCGCCGCCGCCGACGGCGACCAGCAGGGTGTCGAGCTTCGGCAGGTCGGCCTCGATCTCGAGGCCGAGCGTGCCTTGCCCGACCAGCGTCTCCTCCTGGTTGAAGGCGTGGATCTGCAGCGCGCCGGATCTTTCGGCGAAGCTCTCGCTGGCGGCCAGCGCCTCGGCATAACGGGCGCCGCCGACGATCAGCTCGGCGCCGTAGCCGCGGATGCGGTCCAGCTTGGCCTGCGGGCTCACTTCGGGAACAAAGATGGTCGCCTTGTGGCCGAGCCGCATGGCGGCATAGGCGACGGCGGCACCGTGGTTGCCGCCCGACGCGGCGACGACGCCGGCCGCAGGAACCGGCCGTTCGAGGAGATTGGTGAACGCACCACGTGCCTTGAACGAGCCGGAATGCTGCAAGCACTCAAGCTTCAGGTCGACGGGCAGAGGCGGGCGGCCGAAATCGGCCATGTCGACGCGCAGCACCGGCGTGTGGCGCACGAAGGGCCGGATGCGGGGTTCTATCGCCGCAATGCGCTCGCGTGTGATCGTGTGGCCGTGCAGCATGCTTTCACTCCCAGAGTTGACATTATTTAGTAACTTGGCAATGTGCCTAAATGCAAGAGGTCGACGTTTTCAAAGCGATTGCCAACGAGCGCAGGCTCCAGATCCTCGATTGGCTCAAGGACCCGCGGGCGCATTTTCCGCCGCAGACGGACGGCGATCTGGTCGAGGACGGCGTCTGCGCGCTGCTGATCGCGGAGAGGCTAGGGATCACCCAGGCTACGCTCAGCGAGCATATGCGCGTGCTCACCCAGGCAGGGCTTTTGCGCAGCAAGCGCATCAAGCAGTGGATATTCTATCGCCGGAATGAGGACAGAATCGCCGAAATCAGGGCGCTCATTCAGCACCGGCTGTAGCTGCAGAGTTCTACTCCAACCAGTCCGGCACCGAGTCCAGTCCGATCAGCTCGTCATAGGTCTGGCGCGGACGCACAACGTGGAAGCGGTCGCCGTCGACCAGCACTTCCGGTACCAGCAGCCTGGTATTGTAGGTGCCGGCCTGAACGGCGCCATAGGCGCCGGCGGTGGAGACAGCGATCAGGTCGCCGGATTTCAGCCGGGGCAGGTCACGGTCGAGCCCGAGATAGTCGCCGGTCTCGCAAACCGGGCCGACGACGTCGACCTTCATGCGTGGTGCAGCGGCCGGCTGCTGCGCCACCGGCTTGATGTCGTGAAAAGCGTCGTAAAGCGTCGGCCGGATCAGGTCGTTCATCGCGGCGTCGACGACGAGGAAGTTCTTGGCGTCGCCCTCCTTCACGAAGATTACTTCCGACACCAGGATGCCGGCATTCCCGACGATCAGCCGGCCTGGCTCGAACATTACCTTCAGCCCAAGTTTGGCAACATGTTTCCTGACGATCCGGGCATAGGCATCGGGCAAAGGCGGTGGGTTGTTGTCGACGCGGTAGGGAATGCCAAGGCCGCCGCCGACATCGATGTGCTCGATGGCATGACCGTCGGAGCGCAAGGCGCCGACCAGCTCCACCAGCAGCGCAAAGGCGTCGTCGAAGGGCTGCAATTCGGTGATCTGGCTGCCGATATGGGTGTCTATGCCGGTGACCTTGATGCCCGTCAGCTCAGCCGCGCGCGCATAGACCTTCCGCGCATGCTGCCACGGAATGCCGAACTTGTTCTCGGCCTTCCCAGTCGAAATCTTCTTGTGCGTCCTGGCGTCGACATCCGGGTTGATGCGCAGCGAGATCGGCGCGATCTTGCCCAGCGCGGTGGCGCGGGCCGACAGCAGCTCCAGCTCCGGTTCGGATTCGACGTTGAAACAGAGAATGCCGGCCGAGAGCGCAGAATCCATTTCGCGCGCGGTCTTGCCGACGCCCGAAAACAGGATCTTGCTTGCCGGGATGCCGGCCGCCAAAGCGCGGCGCAATTCGCCCTCCGAGACCACGTCGGCGCCGGCGCCGAGCCTTGCCAGCACCCTCAGCACGGCCTGGTTGGAATTCGCCTTCATGGCATAGCAGACGAGAGCATCGAGCCCGGCAAAGGCCTCGGTGAAGACGCGAAAATGCCTGGTCAGCGTCGCCGTCGAATAACAGTAGAACGGCGTGCCGACGCTGGCGGCGATGTCTGATATCGCCACGTCCTCGGCATGCAGCGCGCCGTCGCGGTAGTCGAAATGGTTCACGAGATTGGTCCGAAATCAGAGCAGCGGGTCGAGGATGAATTTCTTGTCCTCGACAGGTTTTTCCGGCTCCGGCGGCAAGGGTTGCTTGGCCTTCTCGGCGTCCTTGCGGGCCTGCACGGCTGCCGCGTACGGCGTGTCGAGCGCAGCCTTCCTGCCGCAGGCCGCAACGGTGGCCATTGCCGCCAGCAGCGTCAGCGTCACCAAAATCCTGCTTCCGGTCATCGTGCCATCCGTCCGAAACTGTTGCCCGCAGCCGCTTCTAGCCGAGTTTTGCGGCCATTGCACCCCGCGTCTTACGCCTTGGCGAGCCGCTTTTTCCAGTAGCGGATCTGCTTGCGCACCTCGGACGGCGCGGTGCCGCCGAAGCTCGTGCGGCTCTTTACAGAATTCTGCACGGCAAGAACCGAAAACACGTCGGCGCTGATACCGGGGTGAATGGACTGCAGATCCTCCAGCGAAAGCCTGTCGAGCCCGACCTTCTTCTCCTCGGCCAGCGCCACCGCCCGGCCAGTGATATGGTGCGCCTCGCGGAACGGCAGGCCGAGCGAGCGCACCAGCCAGTCGGCGAGGTCGGTCGCAGTCGAATAGCCGGCGCCGGCCGCCTTCTTCATCGCGGCAGTGTTCACCGTCATATCGCGCACCATGCCGGTCATCGCCGCCAGCATCAGGTCGAGCGTCTCGGCCGCGTCGAAGACCGATTCCTTGTCTTCCTGCATGTCCTTGCCATAGGTCAGCGGCATGCCCTTCATCACCGTCAGCAGACCGACGAGATGGCCGGTGACACGGCCGGTCTTGCCGCGCACCAGTTCGGCAGCGTCCGGGTTCTTCTTCTGCGGCATGATCGACGAACCCGTCGAGAAACTATCCGACAGCCTGATGAAGCCGAATTGCGGCGTCGACCAGATGATGATCTCTTCGGCCAGCCGCGACAGATGCGTCGCGCAGATCGCCGCAAAGCCCAGGAACTCGAGCGCGAAATCGCGGTCCGAAACACTGTCGAGCGAATTGCGCATCGGCTCGCGGAAGCCAAGCGCCTTCGCCGTCTGGTGCCGGTCGATGGAAAAGCTGGTGCCGGCAAGGGCGGCGGCGCCGAGCGGGCTTTCATCCATCCGCTCGATGGCGTCGCGGACACGCGACAGGTCGCGCGCAAACATCTCGACATAGGCCATGCAGTGGTGGCCGAAGGTCACCGGCTGCGCCGCCTGCATGTGGGTGAAGCCCGGCATCACCGTTGCCGCATGCTCCTCGGCCCGATCCAGGAACGCCGTGATCAGGCCCTTCAGCGCCTCGGCGACACGAAAGCATTCGTCCTTGACCCACAGCCTGAGGTCGACCGCCACCTGGTCGTTGCGCGAGCGGGCGGTATGCAGGCGGCCGGCGGCGGGGCCGATCAAATCGGCCAGACGGGCCTCGACATTCATGTGGATGTCTTCCAGCCTGGTCGAGAACTCGAATGTGCCGGCCTCGATCTCTGCGAGGATCGTGTTCAGCCCGTGAGCGATTTTTTCTTGATCGGCCGCCGAAATAATGCCCGTTTGCGCCAGCATCTGGCTATGGGCGATCGAGCCGCGAATATCCTGCGCATAGAGTTTGCGGTCGAACGAGATCGATGCGTTGATCGCTTCCATGATTGCGGCCGGACCCGAGGCAAAACGTCCGCCCCACATCTGGTTGCTGGCCTTCTTGTCGTTCATCGCTATAACCCGTGCTCCGGAGCAGTTTTTCAAAAATGGCAGACGGCAATAGATTTTTCCCGGCTTTGCGTCTCATCCTCGCCGCTTTGGTTGCGGGCGTGCTGGCCGGCGCGGTCGCGGTATATGTCAGGGAAAGCAGTTCTGGCAACAAGGCGCCCGCGCAAGTGGCCGCCGGCGGCGGCAAGGACGACGTCGCCTGCGCCGCCAAGACCGACCGTGCCAAGAAGATCGCCGCCGCTGCCACCGGCCAGGTTGCCGCGCTTTTGCCGGCGGATCCGCCGCAATCACTGAAAAGCCTTGCCTTCAACGGCCCCGACGGCAAGCCGACGACGATCGCCGATCATGCCGGCAAGACGGTGCTGCTCAATCTGTGGGCGACATGGTGCGCACCTTGCCGCGCCGAAATGCCGGCGCTCGATGCGCTGCAGAAGGAGATGGGCAGCGATGCGTTTCAGGTTGTTGCCGTCAACGTCGATGCCGGCGACGATGCCAAACCGAAGAAGTTCCTGGAGGACACCGGCGTCAAGTCGCTCGGCTACTATCGCGATGCCACGATGGCGCTGTTCAACGACGTCAAGACGCGCGGCCTGGCGCTCGGTCTGCCGGTCACCATGCTGATCGATGGGCAAGGCTGCCTGATCGCCCATATGAATGGCCCGGCCGAATGGTCGGGGCCGGATGCCAAGCGTCTGGTCGAGGCGGCGCTTCAGCCGGGATAGGCTCAGACCGTGCGCAGGCGCGGCTTGAGCACGGCAATGCTTGCGCCGCGTCGGCTGGCGGTGCGGATTGCCGGAGCGGCCACGCCCGTCAGTTCCCCGAATGTCTCGATCGGAGCCGGTTTGCCGAGGTAGTAGCCTTGCCCGATCTCGCAAGCCTCGGCGTCCAGGAACTGCAATTCACCCGGCGTCTCGATGCCTTCTGCCAGAACCGGTAAGCCGAGACCGCGTCCAAGCCCCAGCACGGCGCGAACGATCGCCGCGAACTGGGCGTTCTTGTCGACCGATTTGATGAACGACCCGTCGATCTTGATCTTGTCGAAGGGAAAGGCGCTGAGGTTGGACAGCGAAGAATAGCCGGTGCCAAAATCGTCCATCGCCACATGCACGCCAAGCGCCTTGACCTGCCTCAAGGTTGCCAGCGCGCGCGGCATGTCCTTCACCAGGGCCGTTTCGGTGATCTCCAGTTCGAGCCTGCCGGGGGCCAGGCCGGATCTCGTCAATGCGTCGTGCACCTTGCGGCTGAAGTTCGGATTGTGAAGTTGCACGGCGGAGACGTTGACGGCGACCATCAGCGGGTTTGTCCAGCGAACAGCATCGTTACAAGCCGTCGTCAGCACCCAGTCGCCGATCTGCGCGATAGCGCCACTGTCCTCGGCCACGGGGATGAAAACGGTCGGAGAAATGTCACCCCGCTCAGGGTGCTGCCAACGGACCAGGGCTTCGAAGCCGATCATCCTGCCGCCGCGGATCTCCTTCTGCGGCTGATAGACGAGGTGGAACTCCTTGCGGGCGATCGCCTGGCGCAATTCATGCTCCATCACGCGCTTGTCGCGGGCCGCGGTGCCCATGGCTATCTCGAAAAACCGATAAGTGTCCCTGCCTTCGGTTTTGGCGCGATGGAGTGCCGTGTCGGCATGGCTGATCAGGCCGGCCTGGTCTTCGGCATCCAGCGGAAAGAAGGCGATGCCGATGCTGGCCGAGACGAGGCCGGAGCCGACCGAAACCCTGTTTTCCTCCCGGATCGCCGCCAGCAAGTCCTCGGCTATCCGGCCTGCGGCCAGGGGGTCGGGGAGGTTCGGAGCTATGATGGCAAATTCATCGCCGCCGAGACGCGCGAGCATCTGTCCGTGGCGCGGGATGCCGGAAATGCAGTGCGCCAGCTTCTGCAGCATAGCATCGCCGGCCCCGTGGCCATAGAGGTCGTTGACTTGCTTGAACCGGTCGAGGTCAAGCAGCAGGAGCGCCAGATGTCCATCCTTGCCGCCACGATCCATCGAGGCGAATTCTGCTTCCAGCCGGGAAGAAAAGCTCCGCCGATTGGCAAGCCCGGTAAGCGGATCGAAATGCGCGAGGCGGAGGATCTCTTGTTCTGCCTTCTTGCGCTCACGGATGTCGCGAACGGCAAGCACCGTATGAGGCCTGCCGCAGTAGGTGATTTTCCTGGCGATCAGCTCGACAGGAATTCTCGCCCCGTCGCTGCCCCTTAACTTCGCTTCCTGCGCCTGTTCGCCGAAGCCGGACATATCGGCTGCGCTCTGTCCGTCGAAAAGCTCGCCGAATTGCATCGTGTTCAGGGTGGCTGTCGCTGTTCCGGTCAGCTTCGCCATACTGTCATTGGCGCTGACAATGCGGGTGCCATCGCAAACGATCAGACCTTCCACCGCCGCATTGGCGAGATCGTGCATGCGATCGGCCTCGAGCTTCTGGCGGCGAAAGCGCAGGTCGATCCACAGCGCGGCACCCGATAGCACAAGGATTATCAGGCTGGCGACCGCTGCGGCAAAGGCCTGGGAAATGGGCTCGATGGAATGTTCGGATATTTCAATCGAGGAATCCGGAATGATCGACACCGCGGCCATCGCGATGAAATGCAAGCTGCAAATCGCCAGCGTCAAAAGCGCGGCGCCGCCGAAAGTCGCGAGCGCTGACGGACGGCGCAAGACGACAAGGAGCGCCAGTGCCGCGAGGGTCACGCCGGCCAGAAGCGATATCGCGACAAGGAGCAGGTTCCATACGACCCGGCCTTCGACCTCGAAAGCTGCCATGCCGATGTAGTGCATCGTCGCGATGGCGCCGCCCAGAATGGCGCCACCGACGAGGAAATGGTCGATGCCGCGGCGCAAGGTGGCGACCCACATCCCAAGCGCGGTCATGATAACGGCGGCGGCAAGCGAAAAGGCGGATAATCCCGGATTGTATGCGTTCGGTATTCCCGGCGTAAACGCGGTCATGGCGATGAAATGCGTCGCCCATATGCCGAACCCGGTCGAGGCCGCGGCGATCATCAGCCAGACAAGCCGGTTTCGCTCGGTCGATCGGCCGACATGCTTAAGGAGATTAACCGCTGAGAAGCAAGAAATTCCACAGATGAGTGCGGCAAGCGCAACCAGTCTCGGATCGTGCTGACTTACAATACAATTATAGACCGTCAGCATCCTGGTTCACTCGGTCTGCCAAAATTAACAGGGGAGGTGTGACTGATTAGCTCTTGGAGATTTTAACGAATGGTTAACCCGTGGGCCATGAGGCGGGTCTTTTCGGGGGAAAACCGACGCCGCTGCGCCCAAAAAGACAGTGATGTGATTTCTGGCGCCCGGTTTCAGTAGCGAGTGCACTTTAGGAAGGAATGATGTTCATTGATCCGCAATAAAACCGTTGTCCGATTGTCATCAGCGCCACATATTGGCTTTGCGGAAGTGCCCCTTTCGCCAATGACAAACGGGAGATGAAACATGAAGTTCTTCGGCTTTGCGGCCGGTATCGCCGCCACCGTGACCCTGCTTTCCACCACCTCCGCCTTCGCCGTCACGCAGATCAGCTGGTGGCACGCCATGACCGGCGCCAACGCCGAGGTCGTCGCCAAGATCTCCAAGGATTTCAACGCCAGCCAGAGCGACTATGAGCTCGTTCCGGTGTTCAAGGGCACCTATCCGGAGACGCTGAATGCCGGCATCGCTGCCTTTCGTGCCGGGCAAGCGCCAGATATCCTCCAGGTGTTCGACGTCGGCACCGGCGTGATGATGGCGGCCGAGGGTGCGATAAAGCCGGTGGCCGATGTGATGACCGGCGCCGGGATGACTTTCGACAAGAGCCAGTATCTGCCCGGCATCGTCGGCTATTATTCGAAGCCGGACGGCACCATGCTATCGTTCCCCTACAACTCTTCCTCGCCGATCCTCTATTACAACAAGGACATCTTCCAGAAGGCAGGCCTCGACGTGAACAATCCGCCCAAGACGTGGAACGAGGTGTGGGAAGCTGCCAAGAAGATCAAGACGAGCGGCGCCGCCCCTTGCGGCTATACCTCGACCTGGCTGACCTGGATCCACCTGGAGAATTTCGCGGCGTGGAATGACGTGCCTTGGGCCACCCAGCAGAATGGCCTGGCCGGCGGTGATGTCGAACTCAAGATCAATGCGCCGATTTTCGTCAACCACTTCCAGGCGCTCGCTGACCTGGCCAAGGACGGCACATTCAAATATGGCGGGCGCACCTCCGAAGCCAAGCAGATATTCCTCGCCGGCGAATGCGGCATCTTCACCGAATCGTCGGGCGGCCTCGGCGATATCGTCAAGTCCGGCATGAACTATGGCATCGGCCAGCTTCCTTACGACAGTGACGCCAAGGGTGCCCCGCAGAACACGACGCCGGGCGGTGCCAGCCTGTGGGTGTTCGGCAACAAGTCGGACGAGGAATACAAGGGCGTCGCGGCCTTCTTTGCCTATCTGTCCAAGACCGATGTGCAGGAATATCTGCACCAGAAGTCGGGATATTTGCCAGTGACGCTTGCGGCATACGAGGCGACTAAGAAATCAGGCTTCTATGACAAGAACCCCGGCCGCGAGACACCCATCCTGCAGATGATCGGCAAGTCGCCGACCGACAATTCGAAGGGCGTGCGCCTGCCGAATCTGCCGCAGGTGCGTGATATCCAGAACGAGGAGCTGGAGAAGATGCTGGCCGGCCAGCAAACCGCCCAGCAGGCACTCGACAATGCGGTTGCGCGCGGCAACGCGGCGATCAAGGAAGCGCTGGAGAACTGACGGGATTATCTCAGTTAGTCGGTTGGAATATCGCCCACGCGAGCTCGCGCGGGCGATACCTGGATAGCGAGGGAAATCAGCCTGTCTCCACGCGTCGTCTTTCCCAACAAGATCCTGCCCTACCTGCTGGTGGCGCCACAACTCGCCATCACCCTGGTTTTCTTCTACTGGCCGGCCGGTCAGGCGCTGTACCAGTCGATGCTCAGGCAAGACCCGTTCGGGCTGAAGAGCAGGTTCGTCTGGTTTGCCAATTTCCGGAAGGTGCTGGCCGATCCGGCCTACCTCAACTCGATCAAGGTCACAGTAGTGTTCTCTCTTGCGACCGCGATCGTTGCCATGGTTGTGGCCCTGCTGCTCGCGGTCATGGCCGAGAAGGCCGTGCGCGGCAAAGGCCTTTACCGCACACTGTTGATATGGCCTTACGCCGTGGCGCCGGCGATTGCCGGCATGCTTTGGCTTTTCCTGTTCAATCCCTCGATCGGCTCGTTGGCCTATTTGCTGAGAAGCCTCGGCGTCGTATGGGACCCGCTGCTCAACGGCACCCACGCCATGATCCTGCTGGTGTCGGCTGCTGCCTGGAAGCAGATCAGCTACAACTTCCTGTTCTTCGTCGCCGGCCTGCAGGCGGTGCCGAAAACGCTGATCGAAGCGGCGGCCATGGACGGCGCCGGCGAAACCAAGCGCTTCTGGACCATCGTCTTCCCGCTGCTTGCGCCGACAACCTTTTTCCTGCTGGTCGTCAACACCGTCTATGCCCTGTTCGACACGTTCGGCATCGTTCATGCCGTCACCGGCGGCGGGCCGGGCAAGACGACAGAGACGCTGGTCTACAAGGTCTACAATGACGGCTTCGTCAATCTGATCCTGGGCGACTCGGCGGCGCAGTCGGTCATCCTGATGGCCATCGTCATCGCGCTCACAGCAATCCAGTTCCGCTATGTGGAACGCAAAGTCCACTACGGCTGAGGGCAGCGATGATCGGCCAGTCCCCGCTCCGCACCTTCATCGCCCATGCCGTGCTCATCCTCGGCATATTGATCGTGGCTTTTCCGATCTACTACACCTTCGTTGCCTCGACGCACACGCTGCAAACGATCCTCAGGCCGCCCCTGCCGCTCTTACCCGGCGGCCAGCTATGGAACAATTACAGCGAGGCGCTGTTCGGCGGCATCGGTCGTATCGGCGGGGTCAGCGTCGGCAGGCTGCTCCTCAACACCACGATCATGGCGCTCGGCGTTGCGGTGGGAAAGATCTTCATCTCGATCCTGTCGGCCTACGCGATCGTGTTCTTTCGCTTTCCGTTGCGCATGACCTTCTTCTGGCTGATCTTCATCACCTTGATGCTTCCAGTCGAGGTGCGCATCCTGCCGACCTACAAGGTGATGGTCGATCTCGGCATGATCGACACCTATGCCGGCCTGATCGTCCCGCTGATCGCCTCGGCCACCGCAACGCTGCTGTTTCGCCAGTTCTTCATGACCATACCGGGCGAATTGGTCGAGGCGGCGCGTGTCGACGGTGCCGGGCCATGGCGCTTCTTTTTCGATATTCTGGTGCCGCTGTCGCGGACAAACATCGCCGCGCTGTTCGTGATCCTCTTCATTTATGGCTGGACGCAGTATCTTTGGCCGCTGCTCGTCACCAACAGCAACGACATGAACACCATCGTCATCGCGCTGAGAAAGATGGTTTCCTTCGCCGATGCCGACACCCAATGGCACCTCGTGATGGTCACGGCAATGCTGGCCATCGTGCCGCCGATCCTGGTGGTCGTGCTGATGCAACGCTGGTTCGTGCGCGGTCTGGTCGAATCCGAAAAGTGAGAAGCCGATGGCGACCGTGGATCTGAAGGATGTCAGGAAAATCTATCCCAGCGGCGTCGAGGCCGTGAAGGGCGTTTCCATCGCCATTCCCGACAAGGAGCTTTGTGTGCTGGTCGGCCCCTCCGGCTGCGGCAAGTCTACGCTGCTGAGGATGATCGCCGGACTGGAGACGATTTCTGCCGGTACAGTCGCCATCGACGGCAAGGTGGTCAACGCCATTGGCCCGACCGAGCGCGACATCGCCATGGTGTTCCAGAACTACGCGCTCTACCCACATATGAAGGTCTATGACAACATGGCCTATGGCCTGCGCAACCGCGGCACGCCGAATGACGAGATCGACAGCAGGGTACGCTCGACTGCCAAGGTGCTGGAGCTTTCGGCGCTGCTCGACCGGCGCCCGCGCGAGCTTTCCGGCGGTCAGCGCCAGCGCGTCGCCATGGGTCGCGCCATCGTGCGCAACCCGAAGGTCTTCCTGTTCGACGAACCGCTGTCCAACCTCGATGCGAAATTACGCGGGCAGATGCGCATCGAGATCAAGAATCTGCAACGCTCGCTTGGCGTCACCTCGGTTTATGTCACGCACGACCAGCTTGAGGCGATGACGTTGGCCGACATCCTCGTCGTCATGAACGCCGGCCTGGTCGAGCAGACCGGCGCGCCGCTTGATGTGTACGAGAAACCGGCCTCGACCTTCGTCGCTTCGTTCATAGGCGCACCGCCGATGAATCTGCTGGCGCTCACAGGGGCCTCCCCAAGCTCGGTATTGGCGGACGGTACTGTGATTGGCTTGGCGCCTCGACAGGGCAAGGCAGTGACACTAGGCTTTCGTCCGGAGGACGCCGACATCACCTTCGCGGCAGAGGCGCCGGCCGGCGCGCTCGCGCTGCCGGCAACAGTGGAAGCGGTCGAACCGGTCGGTGCCGAAAGCTTTCTCCATTGCGTGGCAGCCGGCAGCCGCATCGTGGTGCGCGTCTCAGGCCGCGCCAGCGCCAAGCCAGGCGACCAATTGCGCGTCGTGGCCAGGTCCGAAAAGCTGCATTGGTTCGATCAGGCGGGCAAACGGGTCGATTGAAGTCGGCCTTGCGCAAAACCGTTCATGCAAACACATGCGCCTTGCCCGACACGGTCAGCCGGACGATCTCGCCGATCGCCGGCGCGTCCATGCCCGGCTTGCGCAGGATCAACGGCGTATTGCCGATGGCGGCGGCGTCGGGCGGATCGGGGCTGTTCAACAGACGCACCGCGATGGTGCACATCGAGCCGGCGAACTCCGAATCCGTCACCTCGCCGAACAGCATGTCCGGCGTGCCGGACATGCCTTCACGCGATGTGCGTTTCAGCAACACCTGCTCCGGCCGCAGCATGATGCGGGCGACGTCGCGCCGCTCCGAGCTGTCGACAGCGATGCGGCCGAGCGGCGAGATGGCGAAGCCATCGGCGATCCTTGCCGGCAGGACGATGGCGTCGCCAAGGAACTCGGCGACCATCCTGTCCTTCGGCTTGAAATAGAGCTCGCGCGGCGTGCCGACCTGCGAGAATTTGCCGTCGCGCATCACCGCGACCTGGCTGGCGAATGACAGCGCCTCGGCCTGGTCGTGGGTGACCAGGATGGTGGTGATGCCGGCGGTTTCAAGGAGCTCGGCCACGGCCTTGCGCATCGAGGCGCGCAGGCCGGTGTCGAGCGCCGAGAACGGCTCGTCGAGCAGCATCAGCCGCGGCTTCATGGCCATGGCGCGGGCGAGCGCGACGCGCTGCTGCTGGCCACCGGAGAGTTCGTGCGGACGGCGCTTCAGGATACCTTTGTCCAGCCCGACGACATAGGCGAGCTCGGCGATGCGCTCACTGCGCTTTTCCTCGTGACGCCCCATGCCGAAGCCGATATTGGCGGCGATGCTCAGATGCGGGAATAGAGCGCCGTCCTGCGCCACCAGCCCGATGCCGCGGCGATGCGCCGGCACGGCCGTGTCGCCATCGGCCAGCACCTCGCCATCGAGCACGATGCGGCCCTGGTCCGGCGCCTCGAAGCCGGCGATCAGCCGCAGCAAGGTGGTCTTGCCACAACCGGACGGCCCGACGATTGCCGTACGGCTGCCGCTGGCCACGCTGAGGTCGACGCCGGCAAGTGCTGCGACGGGCCCGTAGTGCTTGTGGATGCCGCTCAGCTCGAGAAAGCTCATCGCCCGGCCATCCGCTTCGACTGGACGTAGAGCAACCAGGTCAAAGGCAGCGACATCGCCACCATGATCAGGGCATAAGGCGCCGCCGACGCATAGTCGATCTCGCCGCTATAGGACCAGAACGCCATGGCCAGCGTGCGGGTGCCGTTGGGCGCCAGCATCTGGGTTGCGGTCAATTCGTTCATGATACCCAGCGCGACCAACGCCATGCCGGCTGCGGCGCCCGGCGCCGACAGGCGGATGGTCGTCGACCACAGCGCCTTGAGCGGCGACCGGCCGAGGCTGGAGGCGGCGCGTTCGAGCTCGACCGGCGCCTGTGCGATCGACGCCCTGAGGCTAATCAGAGCGCGCGGCAGGAACATCAGCGCATAGGCGACCAGGATGGTGAACAGGGTCTGGTAGAGCGGCATGGCGATACGCACGGCGATGGTGACCAGCGCCAGGGCGATGACAACGCCGGGCAACGCGCCGACGATATAGTTGCAGCCCTCCAGGACGCGTTGCAGCCGCCCCGGCGCGCGGATCGAAATCCACGCCATCGGCATTGCCGCGACGGTGGCGAGCAGCGCGCCGGCAATTGCTAGGAACAGCGTTTGGCCAAGCGCCAGGCCGATCTCGTCGAGCCGCCAGACATCGGCGCCGCCGGCCATGAGCCAGCGGCCGATAGTGGCGAACGGCACGCCGAGCGCCAGCAGCGTGGTAATGGCAGGCAGCAGCAGGCAAGGAATGGTGGCGCGCCCAAGGCTCGTGCGCTGCTGCTGGCGCGCAGCACCCGAACCGACGCGGGCATAGCGCTCCTCGCCGCGCACCAGCACCTCCAGCCCGAGCAACACAAGGCAGCAGGTCACCAGCACGCCGGCCAGCATGTTGGCGGCGGGACCGTTGAAGGTCGACTGGAACTGGTCGACGATCGCGGTGGTGAAGGTGTCGAAGCGGATGAACACATAGAGCCCGTATTCGGCCAGGAGATGCAGGCCGACCAGCAGGGAGCCGCCGCAAATGGCGAGCCGGAGCTGCGGCAGCACGACACGCCTGAACACACGCCACGGGCCGAGACCAAGGGCTGCCGCTGCATCTTCGAGAGCGGGATCGAGCCGGCGCAATGCCGCCGCCACCGGCAGATAAAGGAAGGGGAAGTAGGCGATGACCGACACAAGCACGCCGGCCCACAGGCCGTGCAGTCTGGGCACCATGGTGATCCAGGCGTAACTATGGACGAAGGCCGGAATGGCGAGCGGCGCCACCGACAGCCAGGCCCATAGGCGGGTACCCGGCAGATCGCTGCGCTCGGTCAGCCAGGCCAGCATGACCGACAGCACGATCGAGATCGGCACCGCCAACACCACCAGCAGGCTGGTGTTGACCAGAAGTTCGCCGACGCGCGGCCTGAACACCAGCGCCGCCACCGTTTCCCAGCCGGTCTGCACCGCCACCCAGACGATGAAGGCAAGCGGCAGCAGCGCGAAAAGCGAGACAAAGACGGCAGCCAACGCAATCCATGAGACCGACCAACGACGTGCCCGCACGGCCGTGGCGTCGGCCGGCAAGCCTGGGCGTGCGAGATCGATCGCGGATTGCATCAGATCAGACGTTGCGCCAGCTCCGCCCGGAGGCGGAAACGATCGGCGGCGGATAATCTCGCGGGTAGCTTGTGGTCATAGGCAAATGCCATCTTGAAAACAGAGCGCTCCTGTGGAAAGCGAATTCCCACAGGAGCGCAGTCGGTTGCCCTTTTAGGACGAACGCCGGCTAAAGCAAGCCGGCCGCCGTCATCAGGTCGGTCACCTTTTTCGAGTTCAGCGTCGTTGGGTCGACTTTCGGCGCCTGCAGATCGGCCAGCGGCACCAGCTTCGGATTGGACTCGGCGCCCTTGCCGACTGCGTATTCGAACGAATCGCCTGTTTTCAGCACGTCCTGGCCGCCATTGCCGGTGACCCATTTCAGGAAAGCCTGCGCTTCCTTCGGGTGCTTGCTCGAGGCCAGCACACCACCGCCGGAAACCGAGACGAAAGCGCCGGGGTCCTGGTGCTTGAAATAGTGCAACTCGACATTCTTGCTGTTCTCGCCGGTCTTGGCCTGATCGCCGTAGTAGTAATAGTGGTAGATCACGCCGCCTTCGACCTCGCCGGCATTGACCGCCTTCATCACCGTGCTGTTGCCCTTATAGGCGGTAAAATTCTCCTTCATCGCCTTCAGCCATTCGGCCGTCGCTGCCTCGCCCTTGAGCTGCAGAAGCGCGCTGACGATCGCCTGGAAATCGGCGCCGGAGGGAGAAGCGGCCCAGCGGCCCTTCCAGCTCGGATCGGCGAGATCGAGCAGCGATTTCGGCAGCTGGTCGGCGGTCAGCTTGGTCTTGTTGTAGGCAAAGACGGTGCTGCGCGCGGCGACGCCGACCCATTTGCCGCTCGCCGGCTGGTACTCCTGCGGAACCTGAGCCAGCGTCTCGGTGTCGACCGATGCGAACAGGCCGGCCGCCTCGACTAATGCCATGGCCGGCGAATTCTCCGTCAGGAATACATCGGCGGGCGAAGCGGTGCCTTCGGCAACAATCTGGTTGGAAAAATCGCTGTCGCCGCCATTGCGGACGGTAACCTTGATGCCGGTTTCCTTGGTGAATCCCTCCGCCCAAGCCTTGGTCAGGTTTTCGTGCTGGGCGTTGTAGACGACGATGCCCTCGTCCTCTGCCATTGCCGGGCCGGCGATCAGGCTGATTGCAAGTGCTGTCGCACCGGCAAGGGCGGAAAGAGCATATTTCATGGCGTCGTCCTCGATTTCGATTGGCTTTGGCTTGGCACGCTGCACCTATCAATACATGACTAGCGCAGTCAACATTGCTGGCCCACTCAATCGCTCAAAAGGAGCAAACTTTCGTGATGCTCAGCTAATTTGCCTTGGACATTATTTCGCCGGCCACGTAACAAATCAGCGCCGAGACGCGAATATCGGGGAGTGAACTCTTGTGAGCGGCAAGGACGAAGCCGAGCTTTCACGGCTGCTGCGGGCCGCGATCGCCGGAGACGAAAGAGCCTATGCCGACTTTCTGCACCGGATCGCCGCGCTCGTTCGTGGCTTTGCCCGGCGCAAGATCGTGCAGGGCGGGGTGGATCCCGAGGATGTAGTGCAGGAAACCTTGCTGGCCATTCATGTGAAACGACACACCTGGCGCCATGATGCGCCGGTGCTGCCTTGGGTTTATGCAATAGCCCGCTTCAAGCTGATCGATGCGTTCCGGCGGCGCGGTCGGCGGATCGAGATCGAGATCGACGAAATCGCCGAGACCTTTGCCGAGCCGGAATCGGAGACGGTGAGCGAGCGCGACGTCAACCGGGCGCTCGACAGCCTGTCGCCGGCACAGCGTTCCGTCGTCTCGGCCGTATCGGTCGAAGGCCGGTCAATCGGTGAGACCGCGGCCAAATTCGGCATCAGCGAGACGGCTGTGCGGGTGTCACTGCACCGCGGGCTTGCCGCCATTGCCAAACGGTTCAGGGCGGGGCGGGAATAAGAATAACATGAGGACCGAAGATTTCATCAGGGCGCTTGACGCCGATGCCCGCAGCAAGGCGCTGCCGCTAGGCACCGCCTGGTGGCTTGCCGCCGGCGTGGCCATCGTGATCGCGGCCGCGGTTTTCTGGCTGACGATCGGCCCGCGCCCCGACATTGCGATCGCCATGCACACGATGCGGTTCCTGTCCAAATTCGTCTTCACGATTGCTCTTGCCGTCAGCGCCTTTGTCCTGGTGCGTGGGCTGTCGACGCCCGGTGCATCGACCGGCCGGGCGGTGAGCTGGATGATCGCCGCGCCGCTGCTGGTGATTGTGGCTGTGATTTTCGAACTCTTCGCCGTGCCTGCGTCCGACTGGGGCACGCGCCTGGTCGGCACGAACATGGTCATCTGCCTGACCTTCATTCCGTTGATCGGGATCGGCCCGCTTGCCGTCTTTCTCGCGGTGCTGCGCCATGGCGCGCCGACAAGGCCGGTGCTTGCCGGTGCGGCCGCGGGCCTGCTTGCCGGCGGGCTGGCGGCGACCTTCTATGCGGCGCATTGCTTCGACGATTCGCCGCTTTTCGTCGGCACCTGGTATACGATCGCGGTCGCCATCCTTGCCGTGCTCGGGGCGCTCGGCGGACGACTTTTTGTGCGCTGGTAGCGAGGTGATCAGCGTGTCGGAACGGGATGCTCGCCGCGATAGTCGTAGAAGCCGCGCCCGGTCTTGCGGCCGAGCCAGCCGGCCTCGACATATTTGACCAGCAGCGGGCAGGGGCGGTATTTCGAATCCGACAGCCCGTCATGCAGCACCTGCATGATCGACAGGCAGGTATCGAGCCCGATGAAATCGGCAAGCTGCAGCGGCCCCATCGGATGGTTGGCGCCGAGCTTCATGGCGGTATCGATGGCGTCGACCGAGCCGACACCTTCATAGAGCGTGTAGATCGCCTCGTTGATCATCGGCAGCAGGATGCGGTTGACGATGAAGGCCGGGAAATCCTCCGAGACGGTGATCGTCTTGTCGAGCTGCTTCACATAGGTTTTTGCCGCCTCGAAGGTCTGGTCCTCGGTGGCGATGCCGCGCACCAGTTCGACCAGCTTCATCACCGGAACCGGATTCATGAAATGTATGCCGATGAAGCGTTCCGGCCGGTCGGTCTGCGAAGCCAGCCGTGTGATCGAGATCGATGACGTGTTCGTCGCCAGGATGGCCTCGGGGTTGAGCTGCGGGCAGAGCTGGGCATAGATCTTGCGCTTGACCGTCTCGTCCTCGGTCGCTGCTTCGATCACCAGATCGGCGCCCGCAAGGTCGGCCATGGCCGGTGCCGCCGAAATGCGCGCCATCGCCTCATTGCGCAGCTTTTCCTCGAGTTTGCCGGAGCCGACCTGACGGGCCATGTTGCCGCTGATCGTAGCGATGCCCTTTTCGATGCGGTCGGGCGAAATATCGTAAACCAGCACCTTATAGCCCGCCAGCGCCGACACATGGGCGATGCCGCCACCCATCTGGCCCGCGCCGATGATGCCGATCGTCTCGATCTTGCTCATTACCCGATCCCGTCGAGGCCTTTGCGGCCCGTTTTTTGTGCAGTGCAAACTAAAAGGGCGGGGCGACTTCGTCTACCCCACCCCTCAGAATTTAATACGCTTTGGCAGAAGGCGTCAAAGCGCCTTTTGCAGTTCCGGCAGAATGACGAAGAGATCGCCGACGAGACCGTAGTCGGCGACCTGGAAGATCGGCGCTTCCTCGTCCTTGTTGATGGCAACGATCACCTTCGAATCCTTCATGCCGGCAAGGTGCTGGATGGCACCGGAGATGCCGACGGCAATATAAAGGTCGGGCGCTACCACCTTGCCGGTCTGGCCGACCTGCCAGTCGTTCGGCGCATAGCCGGCATCGACGGCGGCGCGAGATGCGCCAACCGCCGCACCGAGCTTGTCGGCGACCGGCAGGATGACCTCCTGGAACTTCTCGGAGGAGCCCAGCGCACGGCCGCCCGAGATGATGATCTTGGCCGAGGTCAGCTCTGGACGGTCGGTCTCGGAGAGCTTGTTCTCGACAAAGCTCGACAGGCCGGGATTGGCCGCCGCCTGGACCGTCTCGACCGGCGCGGAACCGCCCTCGGGCGCTGCCTGGAAGGAAGCGGTACGCACCGTGATGACCTTCTTGGCGTCACTGGACTGCACCGTCTGGATGGCGTTGCCGGCATAGATCGGTCGCTTGAAGGTGTCGGGCGACACGACTTCGATGATTTCAGATATCTGGGCGACATCGAGCAGCGCTGCCACGCGGGGCGCAACGTTCTTGCCCGACGAGGTCGCCGGCGCGATGATCGTCTCGTATGGCTCTGCAAGCGAAACGACGAGTGCCGCCAGCGGTTCGGCGAGACGCTCGGTCAGTTCGTCGGCGTCGGCGAGCAGTACCTTGGTGACGCCCTTGAGCTTGGCGGCGGCGTCCGCTGCCGGCTTGGCGCCTTTGCCGGCAACCAGCACATGCACGTCCGAACCGATCTGGAGCGCCGCCGAAAGCGCCTTGGCGGTCTGGTCGGAAAGCGCAGCGTTGTCGTGTTCGGCAATCAGAAGAATAGCCATGATGTTTTCCTGACTTTCGTCTTCGAGGCTCCTGAAATCCGGTCAGGCCGAGTCGAAAACGGTTGGTTTCGAGAACCGGAGCGGAGCGTACTTCAGTACGTGAGCACCGGAAGCGGAGAACCGGCCGTTTGCAGGCCGGCCTCATCGGATTTCCTTAGAGCACGCCGGCTTCGTTCTTCAGCTTGTCTACCAGTTCGGCGACGCTCTTGACCTTGACGCCCGCCTTGCGGCCGCCCGGCTCCTCGGTCTTGATCACTTTAAGCCGCGGCTTGACGTCGGCGCCGTAATCGGCAGGGCTCTTCTCGTCGAGCGGCTTCTTCTTGGCCTTCATGATATTGGGCAGAGAAGCGTAGCGTGGCTGGTTCAGCCGCAAATCGGCCGTGACGATCGCCGGCATCTTCAGTTCCAGCGTCTGCAGGCCGCCATCGACCTCGCGCGTCACCGTGGCCTTGTCACCGTCGAGCACGATCTTGGAGGCGAAGGTGCCCTGCGCCCAGCCGAGAAGTGCGGCCAGCATCTGGCCGGTCTGGTTGGAATCGTCGTCGATCGCCTGCTTGCCGAGAATGACAAGGCCGGGCTGTTCTGCCTCGACGACGCCCTTCAGCACCTTGGCGACGCCCAGCGGCTCAGTCTGCTCGTCGGTCTTGACCAGGATGGCGCGGTCAGCGCCCATGGCGAGCGCCGTGCGCAAGGTCTCCTGTGCCTGCTGCGGCCCGATCGACACGACGATGATCTCTTCGGCCTTGCCAGCTTCCTTCAGCCGGATCGCCTCTTCGACCGCGATCTCGTCGAACGGGTTCATCGCCATCTTGACGTTGGCGAGTTCCACCGCCGAACCGTCCGCCTTCACCCGGACCTTGACGTTCGCATCCACAACCCGCTTCACGGGCACAAGGATCTTCATTTGCCTGCCCTCTTTCACGATAGTCTTTTCACGCTCGTCGGGCGCGCTATAGCAGCGTGCACCTCTTCATAGTTGTCGAAAGCCGACATTCCGGACGGAATTCTGGTCTTCGCCACGCCAGTAGGGTGGCGCTTCCGTAGTTGCGGCAACCCCGCGCGTCAATATCCGAGGCGCACTCGGATCCTCGGCGAAGCACTCAAATCGGTTCAGTCCGGACCGGAAACGCTTCCCCGGCCCCAGCGCGGCGCCGGCTGCGCAGGTTGTGGGTCGCTTGGCGCCGGCTCCCCGGCTACGGGCGCCGGACCGGCGACCACGGCCGGCTCCTCGTCTGCGCCGGCGAGTAGCGGTACGCCGCGGCTGCGCAAGACAAGCACCAGCACGGCTCCAGCGATGATGCCGCCGATATGGCAGGCCCAGGAAACCTGATCCTCGCCCCCCTGGGAGAACATGAAGATCTGGAACAGGATCCACAGGATCAGCGGGATGAAGGCCGGGATGCGCAACGGGATGCGCGCGAAGACCAGCACCCATACCTTCACCCGCGGATAAAGGATCAGATAGGCGGCGACCACACCGGCGATGGCGCCCGACGCGCCAATCAGCGGCACCCGCGAATCCCAGGCAACCAGACCCTGGAGGAAAGCGCCGGCGATGGCGCAAAGCAGGTAGAAGACGAGGTAGCGGACATGGCCAAGTGCATCCTCGACATTGTCGCCGAACACCCACAGGAACAGCATGTTGCCGCCGAGGTGGAAGATATCCGCGTGCAGGAAGGAATAGGTCAGATAGCTCAGGCTCTCCGGAATGACGACAAATTGCGGAGCGAGCTCGACGCTGTCATGCACAACCGACGGGATGAAACCGAGGCCCATCACCGCGGCGTTGGCGAAATCCTCGCCGCCCAATGTGGTGACAAAGTAGATCAGCACGTTGAGCGCGATCAGGCTGATCGTCACATATTGCAGCTTGATGTGCCGCAGCCGGTTGGTGTCATAAAGCGGGATAAACATCAGGCCTCTCCCGGTTCCGGCAGATTCAGCGGTTCTTGCCGGGAACCCATAGCACGTCGGCATTTCCGTTGTCATTGACCGCGCGTGCGGCGACGAACAGAAAGTCCGAGACACGGTTGATGTATCTTATCGCCTCGCGGTTGACGTGCTCGTCTGGATCTTGCGACAGCGCAACCATGATGCGCTCGGCGCGGCGGGCCACCGTGCGGGCGAGGTGAAGGGCAGCCGCTGCCGGCGTACCGCCGTTGAGCACGAAGGATTTGAGCGGCTCAAGGTCCTTGTTGAGGAGATCGATGTCCTGTTCGACGCGGTCGGTCTGCGAGGCGATGATGCGCAACGGCTCGTAGTCGAGCGGCTTGCCATTATTGGGGACTGCCAGATCGGCGCCGAGGTCGAAAAGGTCGTTCTGGATGCGGCCGAGCATCGCATCGATCGCCGGATTTACTGCCGCGGTATGAATGCGGGCCATGCCGATGCAGGCATTGGCCTCGTCGACCGTGCCGTAGGCGTCGATGCGAAGGTCGGATTTCAGCCGCCGCTCGCCGGAGCCGAGACCGGTGGTGCCATCGTCGCCAGTGCGGGTGTAGATCTTGTTGAGCTTGACCACGGGGTACCTCCCGGCTGGTGCTGCGTCACTTACGGGTGAAATACACCGCCAGCATGATCAGCACCAAGGCCACGAACTGCAAGAGCACGCGCGTCTGCATCAGCTTGTTGGAGGTCATGCTGGAGCCGCCGCGCATCATGTTGATGAGGCCGCGGATCAGCACGATCACCACTGCGACCATGACAAGAACGGCGAGGATGTTGAAGACGGTTGCCATGGTGTGTTCCAGTTGAATTGCGTTCAGGCGCGATTGGCGAGCAGACGGTAGAGTGCAGAAGCCGGCAGGATGCGTTTAAGGATCACTCCGATCCTGGCCGGCACTGTTACCACATAATGCGGGCGCGGGCGCCGCGACAGAAGCGCATGGTGCAAGGCGGCATAAACCACCTCCGCCCCGGGCTTCAGCCGCGATGTGCTGCCGCCGGCCCGCAGCCGTTTGAGTTGCGCCGCATAGGCGAGGCGATGAACGGAATTCTCGTGATCGATATTCGCCAGGAACCATGCGAGGCTGTTGCTGGCGATCTTCGATTTCACCGGCCCCGGCTCGATCAGCGAAACATGGATGCCGCTACCCCGGAGTTCTTGATAGAGGGACAGCATCAGCCCTTCGATAGCGTGCTTCGATGCCGAGTAGGCGCCGCGAAAAGGCACCGGCGCGAGGCCGAGGATCGATGAGCAATGAACGAGACGACCATGGCCCTGACGGCGCATCACCGGTACGACGCGGCGAGTGAGATCATGCCAGCCAAAGACATTGGCCTCGAACTGCTGCCGTAAAGCCTCGACCGGCAGGTCCTCGACGGCGCCGGGTTGTCCGTAGGCGCCATTGTTGAAGAGCGCACCGAGCCGGCCGCCGGTCCGTTCCAGCACCGACGCCACCAGCGCCTCGATCGATCCGGGCTCGGTGTAGTCCAGATAAAAGGCCTCGATGCCGTCGGCCTCGAGCGCGGCGATATCTTCGGGCTTTCGGGCCGTTGCGAACACCCGCCAGCCTTCCCTCTTAAGAGCATGGGCGCAATAGGCGCCTATGCCGGAAGAGGCACCTGTGACAATGATGGTGCGCAACTCTTCTCCGGGAGGAATGGTGGTTTGACCTAGGGTTGTCATTTACCGCAAACCCTTCCCATATTCGCGGCGTCGGGACAATCGAAGGGAACGCGGTTCTTGTTGCGGAAGATCGTAGCCCTCAAACGCGTCCTCTACGACGCGCTCGGCCATTTCAACACCGACGACGGCTGGGCAATGGCCAGCCATCTGGCGATCACCGCGCTGATGGCGCTTTTTCCTTTCCTGATCTTCGCTACGACGCTGGCGAGTTTTTTCGGCGCGCAGGCTTTCGCCGACACCGCCGTGCACCTTGTGTTCGACACATGGCCCGAGCAGATCGCCAAACCGATCGCGCGCGAGGTGCTCAACGTGCTTACCGTCCGGCGCAGTGACCTGTTGACCTACGGTATCGTGCTTGCCGGATATTTCGCCTCGAACGGCATCGAGGCGCTGCGCACCTCGCTCAACCGGGCCTATCGTGTCTCGGAAACGCGCGGCATCATCTACCGGCGGGTGCAGAGCATCATCTTCGTGCTGATCGCGACGGCCGGGTTTTTGGCCATCAGCGTGCTGCTGGTCTTCGCGCCGTTGCTGGCACGGCTGGCCGAGTCGCATTTCGAATGGATAAAGCCCTACATGGGCACGATCACGCTGTGGCGTTACGTCATCGCCTCGGTCGTCATCATCGGCGGCCTGTTCGCCGTGCATTTCTGGTTGCCGGCCGGCAAGCGCCGCTTCGTTTCGATCGTGCCTGGCATCATCTTCACGCTGGTCGGCTGGCTCATCGGGTCGACCATCTTCGCCGCCTATCTCGATCATTTCTCGTCCTATGTGACGACCTATGCCGGCCTCGCCTCGATCATGATCGCCGTCGTCTTCCTCTACATCGTATCAGCGATCTTCATCCTCGGTGGCGAGCTCAACGCCGCGATCAGCCGCTATTTAGAGGCGCGTGCCCGCGTCGGCGGCTGAGCCGTCGCCAGCCCGACGCCGAGCGTCGCGATCGCCATGCCGGCGATCTGGAGCGGGCTCAAGTGCTCACCGAACAATGCCCAGGCGATGACCGCGGTGACGGCCGGCACGAGGTAAAACAGCGAGGCGACCTTCGACATTTCGCCGTCGCGGATCATCACCATCAACAGGAAGATGGCGCCGATCGACAGCACAAGCACGAGCCAGGCCATGGCGAAGATCAGTTCGCCATTGACGATGACCGTTCGCGTCTCGAAGGCTAGCGAGGCCAAGGCCATTACAGATGCGCCGCCGACATATTGCCAGAACGTGGCAGCCACCAGATCGCCGCCGGAAGCAAAGCGCTTCTGCCAGATCGTGCCGGCGCTCATGCCGAGCACCGAGACAAGTGAGGCGCCCAGCGTCTCGGCCGTCACCCCGCCGCCGAGCGCGCCGAGCTTCGGCCAGAGCACGATCACCACACCGATCAGCCCGAGGCCGAGACCGGCCCAGTGGCGCGGCAGGATGGCCTCGCCGAGAAGCCTGCCGGCGAGCACTGCCGTGATCAGCGGCTGCAGGCCGACGATCAGGGCTGAAAGCCCAGCGGGCATGCCCCGGTGGATGGCCCAGAACACGCCGCCGAGATAGACGCCATGCATCAGGATGCCGGCGCCGGTCGCGTGCAGCGCCTCGTCGCGGGTGGCGCGGCTCGAACCAAGTGCGGCCATCAAAGCGACAAGCAGGATTGCGGCCAGGACAAAGCGCGCGGCCAGGAAAGTAAAGGGCTCCGCCCACGGCATGGCATAGCGCGCGCCGATGAAGCCGGTCGCCCACAGGACGACGAAAGAGGCGGGGATGAACCGCTTGAGGCTGTGCATTTTTCCGGAGGCCACGCGTCGGTGAGGACTGATTGTCGCGCTTGCTCTAATGCCGTTCCGAGCGGAAGGCAAAACCAAACCGTTGATCCATAGGCTCATTTCCATTCAAGGAATGCCGGTGGCGCCGCTAGAGACCGACCAGCCGCCTCACATCGTCCGGCGATGCGCCCGTCTTACGCTGGGCGGCAAGGCCGGTATCGCCAAGACTCTTCGACAGTTTTCGTCCGTCCGGGCCGAGGATCAGGCGATGGTGAAAATAGGCCGGCTGCGGCAGGCCAAGCAGTTGCTGAAGCAGCCGCTGCACGCTGGTCGCGGAATAGAGATCCTGGCCGCGCACGACATGGCTGACGCCCTGCAGCGCGTCGTCCATGGTGACGGCGAGGTGATAGCTGGTCGGGATTTCGCGGCGCGCCACGACCACGTCGCCCCAATCCTGCGGATGGGCTTCGACACGACGCGTCGCGGAGAGCGTCTCGTCCATGTATTCGGCCCATGACAGGTCCTTGCCGGCGCGCGCTATTGCCGCATCGACGTCCAGCCGCCAGGCAAATGGCACATTTTCGGCCTGGCGCCGCTTGCGTTCGCTCGCCGTCAACGCCTTGTCGGCGGCAGGATAGAGCGGCACGCCGTCCGGGTCGCGCGGCCAGTCGCGGCCACGCTTCTCGCTGTCGGCGATAAAGGCGCGGATCTCACTTCTGCTCATGAAGGCCGGGTAGACAAGTTCTTCCTCGATCAGCCGCTCGAGCATCGCCCGATATTCGGCAAAATGCTCGGACTGGCGGCGCACCGGTTCCTCCCAGCCAAGCCCCAGCCATTTCAGGTCGCGAAAAATGCCTGCCTCGAATTCCGGCGTGCAGCGTGTCGTGTCGATATCCTCGATGCGCAGCAGCAGGCGTCCGCCCGTCGCCTTTGCCAATTTCTGATTGAGCAGCGCCGAATAGGCATGGCCGAGATGCAGTTCGCCGTTCGGGCTCGGCGCGAAGCGGAATGTCAGCAGTGTCATTGTCCGGCGGCAATCGGGTTGTGTGGCGCTTTCGCCAATTGCTACTTTGCGCCGGTGGCGTCGTGCGTCCAGAGGGACACGTGACGAAGCGTGCGGCACTTTTGATTTTGGAACAAGCAGACATGCAACGCATCGCCAGTCTCGACGACATTGCGCAAGGGCTGGATAGGCTATGCTTACTCGACCCACGCCTGGAAAGAGTGCGCGGCATGGCCGGCGAGGTGCCGCTCAGGCTGTCGGAGCCGGGGTTCAGGAGCCTTGCTTCCATCGTCGTTTCGCAACAAGTGTCCCGCGCGAGCGCCGACGCCATCTTCGGCCGGCTGACGAGACTGCTCGATCCGCTGACGCCGCAGGCGATACTTGCCGCCGACGAGGTGATCTTTCGCGAGGCCGGGCTGTCGCGACCCAAGCAGCGCGGCCTGGTTGCCGTCGCCCGGGCGGTGGCCGACGGGCTCGACCTCGATCACCTCTGCCGGCTCGATGCAAGCGAAGCGATCACGGCCATGACCAGGGTGCCGGGGATCGGCCCGTGGACGGCTGAAGTCTACCTTTTGTTTGCCGCCGGACACCCGGACATCTTTCCGGTGCGCGACGTTGCATTGCAGAGCGCGGTCGGCCATGCACTAGGCATCGACCCGCGTCCGCCGGAGAAAATGCTGATCCGGCTTGCCGAATCATGGAGCCCGTGGCGTGGTGTCGCATCGCGGCTTTTCTGGGCTTATTATCGCGAATTGAAGGGCAGGGATGCCACGCCTCCGGCCTGAATCCGCAAAAAAGCATTGAAATCATGCGTTTTTGAGACCCGGCATGATCGACAATCCGCTTCACATCCCTGTCATGTCGGGCTTACAGTATCCGCGTCGACCGGTTCTAGGGTGAAGGAGGTCAACGACGTGACGGTTGCCGTATCTCCGGATGGGCTTCCAGCGCTGGTGCTGAACGCGGATTACCGTCCGCTCAGCTATTACCCCCTGTCGCTCTGGTCCTGGCAGGATGCCATCAAGGCGGTGTTCCTCGAGAGGGTGAACATCGTCGCCGAATACGAACACGCCGTCTCTTCACCGACCTTTTCGATGAAGCTGCCGAGCGTCGTCAGCCTGAAGGCTTACGTGAAGCCGTCGAGGCATCCGGCGTTTACCCGTTTCAACGTCTTCCTGCGTGACCGTTTCCAATGCCAATATTGCGGCACGCCGGACGATCTGACGTTCGACCATGTCATTCCTCGCCATCGCGGCGGCGCCACGACCTGGGAGAATGTCGTCGCTGCCTGCTCGCCCTGCAATCTGAGGAAGGGCGGCATGATGCCGGCCCACGCCAAGATGTGGCCGCTGCAGAAGCCCTACCAGCCGACGGTGCATGATTTGCATAATAACGGCCGGCTGTTCCCGCCCAACCATCTACACGAAAGCTGGATGGATTATCTGTACTGGGATGTCGAACTCGAGCCGTGAGATCATCCGATAATTCGGGAGGCTGGCCGTCTGAAGCGATTTTCTGCGCTTCCGATGCTCACGGACCAATGTCCGCTCCGCTTCGGTTCTCGGCAATCACTCCACCCGACTCAGCCTGCCGAATTCTTGGATGATCTCGTGTCGCGCTAAATCAGTCGCGGGCGAAGGCGCTGCGGAAGGCTACGACTGCCAGGACAAAGCTGGCGATGGCGTTCCAGCCGGCCAGCGACAGGCCGAGGATCCGGAGCGCCGCCTTGTCGCAGGAGGGCGGGACGAATTTGTCGAGCGCATCGAGCACGCCCTTGCCGCCGGTGTCCACCGGCCCGGCGGCTGCGGTGCAATCGGTCGGGCCTGGCCACCACGCCCATTCGACGCCGGAGTGATAAACGCCGAGATAGCCGCCGTAGAGCATCAGCAGGCCGCCAATGGCCAGCAGGCCACGGCTTACCCAGGCTGGCGCCTGAAGAGCCGACGCAAGCACCGCCAGCAGCATCAAGGGCACGCCGACGTAGTAAGGCGTGCGCTGCTCGAGGCAGAGCTTGCAGGGGATGTAGCCGCCGAGATACTGGAAGGCCAGCGCCGAGCCGACCGTGGCGGCCATGGCGACAGCGAGGAACAGGGCGGTGCGCAGCCGCTGGCGTCCGGTATCGGTATTCACGGTCGCTGTCATCGGGCTCAGTCCATTCGGTTCGATGCCGTTCAGACGGCGTATTTGACGACGATATAGAGCAAAATCAGGGCGGCGGCGGCGGCGCCTGCAATCTGGCCAAGGCGCTTTTCGATGAAGTGGCGGATCGGCTCGCCATAGCGGCGCAAGAGCCACGCGAGAAACAGGAAGCGAGCACCGCGCGCCACGATTGCCAGCACGATGAACAGCAGCAAAGGAACACCGATGACGCCCGACAGGATCGTCACAACCTTGATCGGCGGCAGATGGGCGAGGCCGGAGGTGACCAGCATCAGGATGATGAAGCCAACACCCGATGAGACGCGCATCGCCTCGAACTCGTCATATTTGCCATAAAATTCGAGGATCGGCCGCGCCATCGCATCATAGGCATAATGGCCGATGAACCAGCCGGCGATGCCGCCCAGCACCGAGGCGACGGTGGCGACCAGCGCGTAACGATAGGCGCGATCCGGCCGCGACAGCGCCATCGGCAGATAGAGGACGTCGGCCGGCACCAGGAACACCGAGCTCTCGACGAAGGCGATGAAGGCCAGCCACCATTCGGCGGATTTGCTCGCCGCCAGCGACAAGGTCCAGTCGTAAAGTCCGCGAAGCATCGGCACTCCTAATGCACGCCCAAACCAGAAGCGGTCTTGGGATCACGACATGTACAAACAAGACTTGGAAGCGCCCGCATCAACCTCGTCGGACGAGGTGCGCTTCAATGACATGCGCCGCCTGTCTAGAAAGATTTTCCGCGCTGCACAATGGCAGCTGCTTCACGAAATCGAAAGGCTGAGGCTTGAGCGAGCCCAGATGTCGGGATTTGGCCAGTTGACGAACAGGCCTCCAACCGTATAGTCCGCGCCCATCCAGGCCGCCCGGCCTGAGCCCCTATGGCGGAATTGGTAGACGCGCTCGACTCAAAATCAGGATGCGTCTACCGTCAGCCCGCAGGGTAATAGGATTGGAGGTCAATGGGTTAGGAGTTAAGAGCCGCTTAATTCTCGAACTGCCACCCTCTGCGTAGGTGCAGCATGAGAGCGTTGAGAGGTAAATGAGTTAGCGCCTTGCGGGTGTGGTGAAACTGGTAGACGCGCTGGATTCAAAATCCAGTTCCGAAAGGAGTGTCGGTTCGAGCCCGACCACCCGCACCAACTATCGGCCAACAAACTTTGAGAACGGCAGTCATTTCACCTGTCGCGCCAGAGTTCGAATCGTGTCGGCCGCCCACCTCCACCAGGATACTCCGCAATGTCCGGTGATGGATGGGACAGATCAATACATAAAATCAATATGTTATGAGAGATCGTGTGCAAAAACTGCACACGAAAGGTCCGCTACTCTTCTGGTTTTCGTTCCTGCGATGGAGTAGCCGACGGGCCTCTTGGGACGCCTGTTGAGTAGCTGCGCTGTCCTATCCTGCGAGGACCGTTGCTGGTGTATCCGCGATCTGCCGTCTTTCAGATGGCGGACGTCACCCATGTCGGTCGACCAAGATCAAGCTTGATCCCGCTGACCACGCGACGCCGCTGATGTGCTCGACACCAATGCCCGACTGCGTCGGCGCATTACGCGTGAGCCGTAAGAAATAAAATGACCAGTGCGCTTGAGCCCGCTGCAATATCAAAAAGATGCCCCGGCTTCAGGGAGGCCACACGCGCCGCCCATTCGTCGGCTGTGAAAGCGCGTCGTTGCAATGCAAGTGAAAAAAACTACCGGCCAATCAAAGCGAACATTTCTGGACTGTTTGCCGACCGAGGCGGAGTTTGATGAGGCTCAACTTCAGCCGGGACCGAAATGGCCTTACCGACCGATCCAGATCACCACGCCCGGGAGACGCTCCGGCTGATCGGCCCCGATCCGCAGAACTGGGTGCCGGACCGGGAAGGCATCGACCACAATGTCTTCATCGTTGGCGGTGGGCAGACGGGGGCGACCTTTGCCTTCGCGTTGAGGCGTGCCGGCATCGGCAAGGTTACTGTCGTCGACGCGGCACCGGATGAAAGCAAGGCCGGCATCTGGTTCACTCATGCACGGATGAACCGGCTGCGAACGCCAAAGGGCTTGCCGGGGCCGGAACTCGGCTTGCCGGGCTTGAGCTTTCAGTCCTGGTACGAAGCCCGCCACGGTGCGGAAGCCTATGCCGGATTCGACCGCATCGCACGGACGGATTGGGCGAACTACCTGAAATGGTATCGCGCGTTCCTCGGTATCGGCATCCGTTACGGCACGCGTCTCATTCGCATCGAGCCGGCCGGCGGGCTTTTTCGCCTCCACCTCGAAGCCGACGGCACGCCATCGGTCGAAACGGCGCGCAAGATCATTCTGGCCAATGGCTTTGGCGGCAGCGGCGGTCCAGTGATACCGGCGGTACTTGCCGCCTTGCCGCGGGGCCTTGTCGCACACAGTTCGGCGGCAATCGATTTTGCCTCGCTCAAGGGCAAGGCAATGGCTGTCGTCGGGTCGGCGGCTTCGGCATTCGATGCGGCCGGAGCTGCCCTTGAGGCCGGCGCGAAATCGGTGCGTCTCTTTGCCCGCCGCAACAGCATTGCCAGTGTGCCGATCAACCGCGTGCGCGGCTATCCCGGCGCCTATGACAATTATCCTCGGCTGCCCGATGCGGTGCGCTGGCGCCAGGCATTGCGCTTCCGCGAGGCCGGTTCAACGCCGCCGCTCGATGCGGTGGAGCGGGCGGTGCGGCACCAGAATTTTCATCTCCATCTCGGTGCCCCCTGGACAAATGCGGATGTCGAAGACGGCAAGGTCGTCACCGATATCGCAGGCGAGACGTTTGCGTTCGACTTCGTCGTCGCCAGCACCGGCTATTTCGCCGACCCGACGCGCAAGCCTGAGTTCGCCGATTTCGCCGCCACCATCCGGCTATGGCGCGACCAGTACGCGCCGCCGGAAGCAGAGCTGGATGAATTTTTCGGCGCCCATCCTTATCTCGGCCTCGGCCATGAATTTCTCGAGAAGGCGCCGGGGGAGGCGCCATTCCTGAGGAATATCCATGTCTTCAATCCCGGCGGCTTTGTCAGTTTCGGCCTGCCGATCGGCGATGTGCCGTCGATCAGGCGCGATGTGCCGGCCGTTGTCGCGCGCATCAGCCGCGATCTCTTCCTCGCCGATCTCGACAGCCATGAGAGCCGCATAACCGGGAGCCATCCGGCCGAGTTCGGCGAAGACGCCTATGCCGCTTCCGTCTCGCGGCCGGCGCAGACCATCGCGGCGGAATAGACGCATTTCCATGGACAAACGCCGATGACCTTCAGCCCTGACCTTTCCGACCCGTTCGTCGCCACGGCGGTCGAACTGCGCGAAATCTTCGATCGGGATGCCGTGGTGCGCGACAAGGCCGGCGGCCGGCCCGTCGAACAGATCCGCCTGCTGAAGGAAAGTGGTTTGCCGTCGGCGCAGATTCCCAAGCGCTATGGCGGCAAGGGCGCACCCTGGCTGTCGGTGCTTCGCGTCGTGCGCGAATTCGCCCGCACCGACGGCTCGCTCGCCCATCTCTACGGATACCATCATCTGCCGCTCAATGGCGTGCTGTTCCGTGGCACGGAGGCGCAGAGGGACCGGCTGCTGACACGCTCGGCAAGGGAGAACTGGGTCTGGGGCAATTCCGGCAACGCCATGTCGAAGACGTCGACGGCCAGGCGCAACGGCACGGGCTGGATCCTGAGCGGCTTTCGGCCGTTCTCCTCCGGTTCACACATCGCAGACTACATCCAGGTTGCCTGGGAGGACGGCCAGGATCGACTAGCGGCAGCGATCCCGGCTGACCGTGAGGGCATCGTCATCGAGGATGACTGGGATGGTGTCGGCCAGCGGCAGACCGGCAGCGGCAAGGTCACGTTCAAGGACGTGCATGTCGGCGACGACGAACTGATTGGCTCGCCCGCGGTGCCGCTGACGCCGTTCCAGACGCTGACGTCACTGTTCCAGCAGGCGGTCCTGCTCAACCTGTTCGTCGGCAGCGCGCAAGGAGCGCTGAGCGAAGGCCGCGACTATACGGTCTCGCAATCGCGCCCCTGGGTCTATTCCGGCTATGAGAAACATACCGACGATCCGTTCGTGCAACGCAAATATGGCGACCTCTATATCCGCACGCTCGCGGCGGCCGAACTGGCCGATATAGCAGCATGCAGCCTCGATGCCGCCTATGGCCAGGGCGAGGCGTTGACCCTGGAGCAGCGCGGGCAGACGGCGATCGATCTCGCCACCGCCAATGTCTACGCCGGACAAATCGGCCTCGACGCGTCGAGCGAGGTTTTCGAGGTGATGGGCGCCCGCTCAGCCACCAAGGCCAATGGCTACGACAGGTTCTGGCGCAACGTGCGCACGCACACGCTGCACAATCCGGCCGAATACAAGAAGCGCACGATCGGCACCTGGTTGCTGACCGGGGAATTCCCGGCCGGCGGACTGTACCGCTGAGGAGGCGAAAAAAATGGCCAGGCGCGAGGACAAGCTCAAGCTGGGAGCGTTTCTGCTCTTCACCGGTCACCATGTGGCGGCCTGGCGCCATCCAGCGGCAGGCGAGGGGACCAGCCTCGGCGACTACGTCGAACTTGCCCGGCTGGCGGAAGCGGCCAAATTCGACGCGATCTTCTTTGCCGATGGCGTCGCGGCGCGGCTGAGCAACCTCGAGGCCGCCAGCCGCAAGGCGCATAGCGGCGTCTATCCGTTCGAGCCGATCACGCTGCTGTCGGCACTGTCGGCTGTGACCAGGAACATCGGCCTCATCGCCACGGCGTCGACCAGTTTTTCCGATCCCTACAATCTGGCCCGCCAGTTCGCGTCGCTCGACCATTTGAGCGGCGGGCGCGCAGGCTGGAATCTGGTCACCTCTTCCGATCCGGAGGCTGCGTTCAATTTCGGCCACGACACGCATATCCAGCACGGCGAGCGCTACGACCGCGCCGAGGAATTCGCCGATGTCGTGCTCGGCCTGTGGGACAGTTGGGAGGATGACGCTTTCCCGCGCGACAGGGAGAGCGGACGCTATTTCGACAAGGACAAGCTCCACGTGCTGAACCACAAGGGCCAGCATTTCAAGGTGCGTGGTCCGCTGAACACGCCGCGCTCACCGCAAGGTTATCCGGTCGTCGTCCAGGCCGGCGCGTCCGGCCCGGGCAAGGAACTGGCGGCGCGCACGGCGGAAGCGATTTTCGCCGCGCAGATCACGCTCGACGAAGCCACCGCCTTCTATGCCGACGTCAAGGGCAGGCTCGGCAAATATGGCCGCTCGGAGGATGACCTGAAAGTCCTGCCAGGCATTTTCCCGGTCGTCGGCCGCACCGAAGCCGAGGCGCGGGAGAAGTTCGAACAGTTGCAGGATCTCATCCAGCCGGAAGTCGGCCTCGGTCTGGTCTCGGCGCTGGCCGGCGGCTTCGACCTTAGCGCCTATCCGCTCGACGGGCCGGTGCCGGATTTGCCGGAGACCAATGCCGGCAAGAGCCGGCAAGCGCTGGTGATCGATCTGGCGCGACGCGAGAATCTGACGATCCGGCAGCTTTATCTGCGCATCGCCGGCGCCCGCGGCCACTGGCAGGTGGTCGGCACGCCGCAACAGATCGCCGACACCATGGAAGAGCGGTTCGAGAATTACGGCGCCGACGGCTTCAACATCATGGCGCCGATCATGCCCGGCGGCCTGAAGGATTTCATCGAGCTGGTGGTGCCGGAACTGCGCCGCCGTGGCCTGTTCCGCGACGAGTATGAGGGCAGCACCTTGCGCGACAATCTCGGCCTGAAGCGACCGGCAAACCGTTTTTCGCGGCATGCCGCGGCAGCTGCGGAATAGGCCGGCAATGGCGCGCGACACGCTCTTTCTCATCCAGCCGGGTTTCGCCGACCCAAATCAGCCGGGCCAGACGTTCGTCTGCCCCTATTGCAACCAGGTTGAGGGATTGCTCGCAGCCTTTCCCGATCTCGCCGCCAGACTCGACGTTGAGCGCGTGCCGTTTTCGAGGCCGAGAGGCAAGGTGATCGACGCGCTCGGCGAACGGCACCAGTCGCTGCCGGTGCTGATCATCGGCAGCAATCCGCCCGCCGACTTGCCGACGGCCAAGGGCAAGGTCTTCGCCGATGACACCAGGCGCATTCTTGCACTGCTTGCCGAGCGCCACGGCTTTCCGCATCTGCATGAGTGACAGCATGACCTTCGATCCTGATACCTCCAATCCATGGATCGCCAAGGCGGCCGAGCTGCGCGAGATCTTTGCCCGCGACGCGGTCGAGCGCGACCAACTTGGCGGCAGGCCCGTCGAGCAGATACGGCTGCTCAAGGAGAGCGGCCTGCTCACCATCGTCATTCCCAAGGAATTCGGCGGCGCCGGCGAACCCTATTCGACGGCGCTGAAGATCGGCCGCGAGTTCGCCAAGGTCGACGGCTCGATCGGCCATATCTATGGCTACCATTTCAGCGCATTGATCGCCGCCAGGCTCAACTCGGACGAGCCGCGTTCAGCCGATCTGCTTCGGCGTTCGGCTGCCGGCGACTGGTTCTGGGGCAACACCGGCAACAGCTTTTCCAAAACGCTGTTCGGCCGCAAGGATGGCGAGTGGACGATCGTCAATGGTTTCAAACCCTTTGCCTCCGGCTCGCATGTTGCCGATTATCTTTCGACCTCGTGGGAGGACGAGAGCAGCGGCGAGAGGAAGTTTGCAGCGATCCCCGCGGACCGTGAAGGCATCACCGTTCTCGATGACTGGGACGGCATCGGCCAGACGCAGACCGGCAGCGGCAAGGTCGCCTACAAGGACGTCAGGATCCACGACAGCGAGTTGGTGCGCGGTTGGGTCGACGCGTCGTTGCCAATCCGCACCATCGGCCCGCTGCAGCAGCAGAGCGTGTTGCTCAATGTCTTTGTCGGCACGGCCCAGGGCGCGCTGCTGGCGGCACGAGACTACACGCTCAATAGTTCGCGGCCGTGGATGTATTCCGGCGTCGAGCGCCATATCGACGATCCATGGATCAAGCGGCAGTATGGCGAACTGTGGGTCAAGACGCGGGCAGCGACAGTGCTGGCCGATCGGGCTGCGGCGGCGATCGATCATGCGATCGCGCGCGGCAAGGCGCTGACCGAGCAAGAACGCGGTGAGGCGGCGGTTGCCGTCGCCGCGGCCAATGTGCTGGCAGGCGATGTTGCGCTCGAAGTCACGACCGAGATATTCGAGGTCATGGGTGCCCGCTCGGCAGTGCGCAAATACGGCTTCGACCGCTTCTGGCGCAACGCACGCATTCACACCTTGCACAACCCTGCCGAATACAAGACCCGCACCGTCGGCACCTGGTATCTGACCGGCGCTTATCCCGAGCCCGGCGTCTTTCGATGAGCGGCCGGCAGCTCCATCTCAACGTCAACATCCTGCATGCCGGCTTCTCGCCGGCGGCATGGCGGATGGACGGCGTCGACCCCTATGCCGCCTTCACCGTCGACCACTATGTGCAAGTGGCGAAGATCGCAGAGCGCGCAAAGCTCGACGCCGTATTCCTTGCCGACCAAGCGGCGATATCGGACCGCATTGACTATCGTCCGATCACGTCGCTGGAGCCGACCATCGTGCTGGCGACGGTAGCCGCCGCAACCGAGCGCATCGGCCTGATCGCCACCGCTTCAACCAGCTTCAACGAGCCCTACAATATCGCCAGGCGCTTCGCGACGCTCGACCATGTCAGCGGCGGACGCATCGGCTGGAACATCGTCACCACGGCCGATCCCGCCTCGGCCCGCAATTTCGGCCTCAACGGTGCCATCGATCATGGCCGGCGCTACGAGCGGGCGGCGGAATTCGCTGACATCGTCAAGGCATTGTGGGACAGCTGGGAGGACGATGCCTTCATCGGTGATGTCGCCAGCGGGCGCTTCGTCGATGCCACCAAGGTTCACGCCATCGACCACAAGGGCGCACATTTCTCGGTGCACGGGCCGCACAATGTGCCGCGTTCGCCGCAAGGGCATCCGGTGGTCGTCCAGGCCGGCGGGTCGGATGACGGCAAGGACCTCGCCGCCCGCCACGCCGAAGCCGTGTTTTCCGCATCGCAATCTTTCGAGGAAGCGCTCGGCTATGCGCGGGAACTTAAGGCGCGTGCCGTCGCCTATGGCCGCACCGGCGGCGTGCCGCTCAACCTCGCCGGCCTAGCCACTATCATCGGCAGCACAGAGGGGGAAGCGGAGCGGCGGCAAGAAGAGCTGTGGGATCGCATTCCGCTCGACTACAGCCTTGGGCGGCTGTCCGGCGTGCTCGGCATCGATCGCGAGCGGCTGAAGCTCGATGAGAAGTTGCCGGAAGGGATTCAACTGCCCCCCAACGGCGGCCACACCTTCTTCAAGGCCACGCTCGCGCTCGCCCGCAGCAATGATTTCACGGTTCGCCAGCTGATCCGGGCGCTGAACGGCAGCACTGGCCACCGCACCATCGTCGGCACGCCGGAGCAGATCGCCGACGATATCGAAAGATGGTTTGTCGCCGGCGCCGCCGACGGCTTCAATCTGATGCCGGACGTGCTGCCGACCGGACTGGAGGTCTTTGTCGATACGGTGGTGCCGATCCTGCGCCGGCGAGGGGTGTTCCGAACGGAATATGAAGGGCGCACGCTGCGCGACCATCTCGGCCTTGCCCGGCCCGAAAGCCGCTTTGCACCGCAGCCGAGCAAGGCGCCAGGGCTGCTAGGGGCAGCCCTTTGAATGATCATCAAAATACAACGGAGCGGAGGGTCCTGCCATTGACCTCCATGCCCGGCCAAAATACAGGCCCGACAATGAGCGCTGATACCGAATTTCTTTGGTACATCCCGAACCAGGTCGCTCCCGGTCACCGCGGCGAGCCGGCCGTCGAGAACCACAACAGCCTGGAGACGCTGACCAGCCACGCAAAGGCGCTTGAGGAATACGGCTGGAAGGGCGCGCTGATCGGTACCGGCTGGGGTCGGCCCGACACTTTTACTGTCGCGGCCTCGCTCGCCGCGCGGACCACCTCCTTCGAGCCGCTCATCGCGATCCGCCCGGGGTACTGGCGGCCGGCGCACTTCGCATCCGCCGTAGCCACGCTCGACCAGCTGACCGCCGGTCGCGTGCGTATCAACATAGTGTCAGGCAAGGACAACCTCGCTGCTTATGGCGACAGCGAAGGTGACCAGATACATCGCTATGCCCGTACCAGAGAGTTCATGCGCCTGGTTCGCAGACTTTGGACTGAAGAGAACGTGACCTTTGCGGGCGAGCACTTCCAGGTCACTGGCTCTACCGTGATGCCCCGCATCCATGTCCGTGGCGATCGTCGCCATCCCAAGCTCTACTTCGGCGGCGCGTCGGAGGCGGCGGAGCGGGTGTCGGCCAGCGAGGCGGATGTCCAGCTCTTCTGGGGTGAGCCGCTCGACGGCGTCCGGGAGCGGATCGAGCGGCTCAAAGCCTTGAGCAGGGAACTCGACCGAGACCTCCCGCCTCTGGAGTTCGGGTTGCGGGTCACCACGCTGGTCCGCGACACCGCTGGGCAGGCCTGGGCGGACGCAGAAGCGAAGGTCGACGAGATGGCCAAGGGCCAGGGAGCCGGCTGGAACGATCACGGTCGGGCGGTAGCGGTGGGCCAGCAGCGTCTGCTCGATCTGCACGCGCGCGGCGAGGTGCTGGACGACAATCTCTATACTGCGCCGGGCAAATATGGCGGCGGCGGCGCTGGCACCACCTGGCTGGTCGGCTCGGCCGCCGACGTCGCCCGCTCGCTCGGCAGATACCGGGATCTGGGCATCACGCATTTCGTGCTCTCGGACACGCCGTATCTTTCCGAGATCAAGCGGCAAGGCGATCAGTTGCTTCCGCTTTTGCGCAACGGGGCCTAAGCCGCGCTTCTTGAATGACCTGGGGTCGTCAGAACACCGGATAAGCCAGATTGCCAGTAGGGAAGACGATGTCACAGCCGGCCGCCTTCAGCATCCGCCCTTCCGACGCTGACCTGCGTGGTGAAGCGGCGCTACGGCGGCGTTATCGAGCGCCGCAAAGCGCGCATACCGGAACCTGGAACGAAGCCCTCGAGGCGATCCTTTCGCATCGCTCGGTCCGCAATTATCTCGCCAAGCCTCTGCCCGAAGGGACGCTGGAACTGATCGTCGCCGCCGCCCAGTCGGCGCCGACTTCTTCCAATCTCCAGGCGTGGAGCGTCATCGCAGTCGAGGATCCGGCGCGCAAGGCGCGGCTTGCCGAACTGGCGGCGATCAATCGCCATATCGAGCAGGCGCCGCTGCTGCTGGTCTGGCTGGCCGACCTGTCGCGGCTGCGTGCCATTGCCGAGGCAAAAGGCCGGGTGGGCGAGGGGCTAGACTATCAGGAGAGTTTTCTGCTGGCCGTGATCGACGCCGCACTTGCCGCACAGAACGCCGTGGTGGCGACCGATGCACTCGGGCTCGGCTCCTGCTACATCGGCGCGATGCGCAATCATCCGCAGGAGGTGGCGCGCGAACTCGGCCTCCCGCCGGAAACCGTGGCGGTGTTCGGCCTGACCGTCGGCTATCCCGATCTCCTGGCTGCGACTGACATCAAGCCCAGACTGCCGCAGGCTGCGGTGCTGCACCGCGAGCGCTATCGATCAGAGCCCGATCCGGACGATCTTGCAGCCTACAACCAGAGGCTTCGTTCATTCCAGCAGGAGCAGGCGATGCCTGTGTTGGACTGGACAGAGTTGGTTTCGAACCGCATCGGCAGCAAAGCAGCGCTGAAAGGCCGTGATCGCCTGGGCGAAGTGCTGAAGGCCATGGGCTTCAAGCTCAAATAGGCGCGCGCCTGCTCGCGAGACCGCGGCGAGGCTATTCGGCCGCGATAATGGCGATGCGCGCCGGAAGCGCGGCCGGCGGTGGGACGTCGAGAGCGCCGAGCTGGCGCGCCTCGGCCTTCAGCCAGCCATGAAAGCGCTCGACCGTCTCCAGCTTCGCCTTGTGCGGCGTCGTCGCAAAATAATAGGAAAACTCGACCGGCTGCGGTGAGCCGAATGGACTGACCAGACGCCCCGCGGCGAGGTCAGGCTCGGCCAGCCGGAATTTGCCGAGACCGATGCCCTTGCCGGCAGCAGCTGCGTCGAGCACCAGTGACGATTGGCTAAGCCGTATACCGCCCTCGACAAAGCGGCCGGACAGGCCGTTGGATCTCAGCCAACCCTTCCAGTCAGGGCAGCTTGGATCGCGTTCCGGACCGTCCTCATGCAGGATCGGTGCGTCACGCAGCCCCTCCGGCCCGCGATAGAGACCGTGCATGCGAGCAAATTCCGGGCTGCAGACGGGCAGCACCGCTTCCGAAAACAGCCGTTCCGTCAGCAGGCCGCTATAGGCGCCCGACCCGTAGCGGATGACGCAGTCGACGTCTTCGCTGGCAAAGTCGGCAAGCCTGGTTGATGCGTCGACCAGCACTTCTAGGCCGGGTACCGCGTCGCGCAGTGCGTCGAGGCGCGGGATCAGCCATTTGCTGGCGAAGGAGGGCGCAACCGACACTTTGATCGGCGCATCCTCCTCGTCGCCGGAAATCCGCGCGACCGACTCGACAACGACGTCGAAAGCCTCGGTGAGGCCGGGCATCAGCGCCTGGCCGGCCGACGTCAGCAGAAGCTCGCCACGGTTGCGATGGAACAGCGGTTGACCGAGGTGATCCTCGAGCAGGCGGATCTGCTGGCCGATGGCGGCAGGCGTCACATGGAGTTCTTCGGCCGCCCGCGTAAAGCTCAGGTGGCGGGCGGTTGCGACAAAAGCTCGAAGCGACGTCAGCGGCGGAAGCCTCGCCAGCGTCGGCCGCAGCTTCCTTGATTTTGCGCGAATGAGATCGACCATGGAGCGCATTCAACACGTTCAGGCCGGGCGCGACGAGGGCGGGCTTTGCGCCAAAGTGCCCGGTGGAAAATTTCGTTTGCCGCAGCGTCGCGGCAGCGGGAACGGAAATCTAAAAAATCGTAATGTCTACAATTCTTGTAGAAATAAGATCGGAGCGCTGATTTGGGCGTCGAGCAGCTTTGCCAGATCCTGGAATGAAACGGTCGTGCGAAGCAGTGCTTTCGGCAGACGATAGAAAATCATTCTTCCGGTTTTGCGGCGTGGCAGGGATCATCGCGTCGAGGCGCCGGAGTGTGTTCGGCCGCCGGATGCCATCGTAGCCGTTTTCCGGAGCTCAAGGCCATGTCTGTCAATCGTCGTCATTTCAACCAGCTGCTGTTGCTTGGCGGTGCGAGCTTCGCATTGCCCGGGGTTTCCTTCGCTGCCGAAGGAACGCCGGTCCAGGGTGGCACGCTCAACTGGGCCTACTATCCCGACCCCACGTCGCTGATTGCCATCAACACCTCGTCGGGCACCGGCCAGGCGATCGGTCCCAAGGTGAATGAAGGTCTGCTTGATTTCGCCTATGACCTCAGCCCGAAACCGCTGCTGGCGACGGAGTGGTCGATCAGCGATGACGGCCTGCGCTACACCTTCAAGCTGCGCGACGGCGTCAAATGGCATGACGGCAAGGACTTCACGTCGGAAGACGTTGCCTTCACCATCTTCCGGCTGAAGGAGGCGCATCCGCGCGGCCGCATCACCTGCCAAAACGTGACCGCGGTCGAGACGCCCGATCCGCACACCGCCATCGTCGTGCTTTCAAAGCCGGCGCCCTATCTGATCACGGCACTGAGCAGCTCGGAATCACCGATTGTGCCGAAGCACGTCTACGAAACGTTCAAGCCGGCGGAACAGCCGAAGCTCGAACAGACGATCGGCACCGGTCCCTTCATTCTCAAGGAATGGGTGCCCGGCAGCCATCTGATCTTCGACCGCAATCCGGATTATTGGGACGCGCCTCGGCCCTACCTCGACCGCATCGTCCTGCACGTCATCCTCGACCCGGCCGCGCGTTCGGCGGCTCTTGAAACCGGCGAGATCGATATCGGCGCCAATCCCGTGCCGCTGGCCGACATCGAACGGCTGAAGGCAAACCCCGCTCTGGTCGTCGACAACAACACCTACGCCTATTCCGGCCCACAGCAGCAATTGTTCTTCAATTACGAGAACGAAATCCTGACCAAGCGCGATGTGCGCCTTGCCATCGCCCACGCAATCGACCTGCAGAAGCTGGTCGACATCGCGCTCTACGGCTATGCGCAGGTATCGCCGAGCCCGATCAGCACGGCGCTGCCCAAATGGTATGACCCCAGCATCAAGGCGCGCGAGCCCGATACCAAACTGGCGGAGAGGCTGCTCGACGACGCCGGCTATCCGCGTGGCGCCGATGGGACGCGCTTCAAGCTCCGGCTTGCCTACAACGCGTTCCTGCCGGCGTCCTATGCCGATTTCATCAAGCAGTCGTTGGCGACGGTCGGCATCGATGCCGAGATCCTCAAGCTTGACCTGTCGACGTTCCTGAAGACCGTCTACACCGACCGCGCCTGGGACCTGGTGGTCGAGTCGCTGTCGAACACCTTCGATCCGACGCTCGGCGTCCAGCGCGCCTACTGGTCGAAGAACTTCAAGATCGGCCTCGTCTTCTCCAACGCTAGCCACTACGCAAACCCCGAGGTCGACCAGATCCTCGAAGCCGCGGCAATCGAGCCCGACGAGACCAAGCGGCGCGAGCTCTGGTACAAATTCCAGCACATCATCCATGACGACGTGGTGTCGGTCGATCTGGTCGCCGCCGGCGCCCAGATCGTCGCCAACAACAAGGTCCGGGATTTTGCGCCCGGCGCTCAGGGGATCAACAACAGCTTCGCGCAGATATGGCTCGCGCCAAACGCCTAAGCGTTCTGCAAGCCCTCTGGTTGGGACCGGCGCGTGAAAACGACGATCCCGACTTTTCTCCATCAAAGATAAATCGCGCAATTCGGAGTACCGACCATGACCATCAATCGACGCCTGTTCAATCAGTTCCTGCTGCTGGCCGGCGCGAGTGCTGGACTTCCCGCCGGGGCATTCGCAGAAGACGCAAAGCCGGTGGCCGGAGGCACGCTCAACTTCGTCTACTATCCCGAGCCCAACCAGATCGTTTCCATCAACACCAGCGCTGGCGGACCGGCCATCATCGGTCCGAAGATTTTCGACGGCCTGCTCGCCTACGACTACGATCTCAATCCGCGACCGCAACTGGCCACCGAATGGTCGATCAGCGACGACGGGCTCGAATACGTCTTCAAGCTGCGCCAGGGGGTGAAGTTCAGCGATGGCCATGATTTGACCTCCGAGGACGTCGCCTTTTCTATCTCCCGGCTGCGCGAAGCGCATCCGCGCGGTCGCATCACCTTCCAGAACGTCACCGACATCGACACGTCGGACCCGTATATCGTGAAGATCAAATTGTCGAAGCCGTCCGCCGCCCTGATCTCGGGGCTGGCCGCGACGGAATCGCCTGTCGTGCCCAAACACATCTACGAGAAGCTGAGGCCGGCCGACGATCCGTCCTTCAAGCAGATCATCGGCAGCGGGCCGTTTGTGCTGAAGGAATGGGTAAAGGGCAGCCACATCCTCGTCGAAAAGAATCCGACCTATTGGGATGCGCCTAAACCCTATCTCGACCGGATCATCTTCCGCTTCATCACCGATCCGGGCGCGCGCGCTGCGGCGCTCGAAACGGGCGAGGTCGACATCGGACCGAACCCGGTGGCCTTCGCCGACCTGGAGCGTTTCAAGGCGCTGCCGCAATTCGTCGTCGACAGCACGGTCTTCGCCTATAGCGGCCCGCTGCACCAACTGATCATCAACCTCGAAAACCCGATCCTGAAGGAGAAGAAGGTCCGTCAGGCAATCGCGCACGCGATCGACCTCGACGCGATCAATGCAATCGTGTTTTACGGCTATGGCCAAGTCTCGCCGACGCCGATCAGCGTCGTCAACAAGAAGTATTTCGATCCCGATGTGAAGGCCGCGACGTTCGATACGGCGCTCTCGGAAAAACTGCTCGACGAGGCCGGTTTCAAGCGTGGGGCTGACGGCGTACGCTTCAAGCTCAGGCTCACCAACAATCCCTACAACCCGTGGGGCTATGCCGACTTCCTCAAGCAGGCATTGGCCAAGATCGGCATCGATGCCGAGATCGAAAAATTCGACTTCGGCACCTATGTCAAAACCATCTACACCGACCGCACTTGGGACCTGTCGACGGAATCCTGCGGCAACATCTTCGATCCGAGCGCCGGCGCACAGCGGCTCTACTGGTCGAAGAACATCAAGAAAGGGCTGCCGTTCTCCAACGGCGCGCACTATGAGAACCTGGAGGTTGACCGGTTGCTGGAAGCCGCATCGGTCGAGCTAGACGAGGCCAAGCGCAAGCAGCTCTTCTTCAAGTTCCAGGAGATCATCGCCGACGAGTTGCCGATCATCAATCTGATCGCGCCACCGACCATCATCATCGCCCGCAAAACCGTCAAGAACTACGCGCCTGGCGCCGAAGGCCTGTCAGCGAATTTCGCCGACGCCTATCTCGACCCGAACGCCTAAATCTGCCGGGCAATCATGAGAGAAGGGCCGCATAGAGCTGCGGCCGTTTTCGTTTCTTCCATTTCGCAAAGCTGGTAACTTCAGGCCAAAGCACGCAGCCTTGGGCTGGCGCCGACCAGAAGGCCGGCAAGGGCTATGGCCTGCGCTAGTTGTTCGCCGATCGAGCTCGATTCCCAGGCGACGCCGCGCAGCGGATGGCCGATGGCGAACAGATTGCCATGGGTCTTGCCGTTACCGGCAATCACTTGGCCGCCATGCGTCGCGTCGATGCCGAAGCCGGTCGCATGGGGCCTGACGATGCCGTTCTCAAGCAGGCTGCGGACGAATGGATCGGCGATCCGCCGCCAATCATGCTCCTGATGGCCGCGGCAGTTGACGACGCCGTCGAAGCGCAACCGTTCGACCGCGCCGGTATCACGCCAGCGGATTTCAGCGACGATGCCGTTTGCCTGCGGATGGAGTGCCAGCACCCGTCCCGCTCGACCCGTCCAACGGCCTTGGCTTCGCGCCAGTGCCACGCGCTCAAAGCTCGGTGGCGCCGCGCGGTGCGCGGTGACATCCCAGAAGGCGCGCAGATGGCGTGCGAACTTCAAGCGCTCCTTGTCGGTGGCGCCTTGCCACAAGGCCAGGATCCACGGCCGGATCGTCAGCGGCAGCCCTTGCCAGTCCAGGCCGGTGGGTTCGATTGCCCGGCGTTCGGCCTTGACCAGTGCGAGAAGCGCCCTGGTGGTTTTCGGCAGCGGCCGCCCGGCGAGGAAATCGCGCCACGCTTCCACGTTGCGCCGAGGTTCGACGATCTGTCCGCGCCGCGACACGACGCGATAACCGCCCTTGAAGCCGCGCGCTTCCATGCTGGCGACGACGTCGACCATGCTGAGGCTGGAGCCGATCAGCAGCAGTTCCTTGCTGCCGGCGAGCCGATCGAGCGCCGCCGAATCCCAGGGATTGGCGACATAACGGGGATCGCCGACGACGGCTGCTTCCGTGGTGGACGGCTGGCTCTGGAACACCCCGGTTGCCAGTACCGCCTCATCCGCCAGCAATTGCTGGCTATCGCTGGTGCCGACGCATACCCCGGACGGACCCGTCAGCATGTCGACGGCGGATGCCTTGATGTGGCGCAGCGAAGAACGCGGATCTGCTTCTCTGATCGCTCTTGTCAGTTCCGACTGGACATAGCTGCCGAACAGCCAGCGCGGCGGGCTTGAGTCCGGGACATCCTCGGGCGGTGTCCAGCCGTGCTCCGGCCCATTCGCCATAAGCCAGCGAACGAGGTGATCGGGATCGTCCGGATGCAGCGAGAAGATGCGCGCCGCGCCGTTGACGAGGTGTTGTGGATCGACGGTGCTATAGGCAACGCCGCGACCAAGCTCGGCCCGGCGCTCGATGATGGTGATTGCCAGCGGCTCAGTTGAACGGTCGAGCAGCTTGATCGCGGTAACCGCGCCGGCAAAGCCGCCGCCAACGATGATGATTGAACGAGGGATCGAGCGTAGCGGGGAGGAAGGGGTATGAAGCATCAAGAACCTTTGCGACGCCGGTGGTCGTGGCTCCAGCCCATCGCCCCGGCAACGATCATCGTGCTTTCCCGTAACCCGATGTCAAAAAACAATAATTGCCAGCTGACGAAAGGCATTCTTTCACTCAGCGGGTTTGGCAGGCGCTAGATAGGAACGCCCTTTGCGACCAGCCCGAGAACCGCTGATGACTGAAAATCGAAAGATAAGGCTTGGAGCCTTTGTTCGCGGACCGGGCCATCATGTCGCTGCCTGGCGCCATCCCGATGTGCCTGCCAATCCGGGCCTGAGCTTCCAGCACTATGCGGACGCCGCGCGCACTGCCGAGCGTGGCCTGTTCGACATGGTGTTTCTGGCCGACAGCCTCAGCGCGCGCAATGGCGAGCAGCCGATCGACACCTTCGAGCGCACCGGCCATGTCGTGCATTTCGAGCCGCTGACGCTTTTGTCGGCGCTCTCGACCATCACGCAAGGGATCGGGCTCGTTGCGACCGCCTCGACCACCTATTGGGAGCCGTTCCACTTGGCGCGGCTGTTCGCTTCGATCGATCATCTCAGCGGCGGCAGGACAGGCTGGAATGTCGTCACCTCAGCCGATGCGCCGGCGGCGGCGAATTTCAGCCTCGACCAGCATCCCGTTCATGCCGACCGTTACGCCCGCGCCGAGGAATTCGTCGCTGTCGCGCAGAAGCTTTGGGACAGCTGGGACGACGATGCCTTCGTCGCCGACAAGGCTTCGGGGATCGCCATCGACCGGCGCGGCATCCACGCCCCGGACCATGTCGGCCGGCATTTCCGCGTCAAAGGGCCGCTCAACGTCGCCCGCCCGCCGCAGGGCCATCCCGTCATCGTTCAGGCCGGCTCTTCCGATGCCGGCCAGCAGCTGGCGGCGCGGACGGCGGAGGTGGTTTTCACCGCCCATCCGACCATCGAATCGGCCCGAGGTTTTTACAGCGAGCTGAAAGGCCGGTTGGGCTCCTTTGGTCGCTCTGCCGATTCTTTGAAGATCATGCCCGGCGTCTTCCCGGTCGTCGCGCCGACGCGCGCGGAAGCCGAGGACAAGTTCGACGCGATCCAGCGGCTGGTCGATCCGGTGGTCGGCGTCGCCCTGGTTTCCGGACTGCTCGGCGGCATCGATCTTTCCAGCCACCCACTCGATGGGCCGTTGCCCGAACTCGGCAGTTCCGATTCTGTGAAGAGCCGCCTGAAAGTCGTTTCCGAATTGGCCGCGAGCCGGAACCTGACCATCCGCCAATTGTATCTCGCCGTTGCCGGCGCGCGCGGCCATTTCCAGATCGTCGGCACGCCAAAGGATGTGGCCGACATGATGGAGGAGTGGTTCGCCGGTGGCGCGGCGGACGGCTTCAACGTCATGCCGCCGATCCTGCCGACGGGCCTCACCGATTTTGTCGACCTCGTCATTCCGGAGCTGCAGCGGCGGCGTCTGTTCCGGACTGCTTACGAAGGCGGGACGTTGCGCGAGAACCTCGGCCTTGCGCGTCCGATCCGTGGCGCCGCTGAACAGCAAGAGAGGAAAGCATCATGAGCGACAGGACGATCGATTCGAAAATGTTTCGCCAATGGCTGGCGGATGGCGAAGAACTGGCGGTGCTAGACATTCGCGACAGCGCGACTGTCGGATACGCATCGCCGCTGTTCGCCACCAACCTGCCCGCGGCTCAGGTCGAGGCCGAGATCGACCGCTTCATCCCGCGCAAATCGGTGCGCACCGTGCTGGCGGACGACGGCAGCGGCGTTGCCGAGCAACTTATCGAACGACTGGTGGGGTATGGCCGTACCCAGCTGTTTTCGCTGAACGGTGGAATTCCGGAATGGACGCAAAGCGGCGTTGAAGACCTGCCGACCTTCGATACGCCGGGCGTCGATTTTTCGCTGGCGATCCGCGACGAGAAGGGGACCCCGGTCGTCAGCGTTGAAGAGCTCGCGGTGCTCAGAGGCCGAGGCGCCGACGTGGTGGTGCTCGACAGCCGCACGGTGGCGGAGTTCGAAAAGGACCATGTGCCGGGCGCCATCAGCGTGCCGGGCGCCGAGCTGGTGCTACGCTTCGCCGACCTGGTGCGTTCACCGGAGACGCAGGTTGTCGTCTCCTGCGCCGGCCTGCCGCGCGCCATCATCGGGGCGCAGACACTGATCGATGCCGGCGTGCCCAACCGGGTCGCCTATCTGCACGACGGCACCAGGGCATGGCGCGAGGCCGGTCTTGCACTCGAAACCGGCAAGACCGCAATCTATGGTCCGGCAAGCGAGGATGCCAAGCGTTTCGCCGGGGAGCACATCGCAAAGCTTGCCGAAGGCGACAGCTTTCCCCGCATCAATGCGGCCACGGCCGCAAACTGGGCGAAGGACGAAACGCGGACGACCTACCTGCTTGACGTGCGCACGCCCGACGAGTTCGCCGAAGCGCATATTCCGGGGTCGATCGCGTCTGAGGGCGGGCAGTTGCTCGGTGTCGCCTATCGCACCATCGCCGTGCGCGGCGCCCGCGTCGTGCTGATCGACGATCTGCTCGGTGTCCGCGCGGCGACGACGGCGCATTGGCTGCAGCGGCGCGGCTTCGAGATCGCGATCCTCTTGTACGACTTCCAGTCGACCAGCCTGGTGGAAGCGGCGTAGGGCAGGAGCACTGTCAGGCGATTTTTTCGGGGGCCACTATTCGGCGGCTTCCGATTGGCGGCGACGGCCCGCCAGCACGTTCTTCTGCATCGCCGTCAGCGAAGACCGCACGGCTTTGGCGCCGTGCTCCAGCATCTTGGCCTCATACTCCGACAGCGCCTGGAGAAGCGGCTTGTCGCCGCGTTTGGCGGCCACCAGCTCCGGCACCAGCAGTCCGGCGTCGTAGATCGCGGTGTTGCCGCCAAGCGCGCGAAAATAGGTCATGGCGTGGATGGCATCGCCAAGCAGCGTCACCGGTTTCGTCGGCCAGGGATCGACAGGCTCGGAGCTGTGGACATGAAGCAGCGCCACCGTCGATGGGTCGGTGTAGCGGATGAGGTTGAGGATTTCCGGGTTCCAGTGGGCGATCTTCGAGATCAGCAGGTCGATCAGTTCTGAACCGGAGAGCTTTGCCAGCGCGTCGTCCGTGGCAAGTTCGTTCTTTTCATAGGCGGTGTTCCACCAGACATAGCTGGTGGTGTTGTTGAAATGGAAACCGGAAAAATCCTTGTGGGTGGCGTCGTCCAGCCCGATCAGTCCATGCTTTCGGAAGGCGTCGACATTGACCCTGTGGCTGGTGACCATAAGCCCATGACCTTCGGTTGGCCTGACGCCGGCATTGTAGTCGAGTAGCACCGGCGAGATCTGGTGAAGGGCTGCGGCATGCAGCGTCATCTTGCCGGCCAGCCGCCTGACGCCGGTGTCGAAGCTCCTGGCATGCGGCGCCAGTTGCTGGCGCACGCGCGAGCGGGCGCCGTCGGCACCGACCAGCACATCGGCATGGATTGTCGAGCCATCCTCGAAATGCGCTACGACCGAACCATCCGGCTGCTCGTCGTAGCGGGAGAAGACCTTGCCGTAGCGCACGATGCCGTCGAGGCCGGACAACAGCACCTGGCGCAGCGTGATACGGCTTACCGATTTTTCGATATGCGTGTCGTCGGCCTCGCCCGGCGCGTTGCCGCCGCCCCAGGCATCCTCGCCCAGGATGTTGAAATTCTCGTCGAGCAGGATGTTGCGATCCGGCGCCTGGCCGAGCGTGGCGACAAAAGCGTCGTAGAGTTCCGGCGGCAAATTGGCGATCAGGGAATCGATGCCGCGCTGGCGGATGCGCAGACGAAAACCCTGGACATAGTCGGTGCGGGCGCGGTCCTTCTCGAAGACCGCGACACTGATGCCGTTCTTCTTCAGGCCTTGCGCCAGTGTCAGGCCGCCGGGGCCTCCGCCGATGATGGCGACTTCGACATGTTCTGTTGTCATGGCGCTCAACCGACCGCCGCGAGCTTGGGCTTGCCCGCGGCAATAGCCGGTGTCTCGGCCAACTGCCGGGCGATATGGCGGCTGAGCGTCGCCTTGGCGGCGATCGTGCGGATCATGTGGTTCTGCGGTGCGTGGGAACGGGCGGTCAGCGCATCACGGTGGTGGCGCTCAAGCTGGAAATCTCTGTTAAGGCCTGGATTGCCGGCAAGCTCCAGCGCCAGCGAGGTGACGGCAACGGCATTGTCGATGACGACATGCCTGACCGTCATGCCGTCGGTGCCCACAGGCCGGCCGGCGTCGACATCTTCGGCGAGCGAACGCAGCAGCCGCGTGCTGCTCGCAAGCCTGACCTCGATCTCACCGAGCCCTGCCTGGATGTGCGGCACGGTCGACAGCGGCGCACCAAGACTTGCCGGCGCGTGCGTGCTGACAAAGGAGACAAGCCGGTCACGGGCAGCACGGGCGGCACCGTGGTAGACAGCGCCGATCAGCGAAAAGAAGAACGCCGTCGCGCCTTCCTCGCGCCTCAGCGGCTCGGATGCGGGCTGCGCCTCGGTGATGTCTTCGGCAGGAACCGCAACATTATCCAGAATGATGTCGTCGCTGGCCGTCGCCCGCATGCCGGCGGCGTTCCATGTCTTTTCGACGCGAAATCCAGGCGCGTCGGTCGGCACCAGGAATGAAGCCAGACGCGGCTGCGGCTCGTCGGTCAGCGCCAGCAAGTTCACCCATTTCAGAATAGGAATGCCGGTGACGTAGTTCTTGTGGCCGGATATCCGCCAGACGTTGCCGTCCCGCCGGGCAATGGTTTCGGGCGGCTTGCCATGAGCTGGCGAGCCGATCCGGGGCTCGGCCTGGGCGGCGTTGATCAGGGCAGGGCCAAGACGCCCGGCCTCGACAATCCGCTGAACCAGATGGCGCGGCCATTTTCCGGATTTCCGCATCGCATACTGGCTGTTGTAGTGCATAGCCAGCACCAGCGCTGTCGACGGCTCGCCACGACCGATCTCGGCGATCACCGCCTGTGCTTCCGTCAGCCCGCCACCGAAGCCGCCATGTTCGCGCACCGTGACCAGGCCAAGCAGCCCCGCCTGGTGAAGCCGGTCGAAATTGGCGAATGGGAATTCCCCGGTCGCGTCGTGATGCGCGGCTGTCAGCGCGAAGTCGTCGGCAAGGCCGGCCACTTTCTCGAGGAGTTGCGGAAACTCGGCAATTGTCGACATCATGACGTTGGCTTTCTCTCAGGCGGCGGCGCGAATGTTCACCAGATCGAGCGGCCGGCGATCGACCCAGGCCTCGACGTCGAAATCGCCGGCGAGGAAGCCCCAGTCGCGCAGGAAATTCTTGTAGTGGGAAACCGCTGCGATGAGCTCAGGCTGCAGTCCGAGGCCGAGATGCTTATGGACATCCGGGCCATTGGCGGCCAGCACCTGTTCCTCGGTGGCCCCGGCTTCGCGGGCAACAAAGCGCTGCGTCTCTTCCGGATGCGCCTCGGCCCAGGCACTGGCGCGCAGGATGATCTCGATCAGTCGCGCGACCAGATCGGGGCGTTGTTCCGCCAGCAGTTCATCGACGGTCAGCACGCGCGGCGAACCGGAATTGATGCGGATGTTCGGGTCGGGGTGGAAGCCGAATTCCACGACCTGGATGGCGCCGATCAGATTGGCGACATTGATGCCGGCCGTGCCCTTGACATAGATGGCGTCGACCTCGCCGCGGATCAGGGCTGCTGCCTCCTCGCCATAGGCCTGCTTGCGCTTGAGCCCGAACAGCGACGGTCCTTCCTGGCTGTCGAGCACGCTGTCGGCCAGCGCTATGTCGACGATCTCGACGTCGCCATAGCCAAGGCCCTCGAGCGAGAGCGCCGAGACCAGTCCCTTCAACGCCGTCGCTCGCATGAAGTCGACGATTCCCTCGGGGCGCCGGGCGATGCCGAAGCGACGGCCTTTCAGGTCCTGGATTGTCCTGATGCCGGAACCGGGCAGGGCGATGATTGCCTGGAATTCGTCGGTCCAGGTGATGCCGACGAGACGCGTCTTGCGCCCTTCGGACCGCGCGCGGATCGGCGGCACGTTGCCGCCGTGGCGGAACGACCAGTCGAGCGTGTGGTTGAAATGGCTCTGGCGGATGTCGCGATTGGGCGAATCGATGATCGACTTCAATTCAATCCCCTCCTTGCGAAAGGTCTCGTCGAGAAGCCCGAGCTGTGCGGCGAGCCCGACAGGCGTCGGCACCGGGCAGCGTGTGTACCAGATTTCGGAGATCGCAGTCGCGGTCATGATGGCTCCTTAGGTGTTGCGCAGGCCGGCCTGCTTCATCAGCGGCAGGATGTTCTCGCCGAAGAATTCGAGGTCAGGCTTGAAATCGAAGAAGGACAGCTGCAGGCCGTCAATGCCGGCGTCCTTCAACTTGACGAACTGGTCGACGATCTGTTCGGGCGTGCCGATGAGATAAATGTTGCCGCCGACCTTGGCGTAGGGATCGTCGCGGCCCTCGCGTCCTTTCCAGGCCTGGGCATCGCTGTTGAAGGTCTGGAAGCCTTTCGGCGTGCGGCTGTCGGCATGGGCGACGATCTCATCGGCGACCGCCCAGGCCTCCTTCTCGGTCGGCCTGCTGATGACCAGCGGGTTGAGCAGCGTGCGCACGGTGCGGCCGACGCCGAGGGCTGCGTCCTTCACCTTCTTCGTATGCGCCGGCAGCGCTTCCAGCGCGCTGGCGATGTCGGAGCCGGCCGGGCTGGTGACGAAGACGATGTCGGAATAACGGCCGGCAAAGGAAATGCCGGCGTCGGAGCCGGTGGCATTGACCAGGATCGGCCGTCCATAATTCGGCTTGGGCGTGACGAAGCCGCCATTGAGCTTCCAGCTCGATTCTCCGGAGAATGAGAAATTCTCGTCGTCCTGCCACAGTCGCTGCAGCACTTCGACGAACTCGGCGGCGAGTTCATAGCGGCGGTCGTGCTCGATACGGTTCCAGCCGAACATTTCATGTTCGACGGCGCGATGGCCGGTGACGACGTTGATGCCCCAGCGGCCGCCGGAGATGTGGTCGAGTGTGGCGCCGAATTTCGCCAGATGCAGCGGGTGCCACGGGCCGTAGAGAACATGCATGGTCGAGATCAGCATGATCTTCTTGGTGATCGCGGCCATGGCCGCGACGGAGACGAAACTGTCCAGCGCCTGGCCGTTGAAGACACCGCCATAACCGCCCTTGGGCAGCCACTGGCTGAGCGCGAAGACGAGGTCGAAGCCAAGCTCCTCGGCCTTCAACGTCAGGTCGCGATTGTAGTCGAAGCGCCAGTCGGTCGAGCGCGGCAAGGTCGAGTTGGTCCAGCCACCGGCCTGGATCGGCAAGAATAGCCCGAGCAGCACCGGCTGCTGAAGCGCTTTCGACAGCGGGCTGTCCGGATACTCGGTCGGCGCCTTGAAGAAGGGCGTGCCGACGATGGAACCAGGCTTGTGGGCGAGCGTCATGGCGAACTTTCTCGGGTGGAGGAAGGGAACCCGTGCGAAGGACCGCGCACGGGTCAGGGCTCAGGCGACGATATGGGCGGTTGCGAGGGAGCCGGCATTGCCCTCGGCGCCCACCGTGTGACCGGCTATGCGCCTGTTGTAGAGGGTGATTTCCGGTTGGCTGACGATGCCGATATCGGGCAGGTCCTCGACAAGGATCTGCTGGATCGCGGCCCATTGCTCGAAGCGCTTTTCGTGGTCGACCTCGACGGCGGCCGCTTCAAGAAGTTCGTCGACCTTGGCATTGCTGTATTTCGAACCGTTGGAGAACGGCACGCCGGGTTTGAAATTTTTCGACCAGTAGAGGCGCTGTACGCCTACCGTCGGGTCGAACAGATTGCTCATGCCGTTGAAGGTGAAGTCGAAGTCGCGGTCGGTGTAGATGCGCTTGGTGTAGGTGGCGAAATCCTGGCTGCGCACGGTGACCTCGATCCCGACCGCGGCCAATGCCTGCTTGATGTAATCGGCGCCGCGCTTGTAGGTTTCGCCGCTCGGGACATAGTCGTGGACAAGCTTGAGCCGGGTACCGTTGGCGTCGCGCGGCAAGCCTGCTTCATCGAGCAGTTTATCGGCGGCGGCCGTGTCGACCGGATAGGTCTTCAGGTCGGCGACGAACCACTTCTTCAGATTGGGGTTGATCGGGCCTGGAATGGTTTCGCCATAGCCATAGTTGATCGTCTCGCGGATGACGTTGCGGTCGATGACATGGGCGAAGGCACGGCGGACGCGAACATCCTGGAAATAGGCTTTCTCCAGGTTGAATTCGACCCGGCTGATGCCATTGGAATATTGGTAGCCCTGCTTCTCGAAGCCGATATGCGGCAGCGTCTCAAAACGCTGCAAATCGCTGTACGGAATCGGCGTTGCCGGCGCCAGATCGATCTCGCCGGTCTCCAGCGCCAGCGCGCGCGCCGAAGCGTCCGGGATGAAGCGCACGATCAACCGGTCGAGATAGGGGCGCGGTGCGTCCCAGTAGTCAGGATTGCGTTCGTAAACGATGTGGCTGCCGCGCACCCATTCTTTGAAGACGAACGGGCCGGTGCCGACCGGAGCGACGTTGACCGGATTTTCGGCTGCCTTTGTGCCGTCATAGAGGTGCTTCGGCACGATTGGCGTTTCGGCCGCAGCCAGGGCCGTGATCAGGTAAGGCGCCGGCCTCGACAGAACCAGCGTTACGGTCAGCGGATCCGGCGTCTGGATGTCTACAAGGTTGAGGAAGGTGTTGCGGCCGCGCGGATGAACCTCTCTGATCGTGGTGATCGAATAGGCGACGTCGGCGGCGGTGAACGGCTGGCCATCATGCCACTTCACGCCTTCGCGCAGCTTGAAGGTGTATTGCAGCCCATCGTCACTGACTGACCATTGTCTGGCCAGGGATGGGCGCGGCGTGAGATCGAAATCATAGGTCAGCAGGCCCTCGGTGGTCTTTGCCGAGACGTAGACCGAATTGAATGCCGTGTGGGCGATGGTCGTCAGCACAGGCGGCTCAGCCGAGAGCACCAGCGTCGCCGTTCCACCCTGTTTCGGCTCGGCGGCGTAGGCGCTACGCGATGCAGGCAACAGGGTCGCTCCGAGCGCGGCCGCCGAGATGCCGAGGAACCTGCGGCGGTTCGGACTGAGGAAATGAGACATAGCGTCCTGGTCCTTTTTTGCTGCCGGACCCGATCGGCCGATCGTCGGCCACCAGGCTAAAAATCCGTTGTTCCAAGAGCGGGCTCGTTTGCGAAAAGATTTGGCCGACCTGCTCCCGCGCTTAAGATTTCATACTTCAAACAGCTAAGTTTGTAGTATGAAATAAAATTCTATTCTGCAATGAGGCCATTTGCAGGATAAAATTTCTTAAATCAGATTGACAATGTCTATAAATCTTGTCAACTAAAAAGCACGGAACTTTCCGGGAAACAGCAAACCCGCATCGTCAGCCACAGCCGGGATAGCGAAAACGATGTCGACCCTGACGCGCATTGGCAGAACCTTCCGGCGCACCGCCATGCAGGCGGTGCCGACCGTTCTGGGCATCGTCATCCTGAACTTCTTCCTGCTGCAGCTCGCGCCCGGCGATGCCGCCGATGTCATGGCCGGCGAGGCTGGCTCGGCCACTGTCGAAACGATGGCGGCGCTTCGCCAGCGCTTCGGGCTCGACAATCCGCTTCTCGTCCAGCTGTTCAACTATCTCTACAATCTGGCGCATTTCAGCCTCGGCTTTTCGCCGCGCTACGGCATGCCGGTCGCCGACCTGATCGGCCAGCGGCTGCCCGGCACGCTGGTGCTGATGGCGGTGGCTCTGGCCGTCGCCATTGTGCTCGGCCTCGCCCTTGGATCGGTGATGGCGGTGTTTGCCGGGCGCCTGCCGGATCGTGTGCTCTCCGTTATTTCGCTGCTGTTCTATTCAATCCCGGGTTTCTGGATCGGCTTGATGCTGATCGTGCTGTTTTCGGTCAAGCTCGGCTGGCTGCCGAGCGGCGGCTCGGGAACCATCGGCAGCAACCTGACCGGCCTTGCCGGGCTCTGGGACAGGGCGCGCTACATGATCCTGCCGGCACTGTCGCTGGCGCTGTTCTACGTGGCGATCTATGCGCGGCTGACACGAGCGGCGATGCTGGAGGTCCAGTCGCAGGACTACGTACGCTCCGCCGCAGCCAAGGGCCTGCCGCCGGCCTTCATCACCATTCGCCATGTCCTTCGCAACGCGCTGATCCCCATTACCACCATGGCCGGCATGCATGTCGGCGGCATGCTCGGCGGCGCCGTGGTTGTCGAGACTGTCTATTCCTGGCCCGGCCTCGGGCGTCTCGCCTTCGAAGCGGTCATGGGCCGCGATTTCACCGTGCTGCTCGGCATCCTTCTGTTGTCGTCGCTGCTGGTCATCATCGCCAACGCGACCGTCGATCTTCTGCACGCCTGGCTCGATCCCCGCATCGGAGTACGCTGATGGCTTCCACCGATTTCGCCGCGGGCGATGCCCGTTCCCGCCGTCTCCATGCCGATGCCCGCGGGCCTGCGGCACCGCCTGAGCCCGAGGCAAAGAGCTGGAGCAATCTCCACGCGCCCGACGCACGCTCCGCTTCGGCAGCGTCGGTGCCGATAGCCGCTGGCGGGCGTGCGCTGAAGGTTTTCCTGCGCAATCCCAACGCCATGTTCGGCGTTGTGTTCCTGTCACTGGTCGTGCTGGCCGCACTGCTCGCACCAGTCCTCTATCCGGCCGATCCGCTATCGATGGTGGCGCGGCCCTTCCTGTGGCCGGGCCAGAACCCAGCCTTCCCGCTGGGCACGGACTCCATGGGCCGCGATGTGCTTTCCGGCATTCTGCATGGCGCGCGGATTTCACTGTTCGTCGGCCTAGTGGCGACCGCGCTCGGCCTCAGCTTCGGCATCCTGGTCGGCGCCGCCGCCGGCTACTTCGGCGGCTGGATCGACGACCTGCTGGTGCGCCTGATCGAGATCTTTCAGACCATACCGAGCTTCGTGCTACTGGTCGTCATGGTGGCGATCGCGCAGCCGACCGCGCCTGTCGTGACAGTGGCGATCGCCGTCATCACCTGGCCGACGGTGGCGCGGTTGACCCGCGCCGAATTCCGGGCCATCCGCGAGAAGGATTTCGTCATGGCCGCCCGCAGCCTCGGCTACGGCCATGTCCGCATTATCTTCCGCGAGATCCTGCCCAATGCGCTGCCGCCGTTGATCGTGACCTCGTCGGTGATGGTGGCGACCGCGATCCTGATGGAATCGGCGCTGTCCTTCATGGGCCTCGGCGATCCCAACGTCGTCAGCTGGGGCTCGATGATCGGAGCGGGCAGGGAATTGATCCGCACCGCTTGGTATCTGACAGCGCTTCCGGGACTGGCGATCGTCTTTACCGTGCTGGCGCTGAACCTGATCGGTGACGGCCTCAACGACGCGCTCAACCCGCGCTTCTCACAGGAGCGATAGAGATGGCGGCTCCTTTGCTCAGGATCGACAATCTGACGGTTCGCTTCCCGACCGCCGAGCCGGTCAGCCGGCTGAGCTTCGAGGTCGGTGAGGGCGAGACGCTGGCGATCGTTGGTGAATCAGGCTCCGGCAAGTCGCTGACCGCGCTCGCCCTGATGCAGCTTCTGCCGCGCTCGGCGAAAATACCCAATGGCAGGATCGAATTCGCCGGCAAGGATCTGCTCGGTCTCGACCAGAAGGCTATGCGGAGCCTGCGCGGACGCGAGATCGCCATGATCTTCCAGGAGCCGATGACGTCGCTCAATCCGGTGCTGACCATCGGCCGGCAGATCACCGAGGTGCTGACGCTGCACGAAGGCATACGCGGCAAGGCAGCGCGGAACCGTGCCATCGAGCTTCTCAATCTGGTTCGCATTCCCGATCCGCAGCGGCGCATCGATGACTATCCGCACCAGCTTTCCGGCGGCATGCGCCAGCGCATCATGATTGCCATCGCCGTCGCCTGCCGGCCGCGCCTGCTGATTGCCGACGAACCGACGACGGCGCTCGACGTGACCATCCAGGCGCAGGTGCTCGACCTGCTCGATACGCTGCGCCGCGAACTGTCGATGGCTGTCATGCTCATCACCCACGATCTTGGCGTCGTCGCACAATGGGCCGACAAGGTCGTCGTCATGTATGCCGGCCGCAAGGTTGAACAGGCGCTGCCGGGCGCACTGTTCAGAACACCCCTTCACCCCTATACGCGCGGCCTGCTGGCGGCGTCGCCGCGGCTGAAGACCAATCTCCACTACCGCGACGCCAGGCTGACGGAGATTCCCGGCAGTATCGTCTCGGCCGCCGGCGAAAAGGGCTGCCCGTTCCGCCCGCGCTGCGCGGTGGCGCGCGACAGCTGCGCCCATTTCGTACCCGACCTCGTCGAGGTGAGCGAGGATCGTCTAGTCGCCTGTCCCTACAGCTTCATTCCGGAGGTTGCGCATGGCGCTGCTCTCGGTCTCTGACCTTTCCACCCATTTCCACGCCCAGGGCGGCACGCTGCGCGCCGTCGATGGCGTATCCCTCGAAGTCGGACGCGGCGAGACGGTTGGTCTCGTCGGCGAAAGCGGTTGCGGAAAATCGACGCTAGGCAAGACCATCATGCGGCTGGTCGACCCGACTAGCGGCAGGATCGAGTTCAACGGCACCGACATCACCGTTCTCGACACGCGCCGGCTGAAGGCGGCGCGCCGTAATATCCAGATGATCTTCCAGGATCCGTTCGCATCGCTCAATCCGCGCCACACGATCGGCGACATCCTGACAGCACCACTGAAGGTCCATGGCATCGGCAACACGGCCGAGCGGCGCACCATCGTCGAGGACATCATCGAGCGTGTCGGTCTGCCGAGGGATTCGCTTGGCCGCTACCCGCATGAATTTTCCGGCGGGCAACGCCAGCGCATCGGCATCGCCCGGGCGCTGATCCTCAATCCGGAACTGGTTGTGTGCGACGAGCCGGTGTCGGCGCTCGACCTTTCGATCCAGGCGCAGATTCTGAACCTGCTGGTCGACATGAAACGTCAGCTCGGCCTGTCCTATCTCTTCATTTCGCACGATCTATCAGTCGTTCGCTATTTCGCCGACCGGGTGCTGGTTATGTATCTCGGACGCATTGTCGAAAGCGCCGACAATGCGGCGCTGTGGACCTCGCCAAAGCATCCCTACACGCGCGCGCTGATGGATGCCGTGCCGGACCCGGCGCGCCGACGTCAGGCCGCGCCGATCCATGGCGATCTGCCAAGCCCGCAGAACATCCCCAGCGGCTGCCGTTTCCATACCCGCTGCCCGCTGGCGACCGATCTGTGCCGTTCGCAGGAACCGGCGTTCCGGGCGATCTCGCCGGGACACCATGTCGCCTGCCACTACGCCGAACCAACCATCAACTGAAATTCAACGGAGCAGAAAAATGTCCGACTACCGCTATCTTGGCCGCAGCGCCCTGAAGGTTTCGCCGCTCAGCCTCGGCACGATGATGTTCGGCGGGCCGACCGAGGAGACGGTCGCGCATCGCATCATCGACAAGGCGCGCGAGCAAGGCGTCAACTTCATTGACACCGCCGACGTCTACCACAACGGCAAGTCCGAGGAAGTCGTCGGTCGCGGCATCAAGGCGACGCGCGATCATTGGGTCGTGGCGACCAAGTTCGTCAACTCGCATGACAAGGGGCCTAATCTCGGCGGCCATTCGCGCAAATGGGTGATCCAGACGGTCGAGAACAGCCTGCGGCGCCTGGGAACAGACTATATCGACCTGTTCTACTTCCACCGCGCCGTGTTCGATGCGCCGCTGGAAGAGCCGGTGCGGGCTATCGCCGACCTGATCCGCCAGGGCAAGCTGCGCTATTTCGGCGTCTCCAACTTTCGTGGTTGGCGCATCGCCGAAGTCGCGCATCTGGCCGATGAACTCGGCATCGACCGGCCGGTGGCCAGCCAGCCGCTCTACAACATCGTCAACCGCACCGCCGAGGCCGAACAGCTGCCGGCGGCCGCCTACTACGGTCTTGGCGTCGTCTCCTACAGCCCGCTGGCGCGCGGCGTGCTGA